>DASYJM010000358.1:0-6802 GCA_035996445.1 Candidatus Acidiferrum sp. | reverse complement strand
GTTCGGAAATACGGAGCCACCCAATTTCTTGCCGGGAAGTACTTCGACGGGACGCTTGCTGAAGTCATTTTCCGAATGGCACGCCGGGCATTGCAGTAATCCCTCGACCAAATATTTCCCGCGAGCCAAGCGCTCCGGAGTGCGCGGAATTAGTTCAGTGTCGAGTAGCGATACTGGCCGCATGGTTGGAAATTTTGCAGGTATTTCCGATGCACTACTTTCCGGTGCGCTCAGCGAGCGCAGTAGAAGCAATGCCACCATGGCCGCCGCGAACAGCGCCAAATATCTTTTAACTTGGAATAGCTGGTTCACCGTTCCCCTCGACTTCAAGGCAAGATTCACGAACCCGACAACAGTTGTCGGCACATCGCTCGTCACATATGCACACACGAATTGCGGAGTGTGGCCGTTTACTTCCTGACCGCAACAATAATTTCGACTGTATTTCGACTGATGACTTGCGAACAAAAACGCAAAGAGCGGAGCGAGAGGAAGGTTCACCCCGTTAACACAAACCCGCGTGAATCCTACGCCTGAAGAAATGGGAGGTCAAGCGTGCATATCGTGTCCGCGAAACCAGCTTATCCGCAAAGGGCGCGATGAATGGCACCCGCGGTTATCAATATAGTGAATTTCGCTTGTAGTCCTGAATCCGGCTACTGGCATCGAATTGGATGACGCAACCTAGAGGAAGTTGTCCCCGAGTACAGTGCGGGGAACGAAAGGAGTTGGAAAAATGATGGAACGAAAGCTTACCCTTGCCGAGATCATACTTATCGCGGGAACGCGCGTTGCATTGGGCGCTGGGCTTGGCCTGTTGCTTTCCAGTCGGCTAAGCAATGATCAACGCAAAGCCGCCGGATTGGCTCTCGCGTTGGTCGGAGGCCTCACCACGATTCCGCTGGCCTTAGGCGTGATCTGGCAAGAAGAGTTCTGTGGAGATGAGCCGAGCCGCCTAGTCATACTCCGACTCCGCTCATCAAAAAGCGGAACGACAACCTTGAAGAAGCGATACGTTGCCGCCTCCAAGGTGATGGTCGAATTTCGACCTATCTACAGTGTCCACGGAGAATTTATGACTCGCGAAGCAAGGTTGATGTGCGGGATTATCCGGAAACAGCGACGAGGTCAGAATGGAAAAAGCATGGTGGCGTAGCCATGAGATATCGACGATGATTGTTCCCGGGGGACGCACAGGAAGGCCGATGTGGCTGTATATCGCGGCACTTTCTATCATCTTTTGTCTTGCATTTCTCTTCTATGAGGCGAAGACCCGCCCGGTGCCACCGACGCCCCCGACGGCCCCGAAATCTCATCCGTTGCAAAACTCGAAATAGGCGGATGGGCCAGTTTTAATTCATCCAAGGTTGATGTGGCCCACCTGCGGGCGACCGTGGAAATCCCACCCTTGCGAAAAAAGGCCGCGCAAGGATGGGCACCCGGCAAATTTCACGACGAGTGAAGCACCCGGCCGTACCCGATTCCGTTACCGGAATTTTGCCCACAAATCAGGGGATCAGGGTGTATAACGGTTGCCGCCGGGCGAGCAAAATTGAAATCTCGGCTGAAAAATATACGGAGGCAGACGAAATGAAGAAATCACTCATCGTGTCGGGTGTCGGGGCCTTGATCATTATCATTGTGGTGACAACAGGTTTTGTGCAGGCTCAGAAGAAAGCTGCGCCGAGCGGCAAGGCAAAGCAGGTCATTTATGCGGCTGCAGATAAGGCGGATTTTAAGGCCGGTCCACAGGGAGGGGTCTCCATGGCGACTCTTTGGGGCAATCCGGAAAAAGGCGTGCATGGGACGTTCACGAAATTCGATCCGGGATACGACGCCGGGATGCACAGTCACACGAACGATGTCTGGATCGTCGTTATCAAAGGCGCTTATCTATATAAGGATGATGCGGGCGAGAAACGGGTGGGGCCCGGAGATTTCATCCGAGTTCCTGGTGGCCACAAACATTGGAGCGGCGGTGACAAGAAGGAAGGCGCGCTCTTTTACGAGGAAGCTTCGGGAAAGTTCGATCTCATACCTTCGAAATAGAGTTACGCACAATCCTTTGCCGACCTGGCGAACGATATCTGACCGCCGCACCCACGCGTTCGCGACACTGTGCGAATGAGTGGGCGGCGGTGGCAGTAGCAGTGATGGCTGAATATCGAAATTGCGTGCGAAGGCGATGCCCTTGGAGAGTGCGCGATGAGTGGGGGGCCGGCCTGTTATTCGCCATGTGAACGAAATATTATTCCTGCCCTATAAATGGACATTCTTTGTCATTGCCGCCCACGATCAAGCATGCTACTTTCGGCTACCAGTAAGGATTTGAGCCCATGCCATCCCCCGAATTCATGGCTTGCTGTTTCTGCAATAAGCCGACCAACGCCATAGCATCCAGCCTCGTTCAAGCTCGATTTGCTCATCCCGAGTGCTACATCAAAGATGTGAAAGCCAGAAGCAGAGAGGTGGAAATCCCCGCTCCGCAACCGAGATATGAGGCTGCCATGAAGGTTCGTGCGATTGTATGGACGGCGACGATGGCGTATACAGGATTCCTTCTGACCGGCCAGGGTCTGCGTACATTCAACAGCCTCTCGATTACGGAAGGATTTCTCGGAGCTTTGACGGGATTTCTCCTGGCTGTCATGTTCACTCTCCGGGAAAGGCGACGACAAAAGTCGGGTTTAGTGGCATATTCCTTTGCCGAAATCATGCCGAACTGGGGAATTCCCCCCGAAGACCGCCGCTGACACTGGAACGTAGAAGATTGATCCGAACAGGTAGGGTGCCCCGTTTATCCGCGATGCTTTGCGAACAAGTGGGCCACTTTGGCAGTGCTGTTGGGGCCTGGATATCGACGTCGCGCCCGAGACCCAATCATCGCGGAGTGCGTATGAGTGGGCACCCGGCTCCCGCCAGGATTGATTACGCTAACTTTCTCGAAGACTTGCTGTCTAACCGTGAGCTGAGGCCGCCGATGAAATCCGATCTTCAACGTTCCGTAGTGGCGTTGCTTGCTGTCTGCCTGCTGTTCACGAACCTTGCATCTGCGCGGGAACCAGGGCAAGTCCTGCCCCCAGAAGATTCCACCGCGATCAGGACGGTACTTGAGCGCTATCGGACAACCTGGCTCGCGAACGACGAGAGCGGAGTGCTCTCCACATTTTCCCAGGATGGGGTACTAATGCCTGCTCATGGCAGTCGTCCAATCGTAGGGATGACTGCCATCAAGCGATACTGGTGGCCCGAGAGCCCGACCAAGACAACGATTACGAAGTTCGTTCAGAACCTGGATGAAGTGGGCGGCAACCAAACACTCGCCTATGCGCGCGGTAACAGTGACGTTGAGTGGAGGACCGAAAACAAGGGTACTTCAGAGACCTGGCAAAACAGCAGCAGCTTTCTTTTTCTGCTAAAGCGGCAGGCAGACGGAACGTGGCTAATATCGCATCTCATTTGGGATGCTGGCGAGAATAAGCTCCTGAAATAAAATACCCCGAAGGTTTAGATCTAGCTCCCCATTTTCGGCCGTTTTGAAGCAGCCGGTTCCAACTCTTCGCGGCATTTTGCGAATCTGCATTTCGTGCATTGACGCCACGACGGCAAAGAGCATACCTTGTTTGTTTTTCTGCACCCAACAATCCAAAAATCGCACGTCAAGGATTGAAAAATGTGTGCCTTAAATTCTTAATGGAAAGGGATTCGATGATTAGCATGAAGCCGACAAGTCGTCAGGATAGCGAGGCCGCTTCAGCGAACATTACCAAGCGGATTGAAGAGCTGGGGGATTGGAGAGGAGAGACCCTCGCTCATGTCCGTCAACTCATCCACGATGCCGACCCCGGCATCCAGGAGGAGTGGAAATGGGTGAAGGCCGCGTCGCCCGGCACCCCCGTCTGGTCCCATGACGGCATCGTCTGCACAGGGGAATCGTACAAGCAGGTCGTGAAGCTCACCTTTGCTCGCGGAGCCTCCATCGAAGACCCAAAGAAACTCTTCAATTCCAGCCTGGAAGGGAACACGAGGCGTGCGATCGACCTCCGCGAAGGGGAGAAGATCAACGAAGCTGCCTTCAAACAACTCATCCGCGCCGCGGTGGCGGCCAACTCCCAAGCGCGTGCTCCGCTCTCAGCCAAGAAACGGGCAGCCAAGAGTATTTGAAAGCCGCCCGCGGAGAATCGGTGTACGCAAGGCGACGGAGAAAATCGCTAATCAGCTTGACCGGATGGCGACGCAAGTTCGGAATCTCTAAAGTGGCACGGGCCAATTTGACCGGATGTGTTTGGAGTGGTCTCCACCTACATCGCCTGAGCCGGTACGGATGAGCGTCGGATTGCACCTATGTTCAGAAAATAGGTTCCTTTCTTTCGCTGCCCCTTGTAGGGGTCTTTGGACCAGTCAAAACTCTCATGGCAGAACTTACACTTCGGAATGTACCCAGCCGCATTCAACGTGTTCGTTCGCTCTGCTTCTGATCGCAGAGCAAGATTGGGCTGGGGAGTTGCGCGCTCCCCAGCCGCAGGTTCACAGCGAGCGCAGGAAGTTCAGGATGTCTTGAATCTGCGACGGGCTGAGCAGCTTGAAGTTGCGGATCACGGCGTCGGCTTCCGAGCCGCAGTTTCGCTGGTCTGACCGGCGATCGTGTTGGCGTCGACAGTCGTCATCGCCAGAAATGCCGTGGTCAGAACTGCTGTGGTCCTTAATGGCATCCAACAGATCAGAAGCGCGGCCGTCATGCAGGAAAAACAGACGCTGGCCGGCGCCCCACAACGGAGCCGTGCGGAACTGATCCGGCCCGGCCGCGCCCTGATTGATACCGTCCGCCAGACCCGAACCCATATGGTGGAGTGCGAAATCCGAGTACGGCTGGTACGTCACTCCGCCCATGCCGGTGAAGACCGAGGCCGCCGTGGTCAGCGATGGCGAGTGGCACAGAGCGCAGCCAACTTTGTTGAACAGGTTCGAACCGTTCTGCGTGGATGGAGTCGGAGGCGCGGGAGTGGCGGGTGCCGAAAGCCGCATGAACACGGCGAAATTCTCGAAATCCGCTAACATATCCGACACCGTACCTATGAGCGTGCCGAAATTGGGACTGGCCGGATTGCCGTTCAGAATGTTGCTCGAATCCTCGGGTGTCGTGTTGAACACACAACCGGGTACCGCGCTGCGTTCATTGGGAAATAGTTCAGTCGAGACGCCCTGCTCGACATTGTAGGCTTCGCCGGCGAAGAGCAGCAGCGACTTATTCTGAGCCTTCCAGCCGAACCGTGTGATGGTACCGTCGTTGCCGTTCGTATTGAAGGTGCCGTCGATACCGAGTTGGAACCTGGCGGCTCGCGTCGCAGCTAGGTTAGCCCGCAGAGCAGCATCGGGCGTGTTCTCCACCAAGCCCAACCCGAAAAGGGAAGTTGGGATGCGGAAGATCACGTTGCTGGCAGCAACCTGCTTGACGAAATCCGGCTGCGCCAGAGTGCAGCCCGGCGCATCAGTGCGGCCGGCAATCGTATACAAGCCATGAACGCCGCCATCGAGCGAGCCGTCTGGATTTCGGACGAACCGCGCCTCGCGTACCGGACCGTCGGGGGTGATGAACGAAGGGACGGAGTTGCTGGCTCCATCAAGAGTAGCGAGCGACACCTGCGGATTCGGAACCGGATTCTGGGGACTGATCGAGCCCGGACCGGCGCCGCCGATCGCTGGCTGCGCGTGGCACATCGCGCAGCTGTTGCCATTGAACGTCGGCCCCAGGCCATTTCCTGGCTCAATGGTTCCCGAGACGGAGTTCACTTCCCGGAACCGCAGAAATGCCTGGTTAAAGAAATTCTGTTCATTGGCGTTGAGAGCGGGGTAAGGCCCGCCACCTCCGGCGGTACCCGGTCGCGGGCCTGGGTCCTTTTGAGCCCACGCCCCGATTGCCGTGATCCCAAGGGCAACAAGCAAAGCTACGCTCTTTGCGTTCCATCTTTTCATTTCGAACACTCCTTTGCTGGCCAGACACACTCCGGTTGACGCCGGTTTGTTGAGAGACGATGGCGTCGTACTTGATGCCACTCGGTCGCAGGCCTGGCCCGCGATAGCTGACCGTCGTCCTGCTCGTGTGAGCAGAATTACGTATTGGGCCTGAGGGGCCCGAGGTTGGAAGCATCCGCTAAAAACGCGGAGGCTTAGAAAGCATTATGGGCAATCTATGTTTGAAACCTCGCGCGGTCAACGTGCCCTTAGTGCATCGCGAACCATCCAGCTGGACACTTGATCGCATCGCTCGGAAACTCTCAATACGATGTCCTGATTCCTGAAGGTGACGTCGGGGGGGTCTCCCACACTTGGAGCACCACGGAAGAGGCACGATGCTGCCAAGAGCTGGGGTTCGAGGAACTTGGCCCTCGACACTATCCGCACTCTAAGAATCCCACGGGAGACAGATTCGTGGTGCCCACCCTTGCACAAGACGCAAGGATGAGGCAGCCTCAAGTTGTGGTCATCCATGGAGCCGACGCGCAAGGTGTGGCCCGGCCTCCCGCCGCCGGCGTTTACGTGCTAAAGCGTCGTGGCATTGGGCCATTTTTATCAAGCGGCATGAAGATTGACATTGTCGAGGAGTACCGTGACGTGGGAAGCGGCAGTTCGGTAATCTGCAGTTTGAAACCAAGGGAGAATTATGGATGATCTTACGAAGAGAGATGCGCGCATGAATATTTTCAAGACGTTCACGTTGAAATGGTGGCAGACCGGATTGTTCAAATGGGGAATGCTAGCCTTGGGAATTGCGATTGGAGCTTATTGGCACGATTTGTTTGGC
>DASYJM010000357.1:0-9359 GCA_035996445.1 Candidatus Acidiferrum sp. | reverse complement strand
CCAGCCCTCTAACTCAAGCCCAAATGTATGCTGCTATCGCTCTCTTACTTAGCTGCTGCAGCGGCCGCGGTGGCTGTCTGAGTGCTCGTTGCGAGGTGCCGGTTGCCTGCGTGCCGACGTTCACTCTAATTTGCTTGGGCTTGGCTTCCTCGCGCTTCGGAATATGCAGTGTCAGGACGCCGTTCTGATAGTCGGCCTTGATTGCTTCGGTGTTGACGGTATTAGCCAGCGAGAAGTCCCGCGCAAATGAGCCATAGGCCCGTTCGACGCGCAGGTAGTTGCCGTCGTTCACCTGTTTTTCGAATTTCCGCTCGCCACGAATGTTCAATATATTGTTTTCCACGCGAATGTCGAGGTCTTTGGGATCGACGTCCGGCAGATCCGCTTTTACGATCAATTCATGCTCGGTTTCCATAATATCGACTGCGGGTGCCCAAGTCGTGAGGTTGGATTCCTCCTGGCGATTGTAGCCCTCGCCAAACATGCGGTTCAGTTGCTCATGAAGCGTGGGTGTGCCCCGGAAAGGTTCAAAACGGTTCAAATTAGCCATGTGAGCAAGCTTCCAATATTGGTGATTAATGTGACTGCAAGCGCATGATACAATCTGCGTCTATCATTGTCAATAGTCGAATATTCGTAAGAATATGTAGCTTATTATCAATATTATAAGAATTCTGAACATTACTATGTGTTTGTTCCTTGCTGATACGAATCAGCCAAGACTTTGCGAGCCTGTTAAACTTGGCATGTCATGCAACTCTCCGAATTCGACTATATCCTGCCCGCCCAGCAAATCGCGCAATACCCCTTAAAAAGTCGTGATGCCTCGCGGATGCTCGTGTTGGATCGTGCTTCTGGCAGCGATCAAGATCGCTTATTCGCAGATCTGCCGGGTCTTCTACGTGGAGATGAACTTATCGTGGTGAACAACGCCCGCGTTATTCCTGCGAGGCTGCTGGGACGACGGGTGGAGCCTGCTGCCGCGGACGGCATAAAGGAATCTCCGCCGGCCGAAGGTGAGATCGAAATGTTGTTATCGCGCCAGCTGGATGACGTCACTTGGGAGGCACTAGTTAGGCCAGGCAAAAAGCTTCATGTTGGCCAACGAGTGGAATTCGGCGGCGAACTTACAGCTGAAGTAATCGCGCATGGCAATCAGGGCCAGCGTACCTTGCGTTTCTCAGCTGGCAAGGGTGCTGCAGTGAGCGAGGAGATTAACCGACTGGGTCACCTTCCACTACCGCCGTACATCGATCGCCTCGACGATGCTTCTGACCGCGAACGTTACCAGACCATTTTCGCCAGCCAACCCGGCGCGATCGCCGCTCCCACCGCGGGGCTGCATTTCACACCGGAAATCCTCGGAAAGATTCGAGAGCGTGGAATTGAGATTTGCGAGCTGACGCTGCACGTCGGGCTGGGTACTTTTCAGCCCATTCGGACGAAAACATTGGAAGCGCATGTGATGCACAGCGAAGCGTACGAGATTCCGGCCAAAACGGCGGAGCGAATCTGTAGTGCCAAAAGTGCCGGGCGCCCCATCCTGGCAGTGGGCACAACCACCGTGCGTACTCTAGAAGCTGCGGCCCTTCGTGTAACTGAAACAGATTCTGGTCAACTCCTGGCAGCTGGGAAAGGGGAAGCGCGTCTGTTCATTACGCCCGGATTTCGCTTTCGGGTAGTTGACGCACTACTCACCAACTTTCATCTGCCGCGATCGACGTTATTGGCTCTGGTTTGCGCGCTCTCCGAGCGTGAACGAATTTTGGCCGCGTATCGTCACGCCCTGGAAGCTGGGTACCGGTTCTGCAGCTATGGCGACTGCATGCTAATCCGCTGAAGTGCCGAGGAAGGGAATTGAAAGTTACGACCTTGAATGCGCGGGCGGCAATTCAAATGCAATGTAGGCGCAGAGACTTAAGGTGAAAATCAGAAAGAGCGAAAGGGAAGTAAACATGCGTCCACTTCCCTATCGTCTCGATTGAGAAGAGTCATTGGCCTTCTTCGTTACTCGCTGAGGATGAAGACGCGCTTTTGACCGGAAAAACGGACTTCTTTTACTTGTCCGTTATCGCCAAGCAGCACTGCGTCGTAATTTGATTTGGCGTCGCGATCTTCCCAGCGGCCTTCGGATTCCGCAACGGTGGTCTTGTTCTTGATTACCGTTGCTTTGTTACCGTCAATCAGTAAACGGTATTCGCCGGCTTTCAAATCGGCCTTACCGACTTTTGCGTTTTGAGAAAAATTGATGGTCTTAGCTAACGGTTTGGAGAAAGCCGGCATTGTTGAGGCCACTAGGGCGGCAACGAATGCGGCGCTGCGTACCAATGATTGGATTTTCATGCGTGTCATACTCCCTTTAGAGAATCGAGTCAGCCGCACGAGCTGTTGCTGTCGGCAAGACAGTTGACACGCAGAGTAAGGGCGAGTAGTCTCGCCGCCAGACACCTCTACTTCCTGGACTAACGGCCGGAATGACTGCGTGTCATTGCCCCGCGGCTGCCACCGCGGGGTTTTCATATCTAACCTGGAGCAGCCCCGAAACAGCTGCACTGGTATAGACGAATGCATCCCTGCGAATGTTTCGCACATTACCGAAGAAGCTGCAAAAATGTTGCGTAAACATGGGCCATTTTGGGTTTGCGAAAATGGGATTGCGCTGCAAAGTGTGCAATTGTTGCGCCGTACGGGGTAAACATTTTGTAAAACGTGTCACTTTAGAACTGCGCCCATCTGAAATGGGCTGTAGATTCGCAAGTTGTCATGGGTACATGCGCGATTTTTTACCACAGCGCAACAATGCGAAAACATTCTCAATTTGAATTCCGCTTCGTGCATCGTTAAGCCTCTTCATCTATACTCAAGTGCACTTTTTTTGGGGCCATTGATGCGGATTCTCGTTCTCAGCGATCTTCACGCGAACATGACTGCTTTTGAAGCTGTGCTTCAAGCCGCCAAGGACCGGTGGGATCGATCCGTGTGCCTGGGCGATGTGGTCGGTTATGGGCCCGATCCTAACGAGGTGACGGCCCGGCTTCGTGAATTAGGGGCGGAGACTATCCGTGGCAATCATGACAAAGCTATCTCGGGAGTCATGGTTGCCGATGATTTCAATCCGGTGGCTAAAGCTGCGGTTGACTGGAGCAATAGCGCGCTAGAACCTGAGCACCTGGCATGGCTGACAAATCTGCCTCGAGGGCCGGTCACCAGCGACGGCATCGTTCTCGTGCATGGAGCTTTTCAAGATGAGGACGAGTATGTTTTCACTCCTGCGCAAGCTCTAGAAGGACTCCTCGATTCCACCGCGGAAGTGACGTTTTTTGGCCACACTCACCACCAGGGCGGATTTTCCTATCTAAATTCCAAGCTGGAGGTTTTGCAGATTCATCCGCGAATGAACGAGTCGTTCGCGCCTTTGCGTCTGGAGCCGCCGCGCAGATATTTGTTGAATCCGGGCTCCGTCGGGCAGCCGCGCGACGCGGATCCGCGGGCCGCTTTTGCCATCGCCGATCTAGAACATCAAACCGTGGAGTTCTGGCGTGTGGAGTACGATATAGCCGCTGTGCAGCAGCGTATGCGCAAAGCGAAACTTCCTGAGGCGCTGGTGCAGCGCCTGCTGATTGGGCGCTAAGCCTGGGGATTCGGCACGATAGGTTGCTAGCGGACTAAATTCTCAAGTCATGTCGACCTCATTTTCAATTCCACCGTCGCAGGATGACCAAAGCACCGGCAAAACGCGCCGGCTTGTTGTCCTGGCGGTCTCAATAGTGTTTCTGCTGCTGGCATTTTTTCTATGGCGCGAATCCTCGAAGAGGGGTCAGCCGGCCGGAACGGGATCGCAAAGTGCACTGGGGGCGGATGAGCGTGCTTATATATCCAAGGTTGGCGTGGATCACCTTGAGATAAGCCGCGCGGAAAATTTCCTGCACCAGGAAGTCACTACGATCTCCGGAGAAATCACTAATGGTGGCGATCGTCCGCTGGACAGCGTGGAGTTGACGATCGAATTTTACGACGATCTCAATCAGATCGCGCAGCGTGAAACGCGGAGCTTATTTGGCCCTCCGGGCCCGCACATTCCTCCCGGAGATCATCGCGAATTTGAAGTTTCGTTCGAGCACATTTCCTCGGCCTGGAACATGCGGCAGCCAGTTATCAAGGTAACGGCGGTGCAATTCGCGCCCTCAAAATGATATCGATTAAAGTACTTAATTTCCCTATAATGTTTGTCTGGAATTGGCTGCAGAACGGAAGCTAGCCTTCGGGAATTTGCTTCCGCCGGTGCGGCGGAACTTTGTGAAAATGGCGGCCGCCTCGCGCCGCTGTCCAAACTCTCCTGGCAAGTACGCGGTTCGGACGATAAGCCCTGTTACACATCTGGTCCGAACAATACAACCTTACCCGCCGGGTTATTGCGATAACCGATCACTCAGACGCCCGGCTGGTTCTGGCCGTGGCTTTGGGCATTCTCGCCCCGATCGCCTGGAGTTTGTGCGCATCGAGTTCGGGCGGTCTGCGCGGGAATTATGGTGCGAAGAATTTTGCCAACGTTTGAAGCGAGTTCTGGCCAGTGCATCCGTGCACTACCTCACGTGAGGTAGTTTTGCGTTATCGCGGGCTTGCGTTTGCACGCTGGGATGACGGCGCCATTTTTTTGGCTGCAGCGATATGCGCGAAGAACTGACTCCTGCTACCCGGAGGCGTTCGAACGCATGATGCAGGATCTGGAAGTGCGCCGGCATCCGCTCGCATCCGCTACGCGCCATCCTCTATATCGCGCGCAAGCGGAACGCTGGCTTGAGTGTCTGGTGCGGAATGACGTCACGCGGGTGGATGGCGTTCTGGATTCTCGCTTTGTCTATGCTCAAGTGTTTACGGGCAGCGGCGCGGAGCACGGCATCATAGATGTGCTCACTATCACGCGAACCGGTCGCCATGCGGTTCTGGAATCAAAAGCCAGCGAGCACATCCACCTTTCCTTACAGGCTGCGGACTACTGGCTACGGGTGCGTCGCCAGTTGGAGCTTGGTGAGTTTCGCAGCTACGGCCGGGTGTGGAAATTCAAGACGTGCCGCCACTGGTTTATCTGGTCACTCCCGCCTTGCGTTTCCATCCGGTGACCAGCATTTTGCTGGATGCGCTGTCGCCACAAATCGAAGTGGTTCACGTTGGCTTGACGGAAAGTTGGCGGCGCGGCATTCGCGTAGTCATGCGGCAATAGCAACCTACATTGCAGCGCGTCAGAAGATAAATAGACATCGAATTACGGGCGGGCGCCGTTTGAAGGATCGGCGGAAGACGAAGTGTCCGCATCCAGTTCCCACGTGTAGGAAGTATCACCGGGGATGTAGCAATTGCCATTCTTGTGATAGCCGGCGGGGCAACGGGCGGTGAACTCTTTGCGGCGCGGCGACTGGGCATATTGCCAGGCTTGAGCGTAGGCGACGCCGCTGGAAGAGGGCGCAGGCGCTTCACTGGGGAACACACACCCTGGGGATGGCGGGCAAGCGTCATTAAATACGAAAAATACGAATTCGCGCGATTCGGCGTTAGCGCGAATGTCGTCGGAGGTCAGAATGGTAACTCCGCCCGATTCCTTGACGGGCATCCCGGAGCAATAAACGCCTGCACGGTATCCGCTACGGGTTAAACCATCAAACCAAGCGTGCAGGTAAGCGTGATAGGTCGCTGAAAGGCGGCCTCCCTCTTCTATATCGAGAAAAATGATTGTGTCAGCGGGGAAGCCCTCTCTTTTGGCAGCGGCTACTGTTGCCTTAGCCTCCAGAGAACCCTTCGCGGGGCCGTCAGAGGCTTTCCTGAATTCGTGGCTGTCTCGCCCGCGAAATAGGACCAAAAAACCAAATCCGGAGTTGCGCAAAAAATCGCGTTTGCCGATCCATGTAGTTGTTTTTTCTGTTGGAGGGGGGCTGAGCCAATAGCCAGTGAACGCAAATGTTTTTCGCAGTGCCGAAAAAGCGGCCTCGCCGGGATAGAGATCGCGATCGAATCCCAGGTACGTCCCGGGTGGCGGCGCAACGCTGCTTATCGAGGAGTCCTCGCGAGCAGCAATGGTTAGGCAAATACCGGCACTGGCGAGGAGCATGAGGAAAAGAAAAATAAAAAATGGTTTCACAATGGAGTCCCGCGACAGAATGCCAGAACGTAGTCGGCGGCGCTAGCCTTCGCGAAGCTTGTGACCTGCGAGATTACCCAAGCCGTCGTAGGCAGCATATTTGTAGGTTTCACTCAAGGTCGGGTAATTGAAGACCTGCTCGATAAATTCGTCGATGGTCAAACCGCGGTCGAGCACCATCATGCCGATGTGAATGAGCTCGGTAGCGTTTTCTCCTATGATGCTGACACCCAAAAGTTTTTTGTCGGCGCGCGCGAAGATCAACTTCAACAAGCCGGTTGTATCGCCGGCTATGTGGCCACGTGCGTTGTTTGCGTAGTGAGCGCGCCCAACAACGTAATCGATTTTCTTTTCTTTGCAGGATGCTTCTGTTTCTCCGGCTGCGGAAATTTCTGGAATGGTGTAGATGCCCATAGGGAGAAGAGACGCCACGCGTTGTTTGTATTTGAGGCCGAAGGCGTGACACACGGCCACGCGACCCTGCTCCATGGAAGTGGAAGCGAGTGCGGGAAAGCCGATGACATCTCCAGCAGCGTAAATATTTGGAACGCTGGTGCGGTAGTGCTGGTCGACAGGGATGTAGCCGCGATCGTTGATGCTTAAGCCGACTTTTGGCAATTCGAGGCTATCGACAGCGGCGCGTCGCCCCGCAGCAAAGAGAGCGGCTTCGCTTTCCAAGACGCGGCCGCTTTTCATAGTGAGCCGCGCTCCGGAAGAGGAGTTTTCAACTTTGACGGGGCGCTCATTGAACCAGAATTGCATTCCTAGCTCGGTAAAGCGTTCGCGAAGGCGCTCGGAAATTTCGGTGTCAAGAAAGGGCAAAAGCACATCACGGCCGTCGACCAGCGTGACCGCCACTCCGAGAGCCATGAAGATAGAGGCATACTCGCAGCCAATTACTCCGCCGCCGATGACGGCAAGACTTTTTGGGATGCGGTCCATTTGAAGAAAAGTGTCGGAGTCAAAGGTATGGATGTCATCGAAAGCGATTTCCGGCGGGCGATGAGGCTTGGAACCGCTGGCGATGAGAATAATTTCCCCGCGCAGACGGCGCGTGCCATCCGTGGCGGAAACTGTAATAGTGTGGGCGTCCTCAAAAGTTGCCTGACCGCTAATGAGCTCGATCTGATGCAGCGCGAGGTTTTTGAGAATGCGCTTACGTTCCATTTCGACGACTTCGCGTTCATGGTGCATGAAGTCGTTCACGGTGAGATTTTCTTTCAGCGAGTAGTCAATGCCGTAAAGGCCTCGCTGCTTCAGCCCGGAAAAATAAAGGGCGGATTCGCGCAGCGTTTTGCTGGGGACGGTGCCGGTGTTGATGCAACTGCCGCCGGTATGCTTGGCGCGTTCAATGATGGCGACACGCTTGCCGAAATAGGCGGCTTGAGCGCCTGCTTTTTCGCCGGCAGGTCCGCAACCGATTACCAGCAGGTCAAATTGTTCTTGAGCAGACACTGAATCCTCCAAGAGCGGATAATCGCCGGTGCGGGATGGTCTATGAATGTCCGCGGAGAATCTTAAGGTAAGAACGGTAAGGTGGCGTGAACATTCTTAAATAATTGTGACGAATTACTGGTTGTGACGGAGCATGGTCGGCGCGTTGGAGTGCGGCGACAAGTTATGAGGATGGTTTCCGCGCGTGATATTCTCTGGGGGCCGCGTCGCCGGTGCGGCTGTGGCGAAATTGGCATACGCGGTGGGCTTAAAATCCACTGGGGTTTTCCCCGTTGTCGGTTCGAGTCCGACCAGCCGCACCATTTTCAAAAAAGGGTTCATAACGATTCAAACTCGGACCTCATTTTCTAAATTCTGCACGGCTGTGGATAATTGCTGTTCACTCATTCTCAACGAACAACGAGGAATTTTGTCATGGCTAACATCAACACTAAAAAAGGTGTCATCGGAATTCTCACCGGTGGCGGCGACGTTCCAGGCTTGAATCCGGCGATTCGCGCAGTAACTTTCCGCGCCTTGCGAGAGGGTTACCAGGTAATTGGCTTTCGAAGAGGATGGGCCGGCTTGGTGGAGATGGTCCGCGATCACAATCACGACAATTCGGAAAATTTCCAGGTGCTGACGGAAGAATTAGTGAACCGAGCAGGTCGCACCGGCGGAACGTTCCTGCATTCCTCACGGACGAATCCGAGCCGCGTGAGTAAATCGAGCGTGCCCGCGCACCTGAAAGATTCTTTCACCGCAGACAAGAATGATTTGACCTCCGAGGTCCTGAAAAACCTGGCGTGGCTGGGGGTGGAGTATTTAATTCCTATTGGAGGAGACGACACGCTGAGCTACGGGGTGCGCCTTCACGACGAGGGATTTAAAGTGATCGGCATCCCTAAAACGATGGATAACGACGTGCCCGGTACCGACTATTGCATCGGATTCAGCACCTGCGTTACGCGGACGATTCACATGACCAACGATCTGCGGACTTCAGCCGGCTCGCACGAGCGGTTCATGGTGCTGGAGGTTTTCGGGAGATACGCGGGCTTCAGCGCTATGCTGCCAACGATGGCTGGAGCCGCCAATCGTTGCGTGATTCCGGAACATAAATTCAATATCGAGCAGTTGGCGGAATTACTCAGCGCAGATCGGCGGAAGAATCCAAGCCGGTATTCCACAGTGATTGTTTCGGAAGGAGCGATGTTTGAGGGCGGAGAAATGGTGTTTGAACACGAGGCCGCGGACGCGTTCGGCCACAAGAAACTGGGTGGGATTGGCGACTTGGTGTCGGAAAAGTTGAAGGAATTGTCACCCAAGTACAACAACGGGAAAACCGTCGACGTCATCAATCAAAAGTTGGGGTACCTGGTACGTTGCGGCGATCCGGATGCGATTGACTCCATCGTACCGATGGCGTATGGAAATCTGGCCTTGGATTTACTGCTGTCGAAGGTCCATGGAAAGTTGGTGGTCTTGAAGAATGGGCGCTACGACAACGTGCCAATCGAGACGGTAATTTCCAAAAAGAAGGTCGTCAACGTTAAAGAGCACTACAACACCAAGCGTTTAAGGCCGCATTACGCGAGCTTTGAGATGAAGCCTTTGTTTATTATGACCAGTGAATCGGCCTAGCTCTTCATCCTGACTGACAAGCCATCACCCCTGCAGGCAGCAGAGTTTAACAGCGTGCGTCCCTAAATTTAACGAGCAACGTGGTTTAATGGATCTTCGGGAACCCCGGGTGGACAACACTATTTTTTAGGAAGAAAACAAGTGCTAT
>DASYJM010000356.1:0-20446 GCA_035996445.1 Candidatus Acidiferrum sp. | reverse complement strand
GAGTGCGTTGCGTTCGTATCTAACTCGACGGCAGATGGGTTAGCCGCAACGAACGCGAGAATCTTCTTGTAATCGGAAAGCGGTGGCAGCGAGTACTGTCCAAAGTAAAAGTTCGGATCCCTGGGGCCATTACCAAGAACCTGCGAGTACTGGAGGGCTGGATCTCCGGTTGCTGTGAAGACTGGTTCGTATGTGACGTTGGTCTTATCTCCACTTCGTATCTTGGCGCCCACCTGGAACGAGCCAAAACGCGAACCAACTTGATAGTGGCGCGCCAGGTTTGCCGACCCTTCGAAATCCAATTCTCTGACAGGGTCAACCGCACCTATGATTTTGGCAAACGTATATCCAGTCGGATCGTTGATGTTGATACCGTTCAGCACCGGGAATTTTGGCGTAAGGGGGTCTTTTGTGTCAGTTCCAAACGCTATATTTGTCGGGCCGTTAAAGTAGGCGCTTGGAAACTGACCATCCTGTCGTTCTCGGGAGACACCGAAACCGTAGTCGAAGAGATATTTGTCGAGGTTCAGCCGCTCCCCCGCTGCAATGCTGTAGATCCTTTGTTCCGGCGTGCGATTGAGGTGGCGGATCACGACGTTTCCGTCAGCGTCAGCCACAGTTGGGGTAATGGGCGTACCGACGGTCTCGTTCACGTTCCAGGTATCGCCAAAGTCCTTGAACTCAGAAAACAGCCCTCGGACGAATGCCGTCGATCCATTTTTCAGGCGGTAGTCGAGGCCTCCGGCAAAGCCATAGCGATGGCGGCGAAAAACATATTCACGCAGGTGTATGCCACCGTAAACTGGGACGCCCGGAAACTGATCGCTGGTGCCAGGCGCAGGTTCGATATTGTTGTAACCTCGTCCGTTAAAGTCGTAGCTTCCGCCGAAAGCAATACCCAGTTTTTTCTCGGAGCCGAACCGCCTGCTGATCGTGGCATCGCCTTGGGTCAACCAACGCCCATCGACGATCGGAGTGTAGCCTCCCATGCCCGTGACTGTGAAGTAGGGAACGTCATCCGCGCTGCGAGTGACTAGATTAACCGAGCCCCCGATGGCGTCTCCGTCTTGATTCGCGGATAGAGTCTTGCTGACCTCGATCGACTCCACCAGGTCGGCCGGGATGATGTCCAACTTCACGTTTCGCACATCGCGCTCGGGGGAAGAGACATGGATGCCATTGATGGTCACATTGCTCAGACGAGGCTCGGTTCCGCGAATCTGGATGTACTTGCCTTCTCCTTCGTCGCGCTCGAGCGACACACCCGGCAGTCGGCCAAGAGCATCGGCCACGTTCGTATTGGGCAGACTGGTAATTACATCGGCGGGTAACACTTCAAGGATATTATCCGCGGTGCGCTCACGGTTTAGAGCCTCAAGTTCTCCGCTTTCGCGTTCTCCACGAACGATAACTTCCTCACTTACCGCGCCGACAGGGAGCAAGGCGTCCACTTGCGTCAGCTGTCCCGGGATGACCGTTACCGACTTTGAAAAATCTGAAAATCCAAGGTACGACACCGTGAGCGTGTACTGGCCAGCCGGCACCCCCGGAATAATAAATTGTCCCTGTTCATCGGACACAGCGGTCACTCCCGTCGGCTGTAGAGTTGCGCGCGCGCCCTGTAGGGCGGTATGAGTGGGATCCGTCGCGCGACCTTGAAGGGTGCCAGTTCCTTGCTGCGCCTGAGACCACAAGCAGAGGTTGCCCAGACCAATAAACAAGACAAGAGTCGAAAGTCGCAGCGTCGACTTCACCGCCGCAACTCGGCCTTCGCCGCTAAGGGCGGGTCTGAACGACCCGCAAAAAAATCGCCCTCCCTGCTTGCCGAGAACACAAATTGATTTGAAACCCATGGTTCCTCCGCCTCGTTGGGAAATGCTGATTCATGAACCAGTGGTTTGTACTGATTCAAATCGCATCGCCAGCCGAGTGTGAAGTGCGCCTGTTACAGTACCGTTAAATCGGATTGAGAATCGGTGGTGTCCAAGATTTTTTTGTCTCCACGGTTATCCATCCGATAACCAAAAGCGCTCTTATAACCATTTTTTATGGCATCGATAACGCGACGAGAAACTTTCTGCGCCTGGGCGCCAGTTCACTGGTAAGTTCTGTCGTAGGATGTGGGCACCATGCGTACGATTCGATTGGTTATTTTTGATATCGGCGGAACAATCATCGAGGATAACGGCGAGGTGTTGGGCGCTTTTGGCGCCGCCCTCAAAGGGAACGGACTGGACTCGACCGACGCGGAACTGCGGGAGCTAAAGGGATCAGCAAAGCGAGACGTGATCAAGAAATTTGTCGAGCGGACCTGGGGCAAGGACCACGCAGGCAACGAAGGCCGGATTCACAAAGCATACGCAGACTTCAGGACAGAACTGGAAAACAAGTTTTCCAACGGCGGAGTGAAACCGATCGCGGGCGCTACTACAACGTTTTCATGGCTCAAGGCTCGCAACATCCTTTGTGCTACCACCACTGGCTTCTATAAATCCGTCACAGATGGGATCCTCAAGACTGCAGGCTGGCAAGATATTTTTGCCGCAAACGTCTGTAGTGACGACGTGAAAGATGGGCGTCCGGCTCCGTTCATGATCTTTCGCGCGATGGAAGCCACGAGGGTTGGCGATGTGCGAGAGGTTATCAACGTCGGCGATACACCGCTCGACCTGCAGGCGGGGAATCGATCCGGTGTTCTGGGCGTAATCGGCGTGCTTTCTGGAATCCACAAGAGCGATCGCTTGCTCCGGGAATCGCCTTCTCATCTGATCGGGAGTGTTGCGGATCTGCCGGCTCTCATTGAGATGCATTATTCCGGATGAGGCGTCAAGGTTTCGCTGCGGAAGCCCAGGAGAATCGAGCGAAAGGCGCGAGCTGCCGGGCTGAGAGTGCTTTGCTTGCGCGAAATCAAGGTGAGTGGACGCTCGAGCGGAAGACCATCTACCTTTAACGAGCTCAAACGCTCCGACAATACTTCCGCTTCCACCGTTCGCCAGGAGAGAATTGCAACTCCGATATCGGCCTCGACCAGGGCTTTTATGACTTGGTTGTTATTCAGTTCAAGACTATGAATCAGGCGAATTCCGATTTCAGACAATCTACTTTCCACGAACAGCCTGGTGCCCGAAGTAGCTTCACGAACCAGAAAGGGCTCCTTCGAAAGCTCTTGCGGCTTAACCGTCTGCTTAGACGCCAGGCGATGTCGCTTTCCTACCACCACGACCAGCTCATCGACGCCGAATTGCTCAGCGTTCACATGACTGGGGAGAGAGTGAGAGAGGGTAACGCCGAGTTCAAAGCGTCCATCGGCCACGGCCTGTTCAACTTGCCTCGAGTTGTACACCTGGAGGTTGAGCGTCACCTCCGGGTTCTGAAGGCGAAACTCGCCCAAGGTGTGCGGCAAAATGTATTCGGCTGGGATCACCACGCTTGCGATATCGAGGCGTCCGACGATGACCTCTCGCAACTCGGCCGTCTCGCGTTCGATGGCGACAATTTTGGGAAGCAGATCATTGGCGTGGCGATGCAGAAGAATTCCAGACTCCGTGAGGTATACGCGTCTACCCACCCGACGAAACAACGTCACCCTGAGTTTGGCTTCCAGCTCATGAACCTGGTTGGACACATAAGGCTGGCTCACCTGGAGCTCAACAGCAGCTTTGGAAAAACTGGCGAGACGAGCCACGGATTCAAATATTCTGAGGCCTCCGACAGTCAATAAGAGCGGAGGATATGGGCCTTGGGAAGGAGCATTGTCTTTCATGAGATTGCCTGACCCGAGGCAGACGCGACCAAAGTTTACATGATGATCATATCGGCTGAAACGTAATGTTGAATTAGCCTTCTTCGGCGCATGCGACTATTTGTCGCCGATATAGCGAAGAAGCACTCCAGATTAAGAGCGGGGGACCCATGCTCCTTGCTGAGCGCACAAAACGGCTGACGCCGCCAGGCACTTCCAGAATGCGCGAACTTGCCAACGATCTGAAACGGTCCGGCATCGACGTAATTAATTTCGCTGCGGGCGAGTTGGACTGTGGCGCAAGTGCTCTGGTTAAAGATGCGGCAAAGTTGGCCATCGATCAGGGTTGCAGTAAATACACTCCGACGTTGGGAATAAAGCAGCTGCGTGAAGACATAGCTCACGTCGTCTCGCAGCGATGCGGTGTTCGCTTTGGGGGCGATGAGATCGCGGTCACGGCTGGCGCGAAACAAGCCATTTACAACGCCGCCATGGTGCTGTTCGGTCCGGGAGACGAGGTTATCATTCCGCGACCGTTCTGGGTTACCTTTCCAGCTCAAGTAGAGGTCGCCGGAGCGACGCCTGTCTTTGTGGATACGAGAAAAAATGGATACCAGCTCAGCTCAGAGGATGTAGAAAGAGCCATCACTCCGACGACCAGGGCGCTCATCATCAATAGCCCGAACAACCCAACGGGTGTGGTATATGGCCATCGGGCGTTGTTAGAGACTGCGCAACTGGCGCTGAAACACAAATTCTGGATCATCTTTGACGAGTGTTACTCCGAACTGGTGCGAAACGGCGTCGAGCACCGGAATGTCGTGCAACTGCTGGAAGAGGTAAAACCGCAGACTGTCATTGTGAATTCATTTTCAAAGAGTCATGCAATTACAGGTTGGCGGATCGGCTACGCTTGCGCTCCCACAGGTAATCACCGCGATGGACATATTTCAGGGGCACACTACATCCAATCCTTGCAGCATCTCGCAACACGCAGCTGCGGCAGCCATCCAGTCTCGTGACAGCCAATTTATTAACAACGTGAATGCAGTGCTTGAGGACCGCCTGCGGATTGCAATAGCCATCGTGAATTCAATGAACGATGTCAGCTGTGCGCCTGCGGAGGGCGCATTTTATCTTTTCCTCAATGTCGAACGGAAGTTTGGGAAAAGCTATCATGACCGCGTCATCAACTGCGTCGGGGAAATATGCGAGTTGATTCTCAGTGAAGCCAATGTAGCGGTAGTTTCAGGCGATGCCTTTGGCGATCCCACCAGTTTCCGGGTGTCGTATGCGATTGAAACCGCGCAAGTCGAAGAAGGACTTCTGCGCATGAAACTGCTTTTTGACAGTATCGTTTGATGGAACCCGCATTTCGTTCATGGTAGGGAGAGGGGCCCATGTACAAAGTTTGGTTACTTGCGCCATTGGCATTCGTTTTATCCGCAATCCACCTTTCAGCGGAACAGCCGGCCGGGAAACATTTTGACGGCAAGACGTGGTGGAACCACATCAAGGTGTTGGCTGATGACCGCATGGAAGGTCGGGAGACTGGAAGTGAAGGCCTGCGCAAAGCGCAAGCCTACGTTGTTCAGCAACTGACCAAATCTGGCGCTCAGCCCGCCGGCACCGAGGGTTTTTATCAACCCATCAAATTCAGTACCCGACAAATTGTAGAGAAAGAATCACGTATCGCGCTGATTCGGAACAACACCGAAGAGCCCCTCGAACTGGGAGCGGACGCTTTTTTCAATACCAGGGTCGACCTGGTCTCGGAAGAAATCCAAACTGGGCTCGTTTTTGCGGGATACGGCCTTAAGATTCCCGAGAAGAACTACGATGATCTGGCGGGTTTGGACCTGAAGGGAAAGATTGCGGTCATACTGACCGGCTTTCCAGCAGATATGCCCACCTCACTGGCGGCGCACTATCAGTCCGCGGGCGAGCGCTGGAAAATTTTCCGGGACGCCGGCGCGATTGGGATTATCACGATCCCGAATCCCGCATCGATGGACATTCCATGGAGCCGAATGTCGCTCAATCGGGCGCACGCGCAAATGGATCTTGCCGATCCGGAATTTCGGGAATTGGCGGGCCAGAAGATCGCTCTGACATTGAATCCCGAGCGGGCCGACAAACTCTTCGCAGGTTCACACCACACGTTTCAAGAACTCGCTGACCTGGCCCGCGACCGGAAGCCGCTTCCAGCATTTCCGCTGCAGCCCTCATTCAAGAGCAAGGCGCGCGTTCGAATCCAGGAAGTGCGCTCCGCGAACATTGTGGCGAAGCTCCCCGGAAGCGACCCGAAACTCAAGAACGAATTCGTTGTTTTATCCGCGCACATCGACCATCTCGGCATCGGCGAGCCCATAAACGGAGATCGAATTTACAACGGCGCCATGGACAATGGTTCTGGCTGCGCCTTGTTGCTGGATATGGCTGCTTCGTTGCGCAAGCAAAACCATCGCCGTTCGATTCTGCTGGTATTTGTCACCGCCGAGGAGAAGGGATTGCTGGGATCGAAATTCTTCGCCGCCCGGCCGACCGTAGCTCCGAATTCGATCGTCGCGGACTTCAACGTCGACATGTTCCTCCCCATCGTTCCCTTGACTGTACTCAAAGTAAAGGGTCTCGTTGAATCTGACCTCGGAGACCGGGCGACTGAGGTTGCGCAGTCTTTCAACGTACGCGTCATCCCCGATCTTCAACCTTTGCGCAATTCTTTTATCCGCAGTGACCAGTACAGTTTCGTTCGACGCGGCATTCCGTCTCTGAACATGGAGATTTCCTTTGATCCCGGTTCCCCAGAGCAAAAACTTTTTAAGGATTGGCTGACCGCGAACTATCATGCGCCCTCAGACGATACCAACCAGCCGATAAACTTGTCCTCGGCCGCCCAATACGAGGAAATTATGCGAAAGCTGCTGCTTACGGTTGCAAACGCCGACGCACGTCCCGAATGGAAAGCGGACAGTTTCTTCCGCCGATATGTGAAATGAGCGAAGGGTGTCCCCAGACTGGTGACAGGATGTTTCCTTGATAGCGGAAAAGCCTGACCTGATACGCGCGATTGGACGGTGGAGTCTGGTCGCGCTCATGGTCAATTTCATCATCGGCGCTGGGATCTTCGGACTGCCTTCCGCCGCGGCCGGATTCCTCGGTCATCAGAGTCCGATGGCCTACCTCATTGCCGCCGCAGGAATGGCCGTGATCGCCGCTTGCGTTGCTGAGGTTGCATCACGCTTTCACGAGACCGGGGGGCCCTATCTCTACGCCAGCGCGGCGTTCGGACGTTTCATAGGGCTCCAGACCGGATGGCTGCTGTTGCTGACGCGGATCAGTTCTGCGGCGGCAGTCGCGAATGTTTTCATCGACTACTTGTCGGGATTTTGGCCGCAAGCCAGGGAATCAGTTTACCGCCTTGCGATCCTGACGGTCCTGATCGGCGGACTTGCCTTGATCAACATTCGCGGTGTGAAGATGGGAACCCGCGTCAGCAACTTTTTTACGATCGCGAAGCTGACCCCATTGGTGGTTCTTGTGGCCGCAGGTCTGTTGTTTATTCACCGTCAGGGTAGTCCGGTTCCTGCCGTCGAGTCCCACCCTGTCGGGGTCTGGATGAACGCAGTTTTGCTGCTGGTCTACGCTTTCAGCGGGTTTGAATCCGCGTTGATTCCTGTTGGAGAGGTTAAAAGCCCCGGACGAAATATTCCAATAGCGTTAATGCTCGCATTGCCCGTGGTCGCAACCATTTATTTCCTCGTGCAGGTGGTGGTGGTGCACACTCTCGCCAATTCCGCACAGACTCCCCGGCCTCTTTGGGCGTCGGCACATGTCGTCGGTGGAGATGCGATGGCTACTATCGTCGCTCTGGGCGCTTTACTCTCCACATTCGGAAGCATGGCTGCCAACATGATTGCCAACCCGCGGCTCACTTTCGCCTTTGCGAAGCAGGGAGACTTTCCGCGCTGTTTTGCCGCAATCCACCGCCGCTATCAAACACCCTACATCTCGATTGTCACTTTTGCGATTTTGTTCTGGGCGCTTGCCGTGCTCGGGACTTTCCGATGGAATGCCACGCTTTCTGCCATCTCACGCCTGTTCGCATACATCATCACGTGTGCAGCACTGCCGATGCTACGCAAACAATTTCCAGGACAGGAGAGCTTCCGCTTGCCCGGAGGAGTGGTCTTCGCGGTAGTGGGGATAACGTTCGCAATGGTGTTAGCCAGTCGCATGAGCATTGCTGAACTAATTGCTCTGGCTATAACGGCAGCCATTTCGTTTCTCAACTGGCTTGTTGTTCGTCGAAACAATGCCTCCCAGAGGTGATTCTGCCTGAGCTACCCAGGGTCGAGATTGTGCAAGCGTTTTTCTCAACTGGCGGGCGAAAGGCTTGTTTCTTGACGATAATCCCACGCAAGAGCGCGTGGGACGTGTACTACCAAATCAAGACTATTTCATCAGGACGACAAGACCGACCTTCCAGTCGATCCCTGCGGATCTGAAGCAATACTTCAAGTTGATTGAGGGCGGCGACCGGAGATTGCCTGATCTTTTGACGCAGATTCTGATTCGGCGCACTAGAAACTACATTTCCGCCTGGTATGGCTACTGACTTCAAAGGACTTACTAAAGGTGGATGAAAACCCTCTTTTGCCTAGAACTCTCCGCCAAGGGAATGAAGTGCCGCCGCTAAAACTTCAAAGCCAGACTGAATTGCACAATTCTCGGTGATAACGAACCAAAGATCTTCGAGAAGCTTTGCCCATCGTCAATTGCCGTGTCCGGCGCCGCGGGGTTCGGATGGTTGAAGATATTGAAGGCCTCGGCGCGAAACTGGAGACCCACGGACTCGCGCAAGGCGAAGTTCTTCATGAGACTCATGTCCCAGTTTTGCGCACGAGGTCCGCGGATCGAGCCCTGCGACGCGTTGCCGAACGTTCCCAGTGGCTGGGGAGCAAACGCGCACGGGTTGAACCAGTTGTCGCGCGTGCGCACGTGATCGGCAGCGATGCCTCCCTGCGCAACCGTTATCGCGCAAAGTGGATCGGGATTGGAGGGAACTGGTCCGGCGACGAAGGGATTCGCAATCTGATTCGGACGCTCTTTTCCGAAAAAGCCTACGCCTGCCGGGTCGCCAAAAAAGAACACCGTCAGAGGCTGGCCCGACTGAAAACTGGTGATTCCTGCGATCTGCCATCCATCCAGCAAAGTCTTCGCCACGCCATGCGTGCCCTTGAAGAAGGGCAGATCCCATGAGTAGTTGAATGTGAGAATGTGCGTCAGATCAAATGCAGCCGGTCCATACTCTCCGTGAATGTTGCGCGAATCCTGCGGAAAACTGGGATAAGCATTCGGGCCGGAGTTGTCAGTAAGTGCCTTCGAGTAGGTGTAGGACGCCTGAAACGACACTCCGTGTTGCAACCGATGCAAGAGAGAAACTTGCAAAGAGTTGTAATTCGAATTGAAAATGTTGGCCCATCCCTGGATTGAGGAAAATCCCTGGAACGGACGCGCCGCGTCGGTGGCAATCGACCCCTCCGCGACTTCTACGCTTGGAGCTGGCTGATTGACTTCAATGTTACCAAGCAGGTGAGTACCTCTCGTCCCAACGTAAGCAATCGTCGCGGTGGTATCGGGCAGGACTTCACGCTGCACACTCAGCGACCACTTCTGAACCATCGGATATTTCCAAGGAGACAGAGGCGCATTCAGACCCGAAGGAAATAGTGCGCCGGATGTACCGCCCGGATTGTCCAGAGCCGCATTTGAAATGTTAATGGAACTGTTGAACGGAGGGCTGGCGAGCCCGAACTGGCTGTACGAACCCCAGCGGTCGTAAAAAATTCCGTAGCCTGCTCGAATCGAGGTTCTACCAT
The DNA here is from genome assembly GCA_035996445.1 of Candidatus Acidiferrum sp. Classification (GTDB taxonomy): domain Bacteria; phylum Acidobacteriota; class Terriglobia; order Acidiferrales; family UBA7541; genus Acidiferrum. The sequence continues at coordinate 10,822 of DASYJM010000356.1, read as the reverse complement.
TGCCGAACGGGTCCCACGCCAAACCGATCCGCGGTGCAAAGGCATTCTTGTGTGACGGAAACAAAGCGCGGCCGAAGGGGGAATTCTTTCCCGCAACTACAATTCCGTTCAACAAATCGCCAGTGCCCGGAACGATCGTGCCGTCGGGATTCACGGTAGGCGCGTTGTCTTTGTTCCAGAGCGATGGGACGAAAGCGCCGAAGTTATTGTGCTGTTCGTATTCCGGTTGATAGTACTCGTACCGCAATGCCGCCGTGACGGTAACATTCTTGAACTTGATCTGGTCTTCGACGTATGGCTCCAGGTTGTACCATCGATATTTTCCAAACGGATCGAGCGCGGTTTCCGAATAGTTGATAGCAGTTCCCAATAGCATGTCGGACAGACCACTGCCCGTGATGCTGCCGTCGAAGTTGAAGGAGCCGTTCGTGTTGTTATTCGAAGGGTTGGCCAATTCGCTTTTGCCTTCGGGAGTGAAGTCGACTCCAAATCTGATCGTGTGCCGGCCATGGACCCAGGTGTTTGCATTCTGAAAAGGGATGCTGAATGCGTCATTGTGAAAGAACCACTGCTCAACGATTCCAGAAAAACCACCACCTCCGCCGAGGAAAATTGTCGGAATACGATTCCCTTCGTTGAGGGGAAATGCTTCCTGAATATTCAGCCCTGGTGCACGGTCCCGGCTGGATAGCGGACCGTTCGCCAGCGACTTGTCATTGCCGAAGTACATTCCGGCCCCGAACTCCATGAAGAAAGTGGGCGACGGAGCATAGGTAAGATGGATGGACCAGTTGTAGATCGGAAAATTCTGCGTGGAACTGCCAACTTTTGGAAAAGGGTTTTCACCAAATAGTCCGTAAGGGTTGTAGAGCAATACGCTGTCCTTCGTGAACCTTCCGAAAATATTGACCTTGTTGTTAATCTTGTCGTCCACGCGCAACTGTTCTTCGCGGAAGCGCGTGTAATCGGGATCCTGCGAAGTGTAGTTCGAACAGGGGTCGCCCGTCAGATTGGGCCTTGGGAAGTACGTCTCCAACAGCAAGCCCGCGTTGGCGTTAAGGCGGTCGGCAGGAATGATGTTGTCTGGAAATCCGGATCCCGTGTTCGGATCGATGATGGTGATCGGCTCCACGCCCGGACATGTGGGATTCAGCAGAGCGCTAAAGTTGCCTGCGCGCTCGTCGTCGGTGGGTGTATTGAGCCGATGGATGCCGCCGCTCTGAATGATTCTGCGCCACTCCTGGGACCAGAAGAAAAACAATTTCTCTTTCTTGATGGGACCTCCAATGTCATACCCGAAATCGTTGTAGCGGTTCTCTGGTTTCACGCCCCCAGACTCCCGAAACGGCGCATTCAGTTTGTCGTTGCGGAAAAACTCGAAGACGTCTCCGTGGAAATGGTTGGTGCCCGATCGAGTGATCAGATTCACTTGCGCTCCGGCGGAACGCCCGGCAGTTGCCGAGTAGTCGTTGCTTTCCACTCGAAATTCCGAGATTGCGTACAGATTCGGTGTCACGAATGCATTGCCGCCAAACGTATCGACGTTTCTTATGCCATCCACCAGCAAATTGTTTTCGTCCGGGCGAACGCCGTTGACCGCGAAGGCCACCCCGGAGTTAGATCCGAACCCAGGTGTCACGTTGAACGGCGCGGAAACACCTGGCTCCAATGTCACCAGTTGCGTGAATACCCGATTGGTCAACGGCAAGTTGTTCACCTGCTCACCGGTTACCGTGTTGCCCTCATTGGCGGTAGTCGTGTTCACGATCGGCGGAGCATCGGAGACAGTGACAGTTTCGGTAACGGAACCGAGTGCGAGTGTCGCGTCAACGCGGACGTGTTCGGAAGCATGCACCGCGAAGGCAGAGTGAACACTCTGTTTGAATCCGGCTTTCGAAGTTGTCAGTTCGTATACGCCTGCGGAAACGACTCGGAATTCATAGTTGCCGGCACTATCCGTTTGCGCCGATAGCGTGCTGCCTTTCTGTGCGTCGCGCAGCGTCACGCTAACGCCGGCAATTGCAGCGCCTGTTTTGTCGGTGACCACGCCCAGTACTGAACCATCATTCGCAGTTTGAGCCATAACAAAAGACGTTGAGGCTAGGGCAAGAAGACAGACAAATATCCGACCTGCAACGAACCGAAATGGTGTCCACATGGGTTCATCTCCTCGTTTTTGACAAAAACATCTACCCGATCCGCACGAAGCGGATTTTTTGGTGCTTCTCGTGTCGTGATTTATTCGGCCGCTTAGGCCGCCGTTATTAGGGAAGAGGCGCTTCCACTTCCTCTAGCACCCACCTGTCGGCCGTTTCCAAGTGGCAGTCATATCCATAAAACCGGCCGTTGAAAACATGTTGAAAGAGGCATGCTCGTTGTCCGCGCATAACTGGATTTCCTTCCACTTCCTGAAAATCTCCATCCGGAGTAGTGGCGACGAACACCTTGACCTGCCACTCACCCTCGGAGTCTGTGGTGTAACGATGCGGATAAACCTCGGTGGCAAGAAAGTACATGCCCGTTTTCTTCCCCGCCGCGTTCCTAGCGTTCTTCAGGAAAAGCAGGGTCGGAGCGGCGACAGTGTCGCTCGTCGTCATCAGGACCTTCTCCGAGGACGAGGCCAGTTCCTGGACTGTCTTCGCACTTTTGCTGATCAGTTCGAAATGATCGTGATCATTGCCGCGATAGAACGTCAGAAAGAAGCGACCCGAGCGCGGATCGCGAAAGAGGTTGGGATTCTGATTGCGCTGGTTGGGTATACCCTGCACGAGAATCTTTTCCTCCTTCAGATGAATGCCATCCTCCGACGACGCGAGAACGATGTGACTACTGGGCGTGTCGTATTCGCGAGTGATGGCGAAATAAAGCCTGTTGGGGTGTTTCGCATCCACTTTCGCAAGCACCGAGGGCCAGCGGGCATTGGTCCACAGGGGATTGCCTTCATACTTAGTCCAGTTCACAAGATCATTGCTGCGAGCCAAGCCGATGCCACGTCCTTCGTTCAGGCCGTACCAACCCCAGTAACGAAAGCCGCCCCGCTTCATCTCCAGCACGCTCATGGTGTGGGGAAACTGATTGACCTCCCATGCTTGTGCCTCAGCCAAGACCCGCCTCGGCGTTGTCAGCTTGAGGTATGGCACCTGTGGCAAAGGCTTCTGGGCGGGCACAGTCTGGGTGCACGCAGTTACAGCCATAGCAACGATGGTTGCAAAGGCTAGAATTCGAAAATGTCGAAGCAACATCGAATTTGCCCCTCCGTTCTTTTTCTAGTTGGCGCTCTCAACGGGGATCCTCTTCAAATTGACGGTCGCGTTGGTTATCAACGGTTTGGCCCAAAAACCAACGGTCAAAACGCACCCAAATGTGAAATACAGAAAGCACATGCCGGTTCTTAGGCCGAAATGGTCTCCAATGCGCCCAATGATCAGCGGTACAACCGCTCCACCCATAATTCCTGTGCTCAGAATTCCTGCAAAAGGTCCGTGGTGTTCCGAAACTGAATTCAGGGCGAGAGACACCAGCACTGGCCACATGATGGAAGCAAAGAAACCGACAGCGGGGAAAGCGTACAAAGAGATCGGCGCCGGACCGAACAGCGCAGCGCTCAAACACAGTAGAGCGCATACTGCAAATGAGATCAGAACTCTGCGGCTGTCGAAGATTCTCAATAAACCCATACCGACAAAGCATCCAGCCGTTAGCAACCCCCAGAACCACGAGACGGCTGCCGCACCGGTTGTATGGGGATCTTGCGCGTGATACTTCGCCAGAAATTCTGAAATCCAGTTGGCCGTTCCCTGCTCCGATCCAACATACGCAAAGACGCTCAGGAAGAAAAACCACACGATGGGTTTTCGCAGAAGCTCGCCATACATTTGCCACGAACCTGCTTTTTCATCTTCCTGGCGCTCGACTGACGGGAATCGTGTAAGGGCCAGCACTCCGACCATCACAGCTGTGGACACCGAAAATATCCAATACATGGAGGCCCACGGGAGTTTTTGGGGAGTAAGGCGGCCGAGGGTGCGGAGGGGCAAACTACCCGCACCGGAAAAGGCGCCGAGATTCTCCACCAAATAGGAATAGATCCTTGGGCTGATGAACGACGCCACCCCAAAAATCAATTGTGCGAAGGCTGAGTTGAATGCAAAGTTTTCTTCGCCACCTGACACGCGAAGTAACGGATTCACCGCCACTTGCAACGTCGCCATTCCGGCTCCCATCACAAAGAGTGAAGCGAGGGCCACCCAATAAGAAGGAAAAAGGGCAAAACTAAGCGATCCAGCGCATGCTGCCACAAAGGCGACAATCATCACTGGTTTTTCGGAGTATTTTTCCACCCAGAAGCCGGCGGGAATCGACATCACCCCATAAGCAATAAAGAAGAAGAAACCGAGAAAAGCAGCAGCAGCCAGACTGACACGGAAATCGCGAATGATGTCCGGAATGATCGGACCCAGGATATTCGTGACGAGAGACATCACGAAGAAGACCAGGAACACCAACCCGACCATGTAGTGGCTGCGCTTCATAGAAGAATCACGATTCTTTATTCCGTAGTTGTGACTTTTGCAGCAAGTTCGAACTTGCCGGGTTCGCGTCCCCCGAGCACCGCTAGTGCGAGGGTAATCATCTGCACCGGAAGAATTTCCAAGACGTTGCGGACGGTGTCCCCGTGCTCGGGCAACCGGAAACATTCCATCGTGCCATCTTCGCCCACCAGTTCCGCTCTTCCACCCTGGTCCTTCACGTCCGCAAAGAGGCGCCGGTTCAGATCACGGGTTTTTGCGGCTCCCGAGAAAACGGCCACAAATGTTTCTTCGCTGAGCATTTCAAATGGACCATGACGGAAAGCCGCGCTGCTCATCCCCTCCGCGTGAAACAGATCGGCCTCCTTTACGATGAGAGCCCCGGTGCCCACAGCAGCCAGAGAAGTGCCTCTTCCGACAAAGAATAGGTGGCGGATACTTTTCAGTTTCGCCGCCAAACTCTCGACGTAGGCTTTCCAGTCGACGAGATACGAAGCCACGGCCGGTGCCGCTTCATTGAGTTCACGGCGCGTGCGCTTGGGATCGCGGCCGCATAAAACATCTCCCAGCCACTTCAGCGCCATCAGAGCCGTGACATAGGTTTTGCATGACACGGAGAATTCAGCACCGGCTTGAGTCAGCAATGCCGCATTTGCATGCTTTGCCAGCATGCTCTCGGGCGTATTGGTGACTGCAATTACTGCGGAGCGCCTGCGATTCACGGTCGCAAGCCGCACCATCTCGGCACTCTGTCCGGATTGCGAAACCGCCACGATCAGCGTCTTCGGGTCAAAAAACCGGTTCTTGTAGTGGACAAGTTCCGACGTCTCCACCATGATCGCTGTGTGACCGTGACTGATCATCTGCAGGTTCAGAGGGTGTAGCGCATGAAATGAAGACCCCATGCCGGTCAAAACGATGCGCTGGAATTTTCCTTTGTTGAGTTGCGACGCCAGGCTCTGGAGTTCCCTTGAGCGTCCAAGGTTGGTCAGTGTATTTTCGAGAGCTTGCGGCTGATGCAAGATGTCGCTGAGGTAAGCGCCTTCGACCACTTTGAGGTCAGAACTCATGCCGGCCTCCGTAAACAAAGCGGTGGTGCCACACCCTGGCGGCGCCGATCAGGTTGGCGTCGTCGCCCAGCGAAGCCATCGCAATGGCAGTCTTCTCGAAAGGCACGTACCGGCAACTCTCCCGAATCACTTTGTGAATGCCATCCAGAAAAAGATGAGCGCTTTTCATCATGCTCCCGCCTAACACGATGACATCCGGAGTAAAGAGCACAACGAGGTTTGCCAAGCCCAGGCCGAGGTAGTACGCTTCGCGCTCGACGGCACGTTTTGCTAGCGCATCACCAGCCAGGCTAAGGTCACAGATTTGTTTGGCGGAAAGATTTTCGAGATGCGAGTAGCCGGGCGGCGCTTCCGTCTTGTACCACTCGACCATCGCGGGGCCTGCTGCAAGAGATTCCCAGCATCCACGAAAGCCGCATTGGCAAGCAGGTCCGGAAGCGTCGATTACGTGATGACCCAACTCCGGGTGCGCATTATCAACACCGCGATAGAGTTTTCCGTCCAAAATGATGCCGCCCCCAATCCCCGTGCCTACTGTGACGTAAATCAAACGAGTCCTGTCCCTACCGGCGCCCCAACCTGCTTCTCCGAGAGCTGCGGCATCTGCATCGTTCTCCATCGCAACCTTAGTGCCGAAGAGACGGGAAAGGTCTTGGACGATATTGCTGCCTTGCCAGCCGGGAAGAAAATTCACGTCGCCAATCACTCCCGTGAAGGGGTCGACCGGGCCGGTGCTTCCGATGCCGATTCCCGTGATCGGCTCTCCCGCTTGATGCGAGACCTGGCGCAACAAATGCGCGATGCGCTCAAGAGCGCACTTATATCCAAGTTCAGCGGAGGTTGGCGCCTCGATGTGCGCGAGCACGAGGCCGTGATCGTCGACTAGTCCGACGGCAATCTTCGTTCCGCCGATATCAACCGCTGCAATCGTCACTCGCTCCACTCCACCACCGCGCCTTCGTACGGCTGGATTTTCATCTGCCATTCCTGCCCGCGTAGTTGAAGCGGCGTGGCACCCTCGGGCGTTATCGTACGCAAAGAGCGAATGGCAAGCCGCGAATGAACCGTGACCGCGGCCGTCACATGTCCATGGTTCACGACGATCGCATAACCGCGTCGAGGCCCCCTCAATGCCGAAACTTCGACCGAAGGCTGATCGGTGCGAAAAAGCGGTTCCAGGCCCGCCCATATGCGAAAGGAGTCGTAGATTCGGTGGGTAGACTCCGCAGTTTCGAAAACTGCTGGCGTACCCGCCAGGTATGATTCGATCGGATACGCGCAGAGCAGCGTTTTGCCCTTCCCGACAGAGCTGGCTACCAGCGCGGGATTCCCAGCCTGGTCGACCGCGATTACTTTCCCACCTTTCAGTTCCAGAATCGAACCCCAGTATTTTTGACCACTAGTAGGCAATATGTAGTGAAAAGTATCGCCTTGTTTCAGAGATCCAAAATCTGCGACGACTTTCAGTGTCACCTCGGACGAGACAATGGCGTCCACCATACGTGCGCCAAATAAGCGTTCCATCTCCGGGATGCCAGCGTCCGCCGAGATCGACGCGTACAGAAATCCGCCGTCTTCCACATATTTGCGCGCCTTCTCATAAAAGTCGGCGTGAACGTGAGTAAAAAAGGGATCGCTGGTGCTGGTCAGCGGCGAAGGCATGATCAGCATCGGACGTTTGCTCCAGTCGCTGTATTCTCGCGGGAAATCTGCCTTGAAGCCGGAGCGGTGTGCCAGAACAAATGAACTCAGGAGTGAACCCACGAGGCGGTGAGCATCTGCACCGTTGTCGGAAACCTGACCGGGAACAGCGTCGCGGTCCTCGGTCGAAACGTACGGAATGACCTCTGGACCTTTGAGGCCCAACTTCGAAAAATCTCCGTGGGGCTTCGCCCATTCGTCCGGGATAACGATTGCAGCGTCGGCAGGCGCTGCCGCCAGATCCGACAGGTCCAGTTTTGCCGCCAGTTGCAGGAGTTTTTTGTACTCGCGTGCCAGCGGCTTGTCCTGACGGTCCCATGTGACCATTCCCCAGCCAGTTTCCTGCGGAGTTCTAAGATAGGGCGCTTTGTGAAACTGCTCCGGAGCGGCATCGCTATAACACCAAAGATCGACACCGATTGCCCCCGCTGCAAGTCCGGAATAAATCATCGCGCGATCGTAAGCTGCAACGATCTCCGGTCCATACTGCGCCGTGGATCCTCCCATCTCATGAATCATGACCGGGCGGCCTGCACCCCCGGAAAAGCCGATCTCAAAGGCCGCACCGTAAGTTCCCCGCTCGGACAGCATCGGGTCCGGGTAAAGGTCCGGGTTATAGATCGTGAAGGGATGAATGCTGAAGAAATCGACGTCGCGCGCAATGTTATCGGCGCGGAATGGCCCGTGCGAAAGTTCTTGCCCGCTCGTTCCAATGACAATCGGGTGAAGATGATCGTAGCGTCGGATGCCGCCGGCGATCAGGCGAGTCCAGTTGATTGCCATTGCATCGGTGGTCTGGCTGCCCACGATCCATAAAGGAGGCTCGTCATTCAAATCCCAGGCGATAATCGCGCTCTCGTGCGCATACCGGCACCCGAACTCCTCCGCCAGGTTGGTCTCGAGGCGGAGCATCTCGGGGTCCGCATGTGGATGGCGTCCGTGACGCCACGGGACGTCCCAATAAGCCTCGCCGACTTCGCCGCCAATGAAGAGAGAAGGATGAAGATAGATTCGATACTTGTGCGCCAGAGAGACCAGGAAGTCGAGTTGCTGAAATGCCTGCGGATTGTAGTCTCCCGGACGCGGCTCAAACCAAGCCCATAGCATGTCGAAACGCACAATGGTGTAGCCCAATTCAGCCATCTTGGCAAAATCGGCTTCGATGTCCTTGGGGTGCCACTGCACTGGCCATTGCATAGCCGCTTTCGCCGGTACCCAGTGCGCACCCATTGGAAGAAACCGGTGTCCGTCACGAGTGAAGTAGGAACCATCCAGATGCACTGGCAGCAGAGATTGCTTTGCTTGACTGTTCTCTGGCGCGACGGCGCAGGCCTGCCCCATCGCCTGATGGGGGAACGCTGCGCCGCCTACGAGAAAGACCAGCGAAGCGGACAGAATTTGCAGACGGTTTTTAATCCAAGGTGCTCTCATAGTCTCCGTTTACGAAGATGGTAGACGCAGGATCACGATCTTCCTTAAAACGTCAGCTTCAACGCGAACTGAAGTTCACGACCTCGACCAGCACTTGTAATTTGCCCGGAAAATCCCGGAACGTCCACGGTGTTCGCGGGAGTTCCAAATTGCGCATGATTGAATAAGTTGAACGCCTCTGCCCGGAATTGCAGGTTCCATGCCTCAGTGAAGTGGAAATCCTTAAAAAGCGAGAAATCGACGTTGTACGCTCCGGGTCCGCGCAGACTACCTCTCCGGGCATTGCCAAAGAGGTGGGCAAATGTTTGGCCAGGAGCAAGCGCGGGCACTGCAAAAGCACACGGGTTATACCACGTTGCTAGTGTATGAATCCGGTCGGCGGCGCTGCCTCCCTGCGATATCGTCTGACTGCAGCTTGAGTCAGGATTGCTTGGGACGGGTCCGGCCCGGTAAGGGTCGCTGATGATGTCTGGCCGGTAAGCGAACGATCCCGTGTTGGAGAAATCTCCCGACATCAAGGGAGTTACGGCCTGCCCGGTGTGTGCCGCGATAATTCCATTCACCTGCCATCCGCCTGCAATCCATCGCGACGGCCCCTCGCTTTGAAGGAAGCGCTTTCCAGGACCAAGCGGCAACTCATAGGACCACGCGGAACTGAATTGATGGCGATAGTCAGGACCGTTGTTGCCGCGCTCCGCGCGGAGATCGTGCGTATTCTGTGCTTCGAGATATTCGTTCTCTTCCGTCTGCCCAATCGTGTGCTGCCAGGTGTAGGCGTTCAACATGCTCCATCCCGCCGAAAACCGCTTTTCAAGTTTTACCTGCAAACCATGGCTGATGGAATTGAAGCCGTGCGTCTCCGTGCGGATACCCGCAACGTTCGGAACAGTGCTGAAATAGGGGCGTCCGAAATTGCCGGTTGCATCCGAAAAATTACTATCCAAAGGCAGGACCGGTTGATTCAGATTGTTCAGGAAAGCCAGTTTCACGCCACGCGTGCCGACGTAAGCCACCTGCAACGCCATGTCCTTCACGAGCGAGCGTTCGATATTGATGTTCCATTCTTCGATATACGGTGTTGGAGTGTTGAAGAATTCGGCGCTCGTTCGACCGGTAGGATCCTGCACAGTCGGATAGCTCGGTGTCGGAAAAACTCCCTCGGATAGCCGGGTACCCGGTGCATTGGCCGGATTATTAATATTCTGGCTGAAGAATAGTCCCGTCGGATTGTAGGCGAGCTCCGCATCGTTCTGGTCGGCTTGCATGCTGTAGAAAATACCAAAACCTCCACGGACCACCGTCTTATTGTTGTCCCGTGGTGTATAAGCGAAACCAATCCGCGGCGCAAAATTATTGAGGTCTTTTTTTACGCTCCCCGAACGGCTCACCCCTGGCATACCCGGAGCAATGAATAGCCCAGTGCCAAAGTCAAAGTTCGCCAGCCGGTTGTGATCCTCGACCATCGGGGTGTAAACGTCATATCGCAGGCCGAGGTTGAGCGTGAGTTTCGCGGACACGCGAATATCGTCCATAACGTAGCCGCTCAACTCCCACCAACTCATGCCGAACGACTGTTTCTGCTGGTCACGTGCCGCGAAGATGGGATATCCCAATTCGAACGTCGCAAGCGCACTGCCCGTTTGGGGACTGGGATTACGGAGATCGGAGGTGAACTGCTGATCAAAATTCATCACTCCAGTCGGATTGAGTGCCTGAAAAAATCCGTGCCGCCGAAGTTTGAAGTCCCCGCCCACCTTGACCGCATGCCGTCCCCGGATCAACGTGAACGCATCCAGAACCTGATAATTGTTTTCCTTTAGAAATTCCGGAAAACAGCAAATGTTCCCCAGCGAAGCGTATCCGCTGATGTTGATGTTCGTCAGTCCGCCCGTCGCAATCTTGTTGTTGGGATCATTGATATCCGGGATACCGAGATTTTCCGAGACATTCTGGTTCGCGAAGTTCTGGATCGCATTGACTTCGTACCGCGTGTATCCAATTTTGAATTCGTTAATCTTGTTGGCCGAGAAAGTGTGGACATCGCTCACACCGACTGCTCGTGCTTTATTCTTGATGACTCCCGAAAATGCG
>DASYJM010000355.1:0-3152 GCA_035996445.1 Candidatus Acidiferrum sp. | reverse complement strand
GCCTGGCACTTTAAAGTTCGTGGTAGTAACTACCACGACCAGCCCTTCCTGTGGAAATACGTACACCTTGTTTCCGCCGGAACCGTACATGGCGAAGCATTTGAAGTCACGACCAGCCACATGGAAGGTTTGCAACCACAGTAAGTAGCCGTAGTCCGTGTCTTCACGCGCGTTGGCATGCGCGCTGATCGAGCGCGCGACCCATTCCGCGGAGACGATGCGCTTTCCGTTCCAAGTGCCGCCGTCCAAGTAAAGCTGACCCAATTTGGCCAGGTCACGGCTTCGCAAATTCAAGCCCCCGCCCGTCATCGCCGTGCCGAGGGGTTGGAATTGCCACTTTGCACTCGTAATGCCTAGCGGAACAAAGAGGCTGGCGAGCGCGAACTCCGGAACGCTCATCTTTGTTGCTCTTTCAAGCACAGCGCCAAGCGTCGTTGGACCAGCGGTGCAGTAACTCCAACTACGTCCGTAGGGAGAATCGGCGGGTTTCGGAGCCCAGTCCGGGAAGCCTCGGATGGGCAGATCCAAGGTGAATTTGACCCAATCCTCCACTAGATACATTCGCTCTTCGTTGCCGCGCGAAAACTGATTCTCGTCATCGCATTCCAGGAGCGAACTCATCGTCAGGAAATCTTCCACCGTAATGCGGGCCTTGCGAGCGTCCGGATTTTGGACTGGCAGTCTGTCAGGAAAAAAATCCAAGATTTGGGCCTGCACTCCCGAGAGCAGTCTGCGATCGATGGCAATTCCGACCAGCATGCCGGTGATGCTCTTGGTCGCTGATCGGGTATTACGGAGGCCTTCTTCGCCGGCTTGGTCGAAATAGCGTTCGAAGGCCAACTGGCCGCGGCGAGAAATGAGCACGCTTGTAACCTGCTTGAAGTCTCCGGCCCGAATGGACCGTTCCATCTGAGCCAAGCGCTGCGGGGATAGTCCGACTGCCGTTGGGTCAATGGCGGGCGGATCCATGGCGGCGATTGCCATCGAACCAAGTCCCAGCAAAAAAATACTGAGCAAACGAACAAACGCACTGTTAATCATCGATTCGACCTCGAAAATTTCCGGGCGGCCCCGTCCCACTCCCGGAGTCTGCGCATTCTTGGCGGGCATCTCTTGTCATTTTGAAACATGCCTGCCTGAAAGCGTTGGACGCCCGCCGCACGCCGATACTCACCGGGTGCAATGCCCAGATCTCGGGCGAACGCTCTGCTGAACTGGCTCTGGTCGCCAAATCCAGACTCCAAAGCAATTTCGCTAAGCGAGCGTTCAGATCGCGTCAGCATCCGGGCGGCGCGCTCTAGGCGACAGAAGCGCGTAAATTCGCCTGGACTACAGCTAAAGTGACGACGAAAGCTGCGCGCCAAATGAACCGGATGGATGCCGACACCGTTGGCCACGTCGGCTATGGTGAGATCTTCGAGGTATCTGTCGTGTAGGAGCTCAACCGCTTTGTCCAACCAGCTCGGTGGTCTTGGATCGACGCGTTGCGCGAACCGATCCATGCTCCCGAGCAACTCGTGACACAGGGCATCCAAGGTCAAGCCGCCGGGCCGCAGGGCGCAACACCGGGCAGCCCGCATTGCTATCGCGAACTGTGCCACTTCACTCAGGAATATTGGAGCATTGGGCAACGCGATCTCGTAGCCAGCCGTCTGCGCCTTTGCAGGGTCCAACGAGATCGCAAAATAGCTGCCGCGTCCATGCGTAAAGTGATCGCGATGCGTTGTGCCCGGCGGGTTGTAGACGAGGACGGGAAATCTTTCCACCGCGCGCCCCTCAGCGATGGAAACGTAGTCGCCGCCGGAAATTAGGACAAAGTGCGCGTCATGATGAGTGTGTGTCAGGACTTCGTCGGGCTCCCGGTCGGCCACTCGGTGGGTAACGATAATCCCATGGCTGGCATAGGTAAGGCGCACACCACCGTAAAACTGGCCCGACGCAAAGTGCAGGCTTGAGGGACGGCTCACGCGTCCAGCCCTGGCGTCCCGGTCTCGTTATTACCTTGACACATCGTGAGTACTTTATCAGGGCGGCGGTTTCAACTCGGCGTACTCGTAAAAATATACACCGAGATGATTGGGCAATACGTGCCAAGATGCCCTGGCATAATCTCTCGCCGCCCTCCGCCGCATCACCCAAGGAAACATCATTATGGCCAGCAAGCCGACCATCGTACTTGTGCACGGATTCTGGGGCGGTGCAGCTCACTGGGGCAAAGTAATTGTTCAGCTGTCAAAAATGGGCTATGACTCTATTTTCGCGGTGGAAAATCCACTAACTTCGCTCGCGGACGATGCCGCCAGAACCAAGCAAATGATCGCGCAGCAAAAAGGTCCAGTGCTTCTGGTCGGGCACTCATACGGCGGCGCGGTGATCACGGAAGCCGGCAATCAGCCAAATGTGGTCGGATTGGTCTACATTGCCGCATTCGCCCCCGATGCCGGCGAAAGTTTGCTTGATATTGGCAACGCATTTCCCGCCCCACCTGGAGTGGCGAATGCCGCGCCCGACAGCGATGGGTACGTTTGGATCAATCCGAAGAAATTCCAAGAGAGCTTCTGCCAGGATCTGTCCGCCGATGAAGCACTGGTCATGGCGTTAACTCAAAAGGCACCGGTGGGCAGTACGTTTGCCAGCAAAGTCACGATGCCAGCATGGAAGGTCAAACCGGCCTGGTATCAAGTCTCCAGCGAGGATCGCATGATTGCGCCTGCGAACGAGAGGCGTATGGCGGACAGAATGGGCGCCAAAAAGATCATCACACTCGCCGCGGGACACGCATCCCTGGCTTCGGTACCTATTCCCGTGAGTGACTTCATCGACGAGGCAGCCAAGGCGACCGCTGCGTGAAGGCCGCGTAAGGAGATCACTGGGGGTTCGATAGGACATGAATCTGTGGACGCATCGCAGAACCGAGATCGCCTCGAACGTGGCGCGGCGCCGACACCGGATAGTTTCAATTGCAGCCGTCGTCCTTGTGCTGCTTTCATCATCCGGCTGCGGAAATGCGCTTGAGGACAATGGAACGCACCTTGCCTATGCCCTCGAGAAGGGAACCCAGCAATTGCGCGCATCGGCCGCATCCGAGCTAGTCGTACGCTACGAAACGCTCGATACGCATGACGACCCCTACTACGTCGAGATCACGCCCT
>DASYJM010000354.1:0-2948 GCA_035996445.1 Candidatus Acidiferrum sp. | reverse complement strand
CGCAGGGATCCTGGCGGGCGTGGAAGGGGAGTGAGGGGGAGTACATCTTTCTCCGGCACGAGCGTCGGCAAAATGCGTCGATCTTGTCCCGCTATGCCGAGCGCGGCGTGCAGGCTGCGCAACAGCAATCCGGCGTCCGAGCCGACACCCAATACGCGAAAGCCCTGCTGGCGACGTTCAATCAGATTTTCGTGGCTGGTCACCATCACGCCGCAGTATTTGCCCCTGTCACGGAGCTTATCTTTGATTGCGAGCAGCTCTGCGGCAACCCCCGGCCCCTCCCACTGGCCTCGAAAGCCTGCCGTCGAGGAATAGTCCGCGGGTCCGAAGAAAAACAAGTCCACGCCATCTACATCCGAAAGCTCGTTGACGTTGCGGCCAGCGGTCACGGTTTCGATGATCGGCACGACCAAAACATGTTCGTTCGCTTCTTGGGTGTGCTGAACGAAACTTTGACCCCAACCGGTAGCGCGTTCTGCACCGATTCCTCGAAGACCTTCCGGTGGGTAAGTGGCGAACTTTACTGCTTGCCTGAGTTGATCTGCGGTTTCAACCCAGGGAATGACCACTCCGTCAGCACCAATATCCAGAACCCGCTTGATGAGCCCTGCGTTCAATTCGGTGACGCGCACGAGCAGAACTGTTTCGCTTCTGACCGTGGCGCGAATGTGCTCAAGGATGTCTCGCCAGTCAAGATGGCCATGTTCGGCATCCACAACAACCCAGTCGAGTCCGAGTGCAACCGCCATTTCCGAAATGCTGGCAGACTCCAAAGTGACCCAAAGGCCGTGCACAGTCTCGTCAGCCGCCAGTTTTTCTCGAAGCCTCTTGATCGCTTGAGTCTTCATCTGCGTCTGGCCTCTGGAGTCGCCGGAATGTTTGGCGCTTCCACGCCGGCGGTGGAGTTACCTGGCGTGTCATTCTTCTTGCCCAGGTAAGTACCGTAGCCAATAAACAATGTTGATGAAACCAGGACCACCAGCCCCAATAACATCAGGCGATGAGTTCGGATACTGACTCCCTTCCACTCGGAAAGATAGACCCCCAACAACGTTCCGAAAATGATGATGCTCGCCATGTGTAGGGTCCAGCTGGAGAAGTCGTATCTACCCATTTTCGTGGTGCCCATGCCGTAAAAAAAGAACTGTAGATACCAGAGAGTCCCTGCAAGAGCGCAGAAGAAATAATTTGCATAACGCGGAACAGCGACTACTCGCGGAACATGATCTTCCGCCGAGACAATTCGCTCTTCGCGTTTAAGGTAATCACCAAAAGTCTTATTGCGAATGTTCAGAACGATGCACCAGATCAAATTTGTAGCGAAACCGCCGGCTAAAATAATGATGAGTACCGGGAGATTTTTCCAAAGATCCGAAGAGCCATGAGCCACCGCCACTTCCGCTATCGGCTTTCCCGCTGCAAATCCGTAGGACATGCAGGCACTCATGATTCCGCAAAAGGTCGCGACCCAGACGCCCTTCTTAAAACTGAATTCCTTGACTGTCGCCTTTTTCTCACTTTCGGGCACTTCATGTTCTTTTGCGATACCTGCGATTCCGTTGATTGCAATACCCAGTAAACAGACCACTACCCCTCCCATAACAACCAGGCCGGATGTTGTCCTTATTACTTCGAGCAATTCACCACTGAAAATGGGGGGAAGGAGCGTACCGAATACCGCGCAATAGCCAAGCGCCATGGCGGTGCCGAGAGCAAATCCGAGATACCGTACTGTCAGACCAAACGTCGCACCTCCCACTCCCCATAACATTCCGAAGAAGAAACTCAAGAACACACTTCTCGACGGAGCGTTACTCAACGTGGTCAGCAGGTTGGGCACCGCTAGATACGCAATAATCCAGGGCACAACGATCCAACTGAACACGCCCCCTACAATCCAATAGCTTTCCCACGACCAGTGCTTAACTCTGCGATATGGCAAGTAGAAAATCGCGGACATCAACCCGCCTATGGCATGGAGCAATACACCGAGTGGAGGATTGGCTGTCATATCGGACTAGATAAATAAGGCCTGAGGCACTGGCGGGCAGTATCTTGAAACTCGTTGATTCGTGGATTCTTCACGCCAGTGAACGCGCAACAGTCTGGTTGCGCAGATAATCCGAGAGGGTTTCCGGTCCTAAAACACCACCGCCGCATCCACTCAGATTGCATCCTCCATAAGGCATTCCGTGTGCGAAAAGATTATGCGCGTTAATCCAGCTATTTCCTGCTACCAATCTCTCCGCCACACGATTCGCACGGTCAAGATTATTACTCCAAACGCTGTTGGCTAGACCGTAGGACGAACTGTTCACAAGGTCCACTACTTTGTCTTCATCGTTGAAAGGAATCAGAAAAGCCACCGGCCCAAACACTTCCTCGCGCGCGCAAATATTTCCAGGATCTCCGGTCATCAACGCCGGCTTAACGTAGTAACCCTGCTCATAGCCTTTGACCTCAGCTCGACCACCAGCCAGCAGCAGCTTGCCTCCTTCTTTCACCCCCTTATCCAGATAGCCGAGAACTCGCTTGCGCTGTTTTTCGCTTACGACTGGCCCGATGCTCGTCTCCGGATTTGCGCCATAGCCAATTTCCATGGCATCGAGTGAAGCCGTGACTTTTTTCACAAACTCGTCACGAATCCCCTCATGAACCAACCACCGCGTCGCCGTGCAACAAACTTGTCCGGCATTCAGCGTGAGCGCTGCAGCAAGCGATTGGGACACAGAGTCCACGTTCACGTCGTCAAATATCACCGCTGCGCCTTTGCCTCCCAGTTCCAACTTCACGGGGACAAGATTCCGTCCGCAAACTTCTGCAATCAGACGGCCGACTTCGGGCGACCCCGTAAACGACATTCGCTTTAGTTCCGGATGACGAGCGAGAGCGGCGCCCGCCGTTTGGCCGAGGCCGGTAACGACATTGACCACGCCCGGCGGCACGCC
>DASYJM010000353.1:0-7062 GCA_035996445.1 Candidatus Acidiferrum sp. | reverse complement strand
CGAGTGTTTGCGCTGGGTCGATGCACAGTAATGAACGTGGATTACCGTTTGCCACGAAATTCTGTGTCTCCATCTGAGAATGCTTCGCGTCAGCAGAAGAAGTGCCCGCCGCTCGGACGGATATTGTTCAAACCGTTGCCGCTACAGGCAGAACTTTGGCGTGTATCAATCCACCTTTGTCACAAGTCCGGGTTCACTCCACTCGGAACTTATGACAAGCAGCTGTCCGAATTAGCAACATGCATCACTGGCTTTCGCTAAAAGAGTAACTTCAAACCAAGCTGGATAATGCGTGGATCGCGGGCGCTAAGCACCTGGCCGAAATGGATAGGATTGAACAAGAAAGCCGTGCCGATCTGGTCAAAGTTGGTGTGATTCAATACATTGGTGGCCTCAACGCGGAACTGAACACTCATCCGCTCATTTACGTTAGTATTTTTGAACAATGACGTGTCCCAGCGCCAAGCGCCCGGCCCGAGTATCGAACCGCGAGAGGCGTTGCCAGGTCGAATGCCCTCCGCGGGCGGATCAGTAAATAAAGAACCGTCAAACCATTGCGCTCTAGTATGCGGCGCTTGACTGTTGGCATTCGCGAGTTGGTCCGGGCGAGCGTCGAAGAAGGGTCCGCTATTGGAGGCGGCCAAACCGAGTCCTGCCGGATCAATGTGTACACCGTTGACCGTCAGCCATAGACCCGTTTGGGCATAGATAATACCCGAGATCTCCCAACCTCCAAGTAAATGTCCAGTAGTGCCACGCTGCAAGCGGTAGAACGGAAGGTGGTAGATGTAGCTGCCGGTGAACACGTGCCGGCGGTCGAAGTCAGCAGGTCCGTATTCTGCGTGAATGTCATAGACGTTTTGAGGAGTGGTGTATTGATTGGGAGCGTCAGTCAGCGCATGCGACCATGTGTAGTTCAGCATCACTAAGTTATTGTCGCTTGCTCTCCATTGCCACTGGACCTGAAGAGAATGGTAGTTCGACTGGAATCTGGGAGAAGAAAGGTTGATGGGGCCGAAGCCACGATAAGGCCTCACGTAGTTAAGGAGCTGGCTATTTGCAAAGTTAACCGGGCCTTGTGCCAAAACGCCTGCGGAGAGATAGGCGCCCGGACGCGGTTGGTTGATGTCCACACCCGCGGTTAGATGCAACGCGCGGTTGCCGTAGTAGCCGATATCAAACAACATGGTTCGGCTGAGCTGCCGCTGGATGTCGATGTTCCATTGTTGCGCGTAGGGTTGCCGCCAATTCACGTCGATTCCGCTGAGCCCTTGCGGAGAGAGATTCAAATCAGCCACCGTGGCCGCGGGATCGTTCAAATTGGTGTTAGATATTTTGACCACCCGCACGAACGGCGGATTATCCGTAGTGCCGCCCTCGAACTGACCCAAGGCCGGCAAATCGAAGAAAATGCCGTAGCCGCCGCGAAATGACGTCCTGCCAGTGCCAAATGGATCCCAGGCGACCGCGAACCGGGGAGCAATATTACGATCTCCTTGTCTCGCCACAGCGCTGCCGAACCGCGAATTCTGGCCACCAATAATGATGCCATTCATCACCGGCGTGGACGTGCCCGCGAGGAGGTCTCCCGTAGCGATATCGATCGGAGGTGCCGCGGCAGGGTCATAAGCGAAGGGATCGAAATTTGTCAGGTGTCCATGCCCTTCGGTGGGCTGACGGAAGAAAGACCATCGGAACCCGTAGCTGAGAGTCAGGTTAGGACGTATCCGGTATTGATCCTGCGCGAAGAACTCAACTTCATTCTGATGAATATCTGCCGTGGGATTTTCGTTTGCTTGACGAAAGACTACAACGTTGCCAAGCAGGAAATTAGCCCACTCTTGCTGAAAACTATTCCCCGCTGGACCGATGTCCAGAAAGTTGTAAATGCCGTTGTCAATGCGGAAAAACGCCCCTTCACTTTTTTCATAGTGATGGTAGACGAGTCCATACTTTGTGGTGTGCTGCCCGATGATCCAGGTAAGGCTGTCGAACGCCGTGTGATTCGTGTTCAGATCCCGGTAGGGCCCAAATCCAAGCAGGCGTTCACCGTCGGTGAAAATTAAGGTTGGGGCGCGGCCAGACAGATTTTTAAAGGGAAGATTGAGGTGGATGTCGGGAGATAGGGTCTCGCTAAGCAGCCCGACCGGCTGGCTAAGAACGGCTCCGTGGGAATAGGAGTAGCCGAGCTCGTTTACAAAGTGCGATGTAATCACCATCGCGAGTCGAGCCGCAATGTTCGAGCCTGGAGCGTTGGTTCGTGTTGTGGCCACCCCCGGGAGACTCGAACCTACGGCAAGCCCGCCGGGTTCTTCGGTGGGTATCGAGTCATGAGTGTATTTGAAAAACCCGCTTAACTTTGGGCCAAAGACGTGATCGATCTTTAGATTTTCCTCGCGAAAGTTAAACAGGTTTCGTGCGGTGAAACTAAAGGTGCGATCGGGTCCGGGCGCGGGAAGCTTCGAGTAGATGTCCTTGATGTAGGCAGCGGCTGCGGGGTCGAAGTTTGTGATTTGCGTAGTGGTTGGCCCGACACAAAGCTGGGTGATAGGGTCGATGATTGGCTTGGTGCAGACCGGTGCTGCGAAGGTTCCCTGCAACTCTGCTCTGGTGGGTACCTCGGCGCTGGTAAACGTGCTGTAGTTGATCACGCGCCGCCACTCCTGCGAAAAAAAGAAAAAAGTTTTCTTGGTGTACAGCCGAGGGATGAAAACAGGCCCACCGATGGTGAAGCCAAAGTTGTTGTAGCGCAGCGGCGGTCGAGCTAGTTCCCTAAGGTTATTAAAGAAATTGTTTGCTGCGAGAACGTCGTTGCGGAAGAATTCGTAGGCCCCACCGTGAAAAGTGCTCGTGCCAGAGCGTGTGACGACGTTGATTTGGCCTCCCGATCCGCGTCCGAACTCGGGATCGTAGTTGCCGCGCAGGACCTTGAATTCCGCAATGGAATCGATACTGGGAAAAGTTAGTAGCGTCTTGTTCGAGCCGCGGTCAACATTGTCGGCGCCATCCAGTGTCCAGTTGTTCTGACTCTCGCGCGCACCGTTAATTGAGAAAGATACGGAATTGACGCCGCCATTCAAACCACTGACACCCACATAAGGCTGATCTGAAGCGAGACCTGAGGAGACGCCTGGCTGCAACGCGACCAATTGCGAATAATTGCGAGTGTTGATGGCAAGTTCTCGAACTTCGATTCCGGAGACCAGGCCAGCAGCAGTGGCACTTTGTAGGTCCACCTGGAGCGGCTCGGCCTCCACCTTAATTTCATCGCTTCGGCCGTGAATGTGCAGGATGAAATTGACGGCGCGCCGGTCATTCACATTCAATTCGATTCCAGTTTCCAGACTGGTTTTGAATCCAGGTGCCTCTGCTGAGACGTCGTAATGTCCTATGGGAAGAAGCGGAACCACATACTCGCCGTTGTTGGAAGTGGTCAGGCGACGGAGGACTATGGCTTGATCGGTATTAACCACGATGATTGTGGCACCAGAGATGACCGCGCCGCTTGCATCCGTGACAGTGCCTAAGATAGTGGCGGTGATTTCCTGACCTATAGTGTTGCACCCGAGGAAAAGCAACAGTGCGCCCGACAATGCAAACTTTACGCGCATGACGGCTCCTTCGGTGTTCGCTCTAAAGGGCCCGTACAGCAACTCAGAAAAAGTACTCGATTCTCACTTCCTTAGCTTTGGACATTTTCAGGGAAAGCGCAGGTCGAGAGCATAAATCTCCTGGACGCTGCGATCACGCATCAAGAGCGGCGCATCATCCGGAGTCAATCCGATCCAGGATGCGAAACCGTCGGAGAGCTGAGGAAAACCCTTGAGGCTCAGAAGGTGTTCCAGCACGCGATCTTTTATTCTCACGCGAACCAGTTCCCCGGCCCCACCCCGGTTTTCACGCATGTAGATATATTCCCCGTTATGCGACCACTCGTTGTAGCCGACCTGCTCCCCCTCCACCAAACTCGACCAACGATTCGTGCTTGCATCCAACAGCATCAGTTTGGTCTGACCGATATTAAGGGCGGAGATATAGCGTCCGTCCGGCGATATTCTGGGTGAAAATAGCCCATCGGTTCCCGGAATTGAGGAGGCATTCCTGGTTTTCAAATCCAGGCGATAAATCGCGCCATTGCCGATTTCGTTGGTTTTTCCGAAAATGATGGATTTCCCGTCGGGCGTCCAGGTTGGGTCTGCTTCCCAATCGTAGTTTGAGTTCGAAGACCCGGTGTCGGGGTTGGCCTGAAGAAGCGCTTCCGGACTGCCTCCCGATGAAGACAGCAAGTAGATTTTCCAGGGGTTGTCGAACCGTACATCCATGAACACAATCTGGGAGCCGTCAGGCGACCACCGCGGTTCATACGCTCGCATCGGTGGAAAGGTAAGCTGCATCTTGTCACTTCCATCTACGCGACTTCGCCACAGTGTCATGTCCGGATAAGAAACGTAGGCTATCCACTTCCGATCGCGCGAAAAATCGACGGGGCCGGCGGAGAGACCCGGGAGATAAGAATCGAATCGCCGAGCTTGCAGGTCATAGCGCATTAGCTCCACGCGAGGGTCCTCGCCCAGGACAAACAATCTCTTACCGTCAGAGCTGAGGATGGGAGCATTAAAGCGTATCGGCCCGGAAGTCAAACGCGATGGGCCCTTGGCGCGTCTGCGAAAAAGGGAACGACGCTCCGGCATCACCCAGATGGCTTGAGCGTTCCCGCGCCCCGCCAGAAAATAATAGTAATTGCCGTCCGGCGACCAATTTCCGCAGCGCTGGAAGGATGACTCTTTCCAGTCCGGAAGAAGCGGGTGAATCCCTTTGCCGTTCGCGTTCATTTCCCAAATCGACGTGGAATCGATTTTGGGATCATTAAGATCAAAGCGGATCTGCTGGCCATCCGGCGAATACCGAATGCAACGCACGAGGCCGGAAACCTTCGCCAGTTGATGAGGCTCGCTTCCATCTTTGTTCGCCATCATTATGGCGCCCATGTTGCCCCCATCCGCGTACACGATGTGTGTTCCATCCGGCGTCCAAGTTGCGAGGATCGCCCTGATGTTTCCGACGGGGTGGGGCGCACCTGCCGGCAGCGGCTGCACCCAGAGTTGGATTACGGAATCCGACCCGTCCCTGACGCCTTTCGAGACCAATAGCTCCGAGCGATCTGGGGAGACGGGACTTACGGCCCAAACATCCTGGAGTGTAGTTCTAATCCAAGTGGTCTCTCCGCCCGCAGCCGACACTTGAGCGATCCCAGAGCCCGTGGTATCAGGCATCCCTTCGATGAAATAAAGATGGACGCCGTCGGTGACCGGCGGATTTATCGGGTTCTTCGCCTTACCGTCGTTGGTGATTCGAACGATATCGGTGACTGTTGGCGGCTGCGGCTGGCTACGCCAGAAGGCCACGCAAATTAGAACGATGACCACAACGCCAGCGATGAAGGCACTGCGCCTCAAGAAGCTTTTGGCGGAAGATCCCTGAGGAGTGCTCGGACCGGGAATTCCGCTCTCCTCGCCCTTCGGCCTTTCGACCGTTGCTATGAATTTGTAACCCCGTCGGGGAACAGTCTCGATGAAGGTAGGATTATCGGCGGAATCGCCTAGCGTTTCGCGCAGCCGTTTGATGGCGGTATTCAAGCCGGTTTCGAAATCAACAAAAGTGTCTTCATGCCAGAGTGTTGAGCGTAGTTCTTCCCGGCTTACGATTTCGCCGTGATGCTCAATCAGTTTGAGTAATACCTGGTAGGGCTGTTCCTGAAGCCGCAGTTTTACACCGTTCTTGCGCAGCTCGCCAGCTCGCAAATCGAGCTCGAATACTCCGAAGTGGCAGACGGAAGCGTTTTGGGGAGACACAACCACACCTGAAGTCGCAAACTGCCGGTAGTCTAGCACCGTTTCCACAACGAAGCGCGCCACCTTCGGCTGTAACCAACTGCGAAATCGGAACTTCGTAGGCCACAGACATTCCAGACAGCTGTCAGACCCCGTCCATTGAACGGCATTCCCTCCTGACCAATTCTCGGCGCTACCGAAACCGCCGTTGAGGTGAGTGCCGTGAAAAAAGCGATTTGCTTCTGCTTGGTATGGATGTTTTCGCAGAGTTCGGGTCAAGCTCAATCAGGTCCTAACGCGACAAGGTCAGGGGCGAATGACGGGATTCGCTCGTCTTTGGTCGCCGCGCTCCCCTCACAACCACGCACCGGCGTAGAGCCATACCGATCAACCCCGACGCAGCAATTCGTGTGCAACACAGGCTATAAGCAAAAGGAGTGCAACGAAGAGACGGTGGCCCTCAGAAAGGCGCTGGCAAACTATCCCGTAGCGCAACTCGGGAATTGGACCTGGATATTGGTGCGCTCCGAGGACTGGAAGGCCATTAAGCTCCTCAGGGGACTTGATCCAGACAGCCCAGCGTTTACGTTCACCCCGAAACGCGAGACGTTCATTGAAGAGGCGCTAGTGACACAAGTACCTGTACGAGCCCGCGAATTGCTGTTGAAGTGGGACATGAATAGGGGGGACCTTCTCGATCTCGCGGTCCGACACGAACTGGGTCATGCGCTCTGCAACGACGCCAACGAACGGAATGCCGATCGGGTGGCGAGACTTCTAGAACAGAAAAAAGAGATCTCCTGTGAAACAACGTCGAGGCAAAAGCGCGACCACCACGAATAGACGAGTGACAAACAACGCTTGGCAGGGCCCCTGGAGAACGACTTCAGGTTTGGGGAACTTACTGGCATTAACACCTGAAGCGCGGACGAAGGCTCTTGCATCGAACACGAAGTGATTGCATGCCAGAAATGCCGAAGACATTGTTTCGGCAGCATCCGCCAGGGAATGCCACTTCGGACTACGAACAGAATACCTGTGAGGCAAGCTCGGTCGGGTACACGTGGTCGACCACCTTGCAGCTTCGGCATTGAAGCTGGGAGAAGCGGTCGGATCAAACTCCATAGCGCATCGGGAACAAGCGCAGCGGCCATAAAAATTCCTCCGAGCTGAGAGGGCCAGACGCCAGGACTGTACAAGGTAGGTTTTGTTACAGGCACTAAAGCAGTTG
>DASYJM010000352.1:0-5102 GCA_035996445.1 Candidatus Acidiferrum sp. | reverse complement strand
GATCCGGGCGTAAGATTCACTTTTGGGCCGAGCGTATTCACTGGCAAAGGCTCCTTGTTCAGCAGCGCCTCAAGTATCCGGAAGTCGGTATCGCTGAGTCCCGTCGCTTCAATTCCGGCATAAAGATATTTCGAGGCCGCTAGGAAAGCCTTAGCCCATACGAGCCAACAGTGACCCGGGTCTGGAGCGTTCGTGTCCATGATGAAAGTATTTTGACCTTTTTGTATAACCGGTGTCCATCACAATGTATCTATATCAATATAGTGGTCATCAATAGATAGTGGCCAGTATAGTTGTTGAAGCGGCGATCGGCTTTTAAGGTCCGTTAAAACGGCCGCATCCGACAAAGAAAGACAGGCTGATATGCGTGCAATGAGAGCGGAAAAATTCAGTGGTTATGAAGGGTTGAAGCCGGTCGATCTTCCGAAACCGGCGGTCTTCGACGGAAAAGTACTGCTGCGAGTGACTGCAGCCGGCGTCACACCACTCGACCATACGATTCTCTCCGGCCATTTTCCGCCCGCGAAGGCACCGCTAGTCCTGGGCAATGAAGGAGCGGGCGTGGTGGAAGAGGGAGGCGGCACGAACTTTCCTGCTGGTTCACGTGTGATGTTCACTGGGGCGTATGGGGTTGTTGAGGATGGAGCCTACAGCGAGTGGCTTGCCGTACGGAAGGAAAACCTCTTTCTGATACCTGACAACATCGATGACGTAAGTGCCGCGGGCGTTCCGGTCGCGTATCTCACCGCACAGGTGGCTCTTACCCTTGCCGGTTTTCAGGCAGGCAAAACCGTGCTGGCACCGGCCATCGGAGGGTCGGTCGGCAACGCGGTGACACAATTGGCACGCGCACGGGACGCGAAACATGCCGTGTCCAGCACCACCAATCACGCCAAAGCCGAGCAGGCGAAGGCGCTTGGATTCAATGAGGTCATCGATACCTCCTCCGAAAAGCTGGCTGACGGCGTGCGTCGTATCACGGGCGGTTACGGCGCAGACATTGTGATCGACGGGGTCGGTGGTGAAGTCTTGAGCGAGGCGCTGGCAACACTTGCGCCTGGCGGAAGTCTGACCACGCTTGGTTATTCAGCCGGACGCAAGACCACCATTGACGTCACGGACCTGATCTGGAAACAGGCTAGCATCTCAAGCTTCATACTACTCGCGCAGCCGCAGGCCGCCTGGGTTGATGCCTGGAACACTATTGTCGCTCTCTTGAAATCCGGCGCGATCAAACCGATCGTCGCTAAGACCTTCCCGCTAGCCAAAGCGGCTGATGCTCTGCGTTACCTCGTAGAGGGCCGCCCCTTCGGCAGAGCCGTCCTCACAATCTGACAAGCATTGATAAGCGAGCGGCGGTGCAGTTTGTAATTGAAGGTGCGTAAATCTGCGAATGAGTCAAACCAACCTGGAAAAGGAGAAGAAAGAAATGCTGAAAATAGGAATCATCGTCGGTAGTACGCGACCGGGAAGGAAAGCCGCGGCCGTCGCGACGTGGGTGCACGATATCCTGAAAAGCCGAAAGGATGCGGCGTTTGAGATTGTCGACATCGAAGATTACAAGCTGCCGCTCCTCGATGAGCCCGTTTCACCTACCATGCATCAGTACAGCAAGGCGCACACGAAGACTTGGAGCGAGAAAATTGCCTCGCTGGACGCCTACGTTTTCGTCACCCCCGAATACAACCATGCCACTTCGGCGGCGTTAAAGAATGCGATCGATTTTCTTTTCCACGAATGGAACAACAAAGCGGCCGGATTTGTCGGATATGGCGGCGCTGGCGGTGTCCGAGCCGTAGAGAACTTGAGGCTAGTGATGGGCGAAATCAAGATTGCGGACGTGCGAGCCCAAGTAGCCCTTTCGATGTTTACCGACTTCGAGAACTTTACGACTTTTAAGCCGCGCGATCAGCACGACAAGGCCGTGCATGCAATGGCCGACGAAGTGATTGCCTGGGGCGGAGCATTGAAAACCTTAAGAGCTACTTCCTGAGAATTAGTATCCGCACAGTTACTGATGCGAGGTTATCGTTGCCGCCGTCTTAATAACACGCATTAACGATACACCGCACATCCGCGGCGTTCGAGATTCGCGAGCCACGACGGCGGTACGAGCGTTTCCACCCAACGCAAGTCCAGTTTGTCTAATCGAGGCAGTGCGGCAATCGCCTCCGGCAAATCCGCCAGCGGATTACCGCGCAAATCAATCTGCCGAAGTTCCTGCAGCATACCAATCGATTCCGGCAGTGACGTCAACTTATTGTTCCGCAGGTGCAGCTCTCGCAAGCGCGATAATCGCCCAATCGAATCGGGCAGCGACGCCAGGGAATTGTCAGTTATCTTTAGCTCTATCAGGCCCGACATACTGCATACGCATTCAGGAAACACTTTGAAGGCGTTTTCGCTGACGTTCAAATAGCGTAACTTTGTCAACCGGCCAAGAGACGCCGGCAACGCAGACAATCGATTGACGTGGAGATACAGGAAGTCAGTCAGGCCATCGAGATCGCCAAGCCCATCGGGCACCGACGTCAATGCATTATGTCCAAGATCCAGCATGCGAAGCCGCGTGAGACGCCCAATCTGTTCGGGCACTTCGCGCAGCCCGTTGTCAGCCAGAACTAGCGTCTCCAGATTCGTTTGCTCCCACACAGAATCCGGCACCCGCCCCAGTTGCTTCTTCCACAAATTCAAATGTGATGGCAAATCCCGCACGAAGAGAATATTAACCCAATGACCCCAGGAGCAGTTGCCCGCGCGCACCACTCGTCGGGTAGCGTACTCCCTAAATTACGAGGGCTCTGGGTGGCTTAACCTTTGCTGTTTTTGCAAAGGGGGCGCTTTCTCCGATCCCTTCATCTTGCATCGGTCCAGTATTCCATCTTCCAATTCATAATTTGACCAATTGCTCCATGCAACTAAAATTGCTTTCGGGTTCGTCGTGATCCAGGTACGTATCCATTTCACTTCCCGTAGCGTGGTAGTATGACCGTTATCCAAGAAGCAACTTCAGAGCCTCAGCAGGAGGCTAACAATGGAAACATCGGAATCCGTTCGGGTGCCGTTGCGAGCTTCCGTCCCAAGTTCTGCCTCGGCCGTCCCAGCCACGACGGTTTCTTCGCGGCACTCTGCCCTCGTCCGCCTTACTCACTGGATCACCGCACTGTGTTTTTTTGCCCTACTCGTCAGCGGAGTTGAAATTCTGATGTCGCACCCGCGCTTCTACTGGGGCGAAACCGGCAATGTATTGACTACACCGTTGTTCAAACTGCCGATCCCTTCCTCGAGGAACTTGGTGCCCACCGGCTACGGCTACGTGCTGCCGGATCAGAACGGCTGGAGCCGCTACCTCCACTTTCAAGCCGCCTGGATTGTGGTATTGACCGGCTTGCTGTACACCATCTCAATTTTATTTACAGGGCATTTGCGGAAAAATTTGCTTCCGGGTCAGGCCGATCTTTCGTGGAGAGCCTTGTCGACCACAATCGCTAGACATGTACGCTTCGAGCGTCCAAGTGAGGCAGAAGCCTGGTCGTATAACGTGCTCCAGCGGCTCACCTATCTGTTCGTGATCTTCGTTCTGTTCCCGTTAGTGATCTGGACGGGCTTGGCCATGTCCCCAGCCTTTGTTTCCGCGGTTCCGGCGACCGTCACTGCATTGGGCGGCCAGCAGTCCGCGCGCACCATTCACTTCTTCGTTTCCCTGTTTCTCCTGCTCTTCCTGCTTGTCCACGTCGTGATGGTTTGTGTTGCCGGATTCATGAGCCGTATGCGAGCGATGATCACCGGCCGCGCCGGGACACACGTGGAGCGAACATGACCCATCTTTCGCGCCGCAAACTAATCATACGCGGACTCGCGGCCACTGCTGGCGTATCTGCCTTGGCGGTGTCCGCGCGCATTGCGCAAAAGTATGGACTCGTGCCGCCCGATCATGGCGGAATCTACGGCCCCGGTGAAACGCTGACCTATGCTTCTCAACGGCTACTGACCAGGCACTCGTTAGCCCGTGAGTTCCCTCAGAGCAAGATTTCGAAGCCTCCACTCGCGAACGAAATCCCGCCCCTCAATGAAGCGTTCAAGCGTCTTCAGGCCGGAGGATTCGCTGACTGGCGGATTTCCGTCGAAGGCCTGGTCGACCGGCCCGCCTCCTTTTCCCTTGCCGAGCTTAAGAGCTACCCGTCTCGCAGCCAGATTACTCAACTGCAGTGTGAAGAGGGCTGGTCCTTTATAGCCGAGTGGACCGGTGTGCCTCTTTCCCACGTCCTCGACGCCGTGGGCATCCACCCTCAAGCCAGATACGTTGTCTACTTCTCCATCGATCCCGACTGGTGGGATAGCATCGATATGGCCGATGCCTTGCATCCGCAGACTTTTCTTGCCTACGGCATGAATGGCACTGAACTTCCCGTGGGCAACGGCGGTCCGCTCCGCATGCGGCTACCCCGCCAGCTCGGCTACAAGAGCGTAAAATTCATCACCCACCTCACGGTCACCGACAATCTGAAAGCCTTCGGCAAAGGTTCAGCCTCCGCCTCCCCAGAAGGCGGAAGCTACGCCTGGTATGCCGGAATCTGACGCGCTCGTTTAGATTCTGTTGGGTACGTTTCGTGTCTTCTGGTCCTTAGGTGGACCCTTCCTAAGCGTCCGTATATGTCTAAGCCTCTCGTCGCAAACGACGAAGCAGCCAAAGCATCGGCTGAGAGCTATGGCTTTGCATTGCTGGATAAAATGCACCTGTACACCGACATGATTCCAGCGATCCTTCGGTGCTGCTCAAAAAATCGAGGGTTAGGCCTCCGACAACAGGGCCACTCAACCTCAAGCGCAAAGCGCACGGAGCCTAAACGCGACTAGTCCCGTTTCTATCGATATCCTCTGCCGTGGGCGGATGGCACACCTTAAGTGACCAGAGGACTCCGGGTGGCCTACCCTATGCGGTTTTTGCAAAGGGTTTACCCGCCGTGGCGGGTGCGCGCCTTTTTCCGATTCCTTTCATCGTGCATCGATCTTCAGCATTCCAATTCAATATAGACAACTTCCCCATGGTCGCTCGCGAAGGTGGCAAGAAACCGGAGCGAGCAAACAATTTGCAATCACTC
>DASYJM010000351.1:0-9610 GCA_035996445.1 Candidatus Acidiferrum sp. | reverse complement strand
CCACAGCGGCTTGAGCGGAATCACAACATTAGCATAGCATCGCAACACGAACCAGCGGAGTCAACACTTTGAAGCAGTGGTAATGGTCAGAGCGATTCGTGCGTTCGATGCGCGTGAGTTCAAAAATCATCGCGAGTTACCTGACGATCTTTCGAGGGTATTCCAGCGATCTCTTGGTTGAAATTCGTTTCCCAAGTGACCAAGCTAGAACGAGTAGCGAGCGCCAACCTGGAAGACTCGGGGCTGACCCTGAATCTGGGTGAAGTCTGACCAGTTGGCCGGCGGATTCAAACCCCGGAGGCCCGGATCGCGGCCTACGCCAAACCCTGTACGGCTGTTGTCAATCAAGCCAAACCGTTGCAGGTTGGCAACGTTGAAGACGTCCCAGCGCAACTGTAATTGGTGCTTTTCGCTCCAGGGCATCTTGAACGATTTAGCCAGTCCGATATCTATGTTCATGTAGCCGGGATATCGGAGGTAGTTACGCGGACCTGTTTCACCGGGGTAAGCGTTCCGAAAACTTTGATAAATGGCGGTCTCGTTGCAATTACTGCCGCCGAACAGCTTTGGCGTGCCGTCGGTGGAGCGGTTGGGACAGGTATTCAAGAACGTCGTCGGCGTCACGTAGGCTTGTACGTTCCAGTTCGTCGCCCAGCGGGCATCATCAAAAGGCGAACTGATTGGCAGCCCAGTATTCCAACGATAAATGCTAGAAAGCTGCCAGCCCCCCAACACGGCGTCCTCAAACGCGTTGGCTCCACTCATGTATTTTTTGCCTCGCCCGAATGGCATTTGCCATACGAGATCAGCGTTGACCAAATGTCGGATGTCAAAATCAGAGTTACCATAATTGCTGGCCTGCCGGATCGGGTTCACGATAAACGCGCCGTTGCTGTTGAGATTGCCGTAAGCGCTAACTTCCGATTGCAATCCCGAAGCGTCGTCCAGCGAGTGAGAGTAAGTGTAGTTGAAATCCATGACGACGCTGCTCAGGCGTTGCCGCAGCGAAACCGTTAGCGCGTGGTAATTGGAATTCGCAACCGTGCTCCATGCGGAAAGGGCCCCATACTGGGGTTGCGTGAATTTGGTCGGAATGCCCGCATCGAAAAGGGCGGTATCGACTAGAAATTGCCCGTCTGTCCAGTCATTGCCGGCAAAGAACGCAAAGGGATTCGTGGGAGTGCGACTTTGCAGCCCGTAGAACACCTGAGTTGGCGTCCAATTTGACGGGAAGCCCGCCGCAATATTCGGATCGTTGTTGAAGAGATCAACGAGGTTAGCGGGGAAAAGATTGTCAAAGAAAGGAATCGACGCGATCTGGCTGGTATCGACGCCCTTCTGACGCTGCTTTTCCAGAATAGTTCCCGCGGTGTACCAGTCCATCCCGCTCTTGGGGTCACGTAAATCGTTGAAAGCAACTGCGTCGCGTCGCGCTAACAGGCTTCGTCCGGCCCTGCCAATGTAGGAGACGGACAGCGTCATTCCACCGCGTAGCTCACGTTCAACAGTCAAATTCCATACGAATTCTGTGGGTGCATGTAGGTTAGCGTCCACACCAGTTTCGATTCTGCCGCCCTGATCTACGGGTTGAGACAGCGGGAATTGGAGACTGGCGGGCGTCACAACTCCGGGTAGGTCATGCGCGCTTTGATTAAATCCCGTGAAAAGCGGAGCCAGGTTACTGCCCGATGTGTCGTACGTATTCGCCGGAGTTGTAAAATTCGATGTGAAACCAAGGGTATTGTTCAGGTCCCAGTCAACGGCTAGAGCTTGCCCGTAATAATCGTTGGTCATTGCAAAGCCACCACGAATTGCGGACTTGCCGCTGTCGCCGAATAGGGAATGCATTAGTCCGCCGGAGTAGCTGGGGGACCAAGCCACGGCGATACGCGGCTGAAAGT
This sequence comes from Candidatus Acidiferrum sp., assembly GCA_035996445.1. Taxonomy (GTDB): domain Bacteria; phylum Acidobacteriota; class Terriglobia; order Acidiferrales; family UBA7541; genus Acidiferrum. The sequence continues at coordinate 7,709 of DASYJM010000351.1, read as the reverse complement.
TGTTTTTGTCCCAGTTGTACATGGGCTTTCCGCCGTTCGCCGGGCCCGAGCGATTGATCACGATGGGCTCGACGAAATTCCCACCCTGCGCGGCTGCGTTCAAGCGATCTTGAAAATAGGTGCCGAGGGGAATGTTAGGTTGCACTTCAAAACCCTGGGTTTCATACACGGGCCGCTCGAGGCTATAACGAAGGCCTAATGTCACCGTAAGGTGAGGACGAATCTTCCAGGAATCCTGAAGGTATTCTTCATACGCTTGAGTGGCAAACTTGCGGACGGTAGGCAAACCTGGAGCTAACAGACTTCCGTCCTTGTTGAACGTAAAATTTGCAGTGTATTGCGAGAATCGTCCAATGAGCGCAGTGGCGGCATTTTGTATTTGAGTAACGGAGTTCAGTGACTGTCCAGCATGCTCATCTCCGGGCAAACCATTGGCATCCAGATAATTCTGGAAAGCGGTCGAGAGGCTCTCACCGGCCCCCGAATAGAAGGAAGGATTTGTGAGAGATAAGTCAAAAGCGTTCGCGAAGCTGGTACGACTGTTGGAGATAAGCCGGAGGTTCGCTCCGAATTGTAAGGTGTGGCGTCCGTGGGTCCAGGAGACGTCGTCGGTAATGTTGTGTACCGGCGTCACGCGACTCAACGTGTGGGTTTGATTATTAGGTTGAAAAACGAATCGAAACTCTACATCGTTGCCGGTGCTGTCGCCACCTTGAGTGAACGCCTGACGAGTGTAGCCGTAGCGCGCGCTGTTTACTATGTTCCCGTGCGTCCAGGTGTGGCCAACAGCGAGCCCTCGAGGATGATTCCAAACCTGTGGTGAAATGGCGCCAGGCAAATATGCCACTAGGGTCTGATGATCATGAATTACGTTTACCCGTGCAAACAGTGATTGCGTACTGGTCAGGGCGTAGTCCAGGCGCGCAACGTGCGAATTCAATGATATGGGGGTGGAGGCGTTGAAACGAAAACCTCCGGTATTCAACCCATCGCCTTGGGTGGTGTCATTCGCGGGATATTTAGCGGCTGCATCAGCCAGTGCAGTCAATGCGGCTGGATTGATGCCTGCATCTGAATACACCTGTTGCACCTGAGCCAGACTCAGAGACGCTTCCTGTGGACTGGTGCAAGCGGCGTTGGGACAATACGAATAGTTTAGAGTTCCCTGTCCCAAACTCGCTAGCGGAACAACTTGCGTAACTCCTTGTGCGGTGGCATCACGACGTCCTTCGTAGCTATAAAAGAAGAAGAGTTTGTCTTTCCAGATGGGCCCTCCGAGACCGCCCCCGAAAGAATTGCGAACCAGAGGCGTCCGGGCTACGCCGGCAGCATTGCTGAACCAATCGTTGGCCTCGAAGGCTGTACCTCGATAGGTTTCAAAAGCCGCGCCGTGCAAACTGTTTGTGCCGGACTTGGTAACTAAATTGATTTGCGCTCCAGCCGAACGACCCTGATTCGCTCCTCCATTGGCGGTAGTAACACGAAATTCTTCGATCGCTTCGCTATTGAGGCGCAGCACCGGGCCCGACGTGATATTTCCGCGGTCCGTATCAAGGCCTCCGATAATCAGGCCGGCCCCTCCAGTGGGCTGCGCGGCGTTTCCCGTTTGTGCGTTGTTAACATCTACACCATCCAGAGTGACGTTAGACTGGTCCGCGCGCGCACCGGTAACGTAACCTTCACGCGTCGCACCGGGCTGAAGACTCAGCAAGTCAACGAGGTTGTGGCCTTCCAGCGGGAGTTGCGTAATTTGGTTTGATTCAAGAACATTACCCAGGGAGGCGTCCTGAGTGTTGATTAGCGCGCCCTGATCACTGGAGCGCACTTCTACGGTTACGCTGACGGAGCCCACTTCTAACTCCACGCTGTGCTCGGTATTTTTGCCGATGAGCGCATGCACATTATCAGTGATGTTCTTGTTAAATCCTGTAGCTTCTACTACGACTTGATAATCGCCCGGCGCTATCAAGTCGAAAATATAAGTGCCATTGTCTGAAGATTGCACGCTGCGCGAGGCGTTGGTGGCCGTATTGTTCAACGTGACGGTCGCGCCACCCACTGGTCGCTTCTGCCGGTCAGTGATCGCGCCACTTATCGATGACGTCCCGGTTTGGCCCCAGGTCGATGCAGTCACCAGCATTAAAACGATTGAAGCTAAAACGAAATTCCTATTAACGGCAGACCACCCCATGGGCTGCTCCTTTCGATTCACTGCAACGTTGACTTCGAGTATTTAGTGGACCGGCAGGCGAGGACACCCGCGAAATGAAATAAACGCCAGACCTTGTGAAATAAGACCAGGAACCCCACCCGCTCGACAGTGTCACCGAATGGCATAACTTTTAGGACAAATGGTCATTTGATGTCAAGCACCAATAAAGATCTGTAGCGGAAACCTAAACTTGATAATAAATCCTAAGTAAAAATCGCCTTGGAATCGTAACGTGGCTGTAATTTAGCTAAAAATTCAATTATAGAGGTAGGCTCGGCAATATTTACCTGCCAATCGAGAAGCGTTCGGGACGGGGAGGCGGGTAGGCCCACTAATTCGTCCTCGGGGAGCCTTAGCCAACCGTAGTACTTCGTCTACTAGAGCTTATTAATCCAGGGGGTCAGGCTCAGTTTAAACGCAGGAGCTTTGCATAGGTTATCGCCGGAATGCCCCTGATGGGCTCGAGGATAGAGTTAAAAACTTCGCCGTCCAGGCGCACCAGAGAAACCGCTTGCGCGCCTTGCTTGGCGTCTTTGCGCCCTAGCGCAAAGGTGGCAATATTTACGCCGTATTTTCCTAGCATGGTTCCGACCTGCCCGATGACGCCGGGCTCGTCGCGGTTCCGCAAATACAAAATGGTGCCTTCCAGTTGGGCTTCGAGGGGAATACCTTCGATTTGAAGAATGCGCGGCGATCCATCAAACAATACCGTGCCTTCCGCGCTGAACCCTTCCTGTGACGCGCCGCTCTGAGGGAGCACGGAAATTTCCAGAGTGTTGGGGAAGCCGTGTTCGCGCTTGCGCGTTTCTTCTTCTACTTTCAAGCCGCGCGCAGTTGCAATCGCCGGAGCATTGACCACATTTACTTTTTCATCCAGCACGGCGTTCAAGACACCGGCCAACACCGCGTTGCGCAGCAAGTGCGTGCCTACTTCGGAAACTTCTCCCGCATAGCGAATGCGAATTCTTGAGGGGCGCGTGTCGGACGCCTGCGACACGAGTGAACCCAAGCGTTCCGCGAGTTCCATGTACGGGCGCACGCGGCGATACTGCTCGGCGGACAACACCGGCAGATTCACGGCGTTCCTGATAATTCCTTCGGACAGGTAATCTTTCACCTGCACCGCCACTTGCGTACCCACTTCCTCCTGGGCTTCTGCGGTGGATCCAGCGATGTGCGGAGTGGCAACTATATTGGGCAAGCCGATCAGGGGCGAATTTTTTGGCGGTTCCACGGCGAAGACGTCCAGACCCGCGCCGCCAATGTGCCCACTCTTCAAAGCATCGGCCAAAGCCGCTTCTTCGATTAACTCGCCGCGCGCGGCATTGATGATGTACGCGCCTTTTTTCATCTTCGCGAGCGATTCCGCATTGATCAGATTTTGCGTCGCGGGACTCAGCGCGGTATGCAACGAAACAAAATCGCTCTCCGCCAGTAAACGGTCCAGCGGCACCAATTCCACGGAAAATTCCTTTGCCGCTGCTTCGCTGATGTACGGGTCATAACCCAGGACGCGCATATCAAACGCTTCCGCACGCATGGCCACTTCGCTTCCGATGCGCCCAAGCCCAATAAGCCCCAGCGTCTTGCCGCTAAGTTCCATGCCCGCGGCGCTCGATTTCTCCCAGCGCCCTTCATGAATGGCTTTATCGAGGCGCGGCACCTGGCGCGCGAGCGAAAGCATCAACGCGAAAGTGTGCTCGGCAACGCTCACCGCGTTTCCGCCGGGCGTACTCATGACGATGATGCCGCGCTTGGTGGCGGCGTCAAGATCGATATTGTCCACGCCCACGCCGGCGCGTCCCACGCAGCGCAGGTTGGGCGCCTTATCCAAAAGGTCGGCGGTAACTTTTGTGGCGCTGCGCACAATCAGCGCTTGGGCATCCGCGATTTCCGCGACGAGGTTGTCCTTTGTAGTCAGGACCACGTTCCAGCCGGGCTGTTCCTTGAGCAGCTGCACACCCCGCGCGCTAATTTTGTCGGCAACAATTACTTTCATGCGTTTCTTCTCCGCCTATGTCGTGAAATTTTTGTGTTTCGTTAACCATCAACGGTAGCGAGCCCTCACCGCAGTGTCAATGCAACCGGCGAACATTCTGTGATAATTTTGCAATTACAAATCTTGCGCGAAAGCGGCCAGCGCTTACGAACCAAATTGAGGAGCCGGTGATGAGTCTGTCTGAGCGAATTCAAAAAGATCTCGTGGACGCCATGCGCGCCAAGGACGAGTTACGCCTGAGCGTCCTGCGCGGCATGAAAGCGGCCATCAAACACAAAGAAGTGGAAAAAATCCGTATGCTGGACGAAGCCGAATCCATTCAAATCCTGCAAACGCTGGTCAAGCAGCGCAAGGAATCGATCGAGCAATTTTCCAAGGGCAATCGCCCGGAACTCGCTGACAAGGAAACCAAAGAACTGGCCATCCTTGAAAGTTATCTTCCCGCAAGCGCCAGCAAAGACGAAATGAACGCCGCCATCGACAAAGCCATCGCCGAAACTGGCGCCAATTCCATGAAGCAAATGGGCATGGTAGTTAAATCAGCAAAATCCTCGCTAGAAGGAAAATCCGTCGACGGCAAAATACTCAGCGATCTCGTCCGCGAGCACCTCACAAAATTAGGATGAGTTGTAGAGTTTCGAATGCAAAGGCGAGCGCGGAACGCTCGCCAGTTTACTTCGGCCCGGGCTTTAGAACAGCGGTATTGCGCTCGTCATTTCCGATCACGCGATAGAACGTTTTTAATTCGTCCGCCTTGCTTACCGGTACGCTCAACTCTTTGATTTCAAAGGTGCGTGTGTATTTTAATGTTTTGCCGGTGACTTCCGCTTTGCTGTGATAGCTCGCGAAACTGTAGTCCGCGTTGACCGGTGGAGGGAGGTCGTCTACTTCGTATCCAGCCGGAAGCGCGATCTCAAAGGTATCGGTGTTGCGCCAGGGCCCGGCAAATTCAACGGGATATTTTCGCGCTTCTTTGGTCTCCATAAAATTCTGCGAGTCATATCCGATCACTCGCGGCCGCACCAGCAATAAATCACCCGCCGATTTGGCATAATTTTCCGCTACTAGTGAGTAGTCGTACACAAAGGGCAGATTATTTTGTTCCAGATTTCCGATCGAAGCCTTGGTGATCTGGAAGGTGCTCAGTGAATTAGCCAGCGACGCTTCGATAGGCTTGATTCTGTCCGTATTTTTAGAAACGGTTTGGAGGACGGATCGTTGGTATACCGCCGGATCGCCGCGTCGAATTTCCCGAATGTCTCCGCTTAACGTGCCCTTATTATCCAATTGAAGTTTGCCGATCCGCTCGGTGCCATTGAGCGTCGCGGGTAATTGCGGCAATTCCACCAGTTCGCCTCCTGTCGGCGTCACCAGCAAGCCATAGTTGGCTTGCAGCGCGCCACGCAATTGGCCGAATGGGGTCATCTCATCGGTAGGATCAAAAATCAATAATTTGCCAAACTTGGTGTCGTTAAGGAACGCAATCAGGGAAGGATCAGAAACGCCTTCCGGTAATTTAATCGCCAAAATCAAATGATTAAAAATTCCGATTTGCGGCGGGGTGGCGCTGGTGACTGCGCCCCGTTCGGAATTAATCACCAAATAGTAGGAGTCCACACCTATCTCCGTGAGCATGGCGCTCACCAGCGTGGCCTTGTCTTTGCAGTCGCCATAGCGATGCGCGAAGACTTCGCGCGCGGGATGCGGCTGGTACCCGCCAATCCCCAATTCAATGCCCACATAGCGAATCTCACGCTGCGCGAAGGTCGCGATGGCGCGCATTTTCTCAAGAGGAGTAGTTGCTGAGGCAGTCACCGTTGCCACTTTTTGCTTAATCTCCGGCGTAACTTCGCGCCGCCCGCGGGTGAGTCCCGCCTCCCAAATTCCCGCGTCATCCCAGTTTTGAAAGCCCCTGTTCTGCGAGCCACCCGCCGGAATGATGGACAAAACCATTTGTTCCGCGACACCTCGCCAGGGCGGCATCTCTCGCTCAATTTTCACCGCGGGAACATTCTTGACCACCCATTGCCACTGGTTATTTCCTACCGAGGCAGGCGCGAGTTCAGCGTGGTTCACCCACGCTGCTTTGTATTCCCAGCCCAGCGGAAGTTGCAATGTGTATCGCGCTTCCGCCGTAGGAACGCGCTGCTGGAAGAGCCACTCGTGCTGCAAAACGTAGGGCCGCAAATCCTGCTCGACTTCATAACCCACAATGTTTCCCACGTCAGCGGCGGGAATCTGCAATACCTTAAGTCGAACGTCGGTGATCAATTCCCCACCGGCGACGCCCACCGAGGTTTCCAGAGCATCTTTCTCTTTCACTTCATAATCTCTTCCTTGCGCCGGGATGCACCATCCGTGCATCCCGGTGATGCGTGTGTCAGCGTCGAAATCAGCACTTACGATGCCGTATTTCTTTCCTGCCACGCGCAAAATTTTGTACGCGGCGCGTTCCATGCGCTTAATTTTGCCGTTGGGTTGCACGGTGAAAATGTATTCGGAATACAACATCACCGCGTCGGTCTTATCGTCATGCTCGGGTAGCGGTACATTCACGAGTGCGTGCATCCATGCCGGCGCATCGTTAGCGGTCGCGGGATCTGGCGCAATTAACAGGCAAAGCACCAAGATTCCACCGATCAGCGCGGCCGTTTGCCAGATGCCAATCCTGCGCAAGCTAGTTGGACGCAGAAATGCCCCCAGGCTGCACCATGATCTGTTGTTCATCACCGGTCTTCACCGTTTGGAAAAAGTTTCTGAGCGCGCCGTAATATTTTGCGTCCAGCACAAGCGCATTGATGTTTAGATTGCGCGTCAGGTGCAGAGTCCCCTGCTTGTTCTCCGCGGTGGTGTTGTAGGAACAAACTTTTCCTTCATCCTTGTGACCCGGTGGAACGCTGTTCACTTTCCAGTCCAGTGGAAGCTCAATGGTCACGTCATCGATGCGTGCGGTCGGAAAGTCAAAATAAATGGGATGTACCCGGGAGGCGTGTTCGAACACATGTTTTTCGGGCGCGCCAAAAAGCCCTACTGGGATCAGCGCACGGCGCCCCGCCTGGGAAGCCCAACCCTGCACCTTGATTTCAAATTCACCAACGAGCGTGGGCGAGGAACTGCTCCAGTCAGGTTTATTCTTTAAATCTACATCAATACCTGCAGGGATAAATTCCCGCACGACATCCTCAATGTATTTTGTGCGCGAGGCCTCGTCCTCGTTGCGAAGTTCCAGCCGGATCGAAAGTGCTTCTAGCCCGGAAAAGGTCACCGTCACTTTGCCTTCCAGCGAACCCTGGTCGGTCATATTTAGGTCAGCTTTGCGCGTGATATTTGAAACGGACGCATCCGGAACGGTGGTGGTGACCCACGCTCCTCCATCCTTATCTAGGCGCAATCCTTTCACGCCCGTCTCCGGCCATGGCAATATTCCAAAGGGCGTGTATGCCGTTCCGGGGTCATAAAAAGTATCCTTACCGTTCAATTTAACCAGCACAACGTTGT
>DASYJM010000350.1:0-3225 GCA_035996445.1 Candidatus Acidiferrum sp. | reverse complement strand
CGTTCTTTCCAGTTATCTGTGTCGTAGGGTGGCATGGGGCGAATCTGGTCAACCGGCGTAGTTTTCTGAATATAGAACTCACCGTTCCACAAGCTCTCGAAATTACTGACACCTCTTTCGCGAATTGCACGGTAGCGCTCTGCTGCCGGCGAGTCGCCCACTGCCACAGCCATTAACTCCGCAGCTTTGAGTGCTCCAAGATACAGCGTCGTCATCATCGGGTTGGGGCCGAAGAACTCGATATCGTAGGTATTGTGCTGCTCGCCCTCCATCAAGCCGTCCTTATCGGCGTCCCAGAACTTCCACGCAAATTCCAAAGTTCGCTTCGCGTTCGGCCACAGCTTCTTGAGAAACGCATCGTCGCCCGAGATCTGCCACTCGCGATAAAGCTTCAGGATGCATCCCATCTGGCCATCGGCTGCCGGACGGAAGTCCCATTGCTTGATACCGAGCGGAACCATGGCGCGAAATGCCATGCTGTCATCGCCGCGTACTTCATGCAGGAAGTCGGTGTCGCGCATGGAGCGTTCCAACTCCGGGAATAAAAACGCCACAGCGTGCTCGTAGTTCCAGACGTGTGAGCAGTTCATCCAGCCGTTATGCTCGTCGTCTCCGCAGCCCTCAAAGCCGAAAAATTGCTTGCCTTCAAGAAGTATGCAGGTATTGGTCCTGAGGATCGAAGCCTGGCTCGAAACCGCCTCCAACACTTCGGGGGGAAGGCTGCTGGAAAACAAGGTCTCCGTGAAGAGTCTCGTCTTGCGCCTGAGCTCGGGCAGACGGGACGCCGTGTGTGTCGCCACGTCCCACGCGCTCTTAAAGCGCGTGCCGTAGTGGTTGGTCACCTTCCTGCCTCGCATTTCCTCGTCTTTGTAATGCCAGTAGTTCTCACGGACAGGAAAGTACCAGGCCAAAACGAAAGTGATGGTGATCGATTCATCCACGGCCAGTCGCGCATTGGGCGCCAACGTCGCATAGCTCGATGTGCCGTCCTTCGTGGCCTTCGAGGGGGAGGAGCTGTTAAGCCTGCCGCTGGTCGAGAATTCATTCACCCAAGTCTGATAGAAGTCCCACCACTCACTGCCCTCCAGGCTGGCGCGGGCGGTGGAGGAGGAATGGGTGGTCAGCAATGCCATCGATCCATTAAGCGGATCACCCGCCGCGTACTTTTCCGATGTCAGATCAATTCCCGCGAGGTTAATTCCTGCCAACTGCTCCTGCCGGAGATTGTTTAGGTTTTTTCCGAATCCTGGATGTTCATTGCTGTCCAGAAATGCCTTCCCGTCATAACCCACTGGATTGAGCAGTGAGAAGGCAAGGGACACATCCACAGGTTTCCGGCCCCGGTTGGCGATGCGATATTCGAAAACCGCCACCGGCAGACTGGAGTCATCCACATTGAGCGGGACAAACGGAGTGTAAGCTTCGAGTGAAACGGAGACTGGAAGGGCAGGGTCTTCAAAATCGACCGTCGCAATTGGATATTTCCCGCGGAGAGTGGCCTTCTGAAGGTGCGGCAACCCTTGTCCCGACTCGCGACTGTAACCATTCCATCCGGTGAACGGAGGTTGCGGCGGACCCTCGACTACTCGCAGCAGCGGGCGTTCGCCCTCCGGCTTTGTCCACAGCGCCACAAAACTGAACGGAAGACTTCGACGCTTGGCCGGCCGGTTGAAAATTTCCCAATCCCGCAACTCGCCTCGTCCGCCAAGCGAGACCGTCCCGGTCCCAATCCCGCCTAGAGGGAAGGCTACTTCTCCAGCAGCCGCGCCGGTATAGGAACGCAGAGGCGCGTGGACTACACGAGCCCCCTGGGGGTTGGAAATCGCAGAACTTCCCGCTTTTGCACTTCCCGTATCTTCGGCCGATAACGATGCTCCCGCAACGGCCGCGGCGCCTAATGCCGCCGAGGTCGTTGTAAGGAACTGCCGGCGATTCACTCCTATTTGTTTCTTCATGACGGCCCTCGCGTGCAAAAGCTTACACGAGGAACGTCAGAAATTCAGCTTCAAACCAAATTGCAGTTGCCGGTTCGGTACCGTCGTTGAAGTAATAACACCAAATGATCCCTCGCCGTCGTCTTCGAAGGGATCCGGCTGGGCGAACACTGGATGGTTGAACGCGTTGAAGAGCTCGAAACGGAACTCCATGTTCACACGCTCCGTGATTCCGAACACCTTGCGCAGCGACATGTCGCTGGTCACGGCACCCGGACCTTCGAGGCTGTTCTTTCCCGCATTACCAAACGTATATTGCTCAGGATCCTGGTAGCAGTGGATGTTGATCCAATTTGTCACGGTCCGCTGTCCGCGGGGCAGGTTGCCGTTGCAGACTTGATCGGCACGGGTCATGCCGATAGAGCCGGTGTTGGAAGGATCGAAACCAACCTGAGGTGTGAAGTAGAACCCGGTGTGCAGGGCGATGATTCCACCCAGGTGCCATCCACCCAGGATCAGGTCGGCGACGTGGCCATTGCTGAGATATGGCTGGCCCTTGCCGATCGGCAACTGATAATCGAAGCTCGTCACCCAACGGAACCGTTGGTCGAAGTCCGATAAGCCTCGTTCGGCAGCCAGATCATAGCTGTTTTGCGGGGTGGGGGAAGAGCAGCAAATCTCTGGTTGGTCGTTGATCGATTTGCTGAAAGTGAATGCGCTCAAGAATGAAAGCCCGTGGCTTGCACGCTTATCGACTTTGAGTTGCAGGGAGTGATAGTTCGAGTTACCGATATCTACGAGGTTATTAAAACTTCCGAACTGCGGTAAGGGCCGTCTCGACTGAATATCACCAGGGCCGGGCGTCGGATCCTGGTTCAGGTCGAGGATTGCTTGAAGGTGCGTCGCTTTGGAGCCAACATAGGCAACTTCCACCAACAAGTTGCCGGGCAATTCATGCTGGACGTTCAGGTTCCATTCATCTAACACAGGCGCGTGCAGATGCGTATCAGCTCCCTCGGCGGAAGTGGTGACGGATCCTCCGGTGAGGGTAGTGGGATCGATGGCTGGAAATCCTCCCGAGACGGTAAGGATTGGAGTAACACCATCTGTGTTGAAGCTCGGCTCAGCAACGAACGGCAAATTGTAATAGAGCTGAAATGGATCGCCAGTGCGTGTTTCCTGATACATGAAGAAGCGCCCATAGCCAGCACGAAGGACCGTGTTGGACATTAGCCGGTAGGCAAGGCCAATTCGTGGAGCGAAGTCATCTTTGTCCGTCTTCACCAAACCA
>DASYJM010000349.1:0-6583 GCA_035996445.1 Candidatus Acidiferrum sp. | reverse complement strand
CAAACTGAAAGAATCACATTCCTCGACCATTGACTACGTCATCTCCGCAACCGCTGGCTGAATGATGGGTACCTTTGGAGGTGCGCTGGAAGCGCGCCAAATCGATGCTAGTAATGGAAACCTGACCGCCGATGTTACCGGAGAGGTCGAAACGGAGGAGAATGTGCTGGTCATCCGGCGAATCCACGTGGCGATGCGCTTGGTAGCGCCGGAAGACATTAAAGGAACAGTCGAAAGGGTACACGGCATTTACGCCATGCGCTGTCCACTCTACCGAACTTTTCATAAGACAATCGAGCTCACCTCGTCATTCGAACTTGTCACGGCAGGAGCTGAACCTTGAGGCAACTCACGATAGAGGATCGAGCCGACTATTCAATTGCAGGCCGCGCCCGGTGGCACCTTGTCCGCTGTAGACCGGCCACCAAGAGATCGGAATGGAGCTCCCGGTGGACGATTTCGGGATCGGCGATTTTAGAACCTAGTTGGTTAACTTTATATGCCTGAGCAATTCTCGTTTAGTGACCTCCGAAGCCTCTTTGCCAAAGCAAACGAGGAAAAGTCTGGCGATCGGTTGGCCGGAATCGGAGCGGGATCAGATCGCGAGAGAATCGCTGCCAAGCGCAAGCTCGCGGATTTGTCGCTTGATGAAATCATGCAGCAGCCTTTAATAGATCCTGACGATGACGATGTAAGTGCGTTGATTTTGGAATCCTTCGATCGGGAATCTTTTGTATCGATCAAGAGCAGCACGGTAGGTGAGTTCCGCGAGTTCCTTCTCGACGATGCAACAGGCGAGGTGGAACTAAGGAGGATTCAACGGGCGATAATCCCCGAAATAGCGGCAGCGGTAACCAAAATCATGAGTAATAAGGATCTGGTTCTAGGCGCCGCGAAGATTCGAAACGTTACGCGTTGTCGAAATACCATGGGCGAGCGCGGAGTCTTGGGGATACGCATTCAACCGAATCACCCCACAGACGATATCGCCGGTATTCTGTTGTCCGCTTTTGAGGGCTTGCTGTATGGATGCGGAGACGCCGTGATTGGAGTGAATCCTGCATCGGACCTCGTGGAGAGCACCAGCGCAATCCTTCGCGCACTCAATCGCCTCGTAACTACCTACAAAATACCCACGCAAACATGTTGCCTCGCACACATTTCCACGCAACTGGCCGCGCTGAGCCATGGCGCACCAGTGGATCTATTGTTCCAATCTGTCGGTGGAACAGAAGCCTGCAATCGAAGTTTCGGTATTACTCTGGAGATGTTGGCAGAAGGTCGCGCTCGCGTTATCGAGCACCATCGCCAGCGTCAAGACGTTTCATGGAAGGGCGAAAATGTGATGTATTTTGAGACCGGCCAAGGAAGCGCGTTATCCGCGGAGGCTCACTGCGGCCTGGACCAGGTCACTTTAGAAGCTCGCGCGTATGGCGTGGCTCGCGCATTTGATCCATTTCTGGTGAACAGCGTTGTTGGATTTATTGGCCCTGAGTATCTTTTTGATGAGCGCCAGATTATTCGTGCGGGCCTCGAAGATCACTTCATGGGCAAGCTGCTGGGCCTCCCTATGGGGTGCGATGTCTGCTATACGAACCACGCAGAAGCGGACCAAAATTCTGTGGACAATCTTCTCCTGCTGCTGGGAGCCGCCGGGTGCAACTATTTCATGGGAGTGCCATGTGGCGACGACGTGATGCTGAACTATCAATCCACGAGCTATCATGACGCCATTGGCGTGAGGAGGATTTTCAAACAGCGTCCAGCTCCTGAATTTTTGAGGTGGCTCGAGCAAGCCGGAATTTACCGCGACGGCGAACCTGCGAAGTTCGATGAGCCAGTGCGACGCCAACTGATGAAAGGGCTCGAGTGGTCGCTCGAGGGCATTCAGTAAATGGATGATCGCTCAAACAGATTGCTTCCCAATGCTGATTCGGCCGAAATTGCGCGCAGGATTAGAATGCACACGCCCGCGAGGCTCCTGGTCGGCCGGGCGGGAGCTGCATATCGCACTGAGACCCAACTTCAATTGCGTGAAGACCACGCAAAGGCTCGAGACGCAGTCCGCGCGGAGTTGGACCTGAAGACGGCGTTCGACTCCGAATGTGTCGAAACGTGGAACCTCTTTGAAGTTAGTACGCGGGCCTCCACCAAATTGGAATTTCTGGCGCGTCCGGCTCTCGGACGGAAATTCAGTGAGGAGTCGCGCGGAGAGATTTTAAGTCGATGTTTACCGGGCAGGAACATTCAGATCGTGATCGGTGACGGGCTCTCGGCTCTCGCAGTTCAAAGGCACGTTCCCCGGTTGCTACCACTGCTTGTTGAAGGTGCTAAGAAGTCCGGCTGGAGCATCGGGCAGACATTTATTGTTCGCCATTGCCGGGTTGGAATTTTGAACGAGATTGGCGAACTACTGAAGCCCCAGATCGTTATTCTTTTGATCGGCGAGCGCCCAGGCCTGGCTTCCGCAGAAAGCATGTCGGCATATATGGCATACCAGCCTAGCCGCGATCATTCCGATGCGAATCGAAATCTTATATCCAATATTCATGACTGTGGATTGAGTGCACGGAGCGCAGCCGCTCGTATTCTAAATTTGTCTGCGCAAATGATGAGGCTCGCGATCAGCGGCTGTACCTTGAAAGAGCAACAGGCGATGCTGCCGAGCGACACTGATCGCTGACTAACTCGCCTTGCAAATCACCGGGGTCCAATGGGAATCGTGGAGTGAACCATTGAAGTGACCCACAAAATTGGGCACCGTTTCCGGGAAAGGAAACTCAGGCGGAGAGAAAGAGATACTTCCGGAAATTTCAGCGAATGGCCGTCGAGCGCATGGAGACTTGTGACGTTGTCGGTGAGTTGGCGCAAGAACTCGGGGTACGACCGAGGTGCCGCCTCTACAAGTGAAGCAGGAAGCTGGAGATCTGTTGAACCAGGGCAAGAATCCTCGCGTCCCAGCACGCATCAGCTCACCGCAAAGAAACCTGTTTGCGGAAGAACGATACGGCGAAGCCTGAAAGATCAGTGCGATTTTAGATCTCGTTGAGCGTTTTGTTTTGAACGCAAAGAAACAGAGGACGCGGCCTAACACTTTATTTCACCACCAGCGCAAAGCGGCCAACGAATGGGCATACGCATCTATAACTACCTTATGAATTAACGGTACACCGAAGACCCCTCATGTACTGACCGAGCAACCTAGCAAAGTACCTATCAAATCGGCTCATGTTACTTAACCCGAAGGTTAATCAGCCCACCATTCCGACGTAATTTGAAATGGATCGCACCAAACGCTTTGATGAGATGCGCTCGCTCCATCCACAGATTATCGGTTAGTGATACGCTACGCTGGGTAATACTATAAGTACACAATGTGCACATTTGTATATACTTTCTCTACGCAAAAGGAAAGACTGTTCAAAGGGCCACCGCTCACCTGATGAACCCAAATCGGAAGGTATTTGTGCAGAAACTCCCGAAAACCATATTTTATGATGACCCCGTCTCCGGCCCTTCCTCCGAGAGCGTCTCTGCAAGTTTACGACGCACTGAACGTCGCGAGTGGTGGCTCTGGCTCGCATCTATCGTTGTTACCTTGATGCTTACCGGGGGGGTCGTTTCGTTTATCCTTCCCGAGCTTGCCGAATACAAAGGGTCGATCTCGTGGATGTCCTTTCCTCAGGCGGTACGCGGACTCGTAGCGGTAGTCCTGCTATTTGACCTCTACACCATTTATCAGCAATGGCAGATTCACCGCATTCGCCGTGAATTGTTTCAGCGCGAAGAGCTTTTTCGTCTTATAAGCGATAACGCCACGGACATGATCGCTGTAGTGGATATGGAAGGCCGTCGCATCTACAACAGCTATTCCTATCAAACCGCACTGGGGTACTCGCCCGAGGAACTGAGGGGGTCCTCGTCGCTGGAGCAAATTCACCCGGACGACCGCGAGCGCGTGAAGCAGGCGGCTGAGGAATCGCGTGCAACGGGAATGGGACAGACGCTGGAATATCGCATTCGTCACAAAAATGGGACGTGGCGGATGCTGGAATCCACGGCCAGCGTGATACGCAACGCCAAAGGCGGGCCTGAAAAATTGGTTATCGTGAACCGCGATATCACCGATCGACAATTGGCCCTCGAAGCGCTTCGTTTGGCGGATGCCGATTTCCGATCCGTCGTGGAAGACGCACCCTATGGTATTTACCGTACAAATGGCGAGGGCCAGCTCTTCCGCGTCAACCCGGCTTTGCAAAAGATACTCGGATACGACGACTCCGCTGAACTTTTGAAAGCCAATCTCGAACTCCAAATTTTTAGATCTGCGATGGAATATCGCCGACTGTTCGAGCTGCTGAATCGTGTAGATGATTTTAAAGATGTGGAAGCGGAATGGAAACGAAAGGACGGAACACCCATCACGGTACTATGCAGCGGCCGCCGAATCGCCCGTAGCGATGAGCAGCCGGTTTATTTCGAGATGTTCGTTGAAGACATAACCGAGAAGCGCATTCTGGAGCGGCAATTGCGTATGACGAGCAAAATGGAGGCGGTCGGTAGATTGTCGGGTGGAATCGCTCACGACTTCAACAATCTACTCGGGGTCATCATCGGATACAGCCAGGTATTGAAACGTGCTCTTGGACCGGAAAACCCATTGACCGAGCACGCTGACGAAATAGAGAAAGCCGGGGACCGTGCCGCCGCCCTGACACGGCAGTTACTAGCGTTCAGCCGGCAACAGATTCTTACACCAACGGTTTTGAACCTGAACGACCTCGTCCTCGACATGCAGAAAATGCTACCTAGACTCATCCGCGAGGATATTACCGTAAGCATCGCTTTGGATGAGGAGTTGGGTTCCGTGCGTGCGGACCGCAATCAAATTGAGCAAGTCATTCTGAACCTGGCTGTCAACGCACGCGATGCCATGTCTGCAGGTGGACGACTGCAGATCGACACGAAAAATATGTGTTTGGATGAACTTTACGCCCGCTCACATCCCGGTGCCAAACCGGGCGAATACGTTTGCTTGTCCGTCACGGACTCCGGCACAGGCATGGATCCCGAGACCATTGCCCATATCTTTGAACCGTTTTTCACTACCAAGGAATTGGGCAAAGGCACCGGACTCGGACTCGCAACCGTCTATGGGATCGTGAAGCAGAGCGGTGGCTATGTGTGGGTCGATAGTGAACTTGGGAAGGGCGCTGCCTTTCAAGTTTTTCTTCCGCGCGTCGCCCAGATTGCGGATTTGCAGGCGGTTCGACCGTATCTAGATGAAAATTTGCGCGGGTCGGAAACTATTTTGCTCGTTGAAGATGCTGCGCCGTTGCGAAAGCTTGCAGTCTCGTTCCTATCGAGCCACGGCTTCGAAGTTCTTAGCGCGCCTGATGCTGAAGAAGCCTTGAAGATCGCTGCGGCTCACGCTGGGGCAATTCAACTCTTAGTCACCGACGTGGTCATGCCTGGCCAAAACGGTAGAGTGCTTGCGGAAAGGCTTGTCGCCAGCTATCCAAAGATTAAAGTCTTGTACATTTCCGGGTACAACGACTCTTTTATCGCCGGCCACGGTATTCTCGACCCTGGCTCCATTTTGCTTAACAAGCCGTTCACCGAAGAGGCGCTTATTCATAAAGTGCGCGAGGTCCTCGATAGCGACAAACGGGGCCAGGGTACTGCCGAATCAGTGACGGCCAATTCGCCGTTGCATCAGCCCATATAAGGACAGTTTGCATGCCAAAAATTCTGATTGTCGATGACGACCAGTCCATACGACGCCTGTTGCGCCTTAATCTCGCGGATCTATATGAAGTTTTCGACACAGGAAAACCCGCCGAGGCTCTCGCATTGGCGCTCGAACACAAGCCTGATGCCGTGCTGTTGGACCTTCGTATGCCAGGATATTCCGGCTTTGAGCTATGCAAAACACTCACCTCCTTCAGCGCCACCCAACTGATTCCGGTATTCATAATCAGCGGTGAGGGTGGAGCAAAAACGAAGGAATTCTGCCGCGAATTAGGCGCTTCTGCATATTTTGAAAAACCCGTCAACTTTGAATCTTTACGGGCATCTTTGGCTGAGGCGCTCGGAACCCGCCGTATCGAACGCCGCAAGGAGGCACGTATCGGCCTGCGTGTTCCTTTGAAGCTAGGAGGCAAAGATGAGAACGGCAACTCTTTCAGCCTTCCCACTACTACCGAGAATGTAAGTAGCAAGGGGTTTATTTGTGCCTGCGCCTCGCTTCTTGCTGTTGACACGGTCTTGGATGTCTACTTGCTGGCTGCCGAGCAGGAGCTCGTTGGTAAGGCCCGCGTCGTGCGGGCGGAATGGCCCGGCACCCAATATCCTCGTTATGGACTAAGGTTTACAGAAATCGTGGGCACCTGGATATTGAAATGAACTTCTGCCGATTTTCTGACTTTTGACCGCGGATATCGCTTCTGGAATGACCCGCCTTGGAATCAAGGAAATGCATTCGAATTTGAGTTGTCCTTAATCAGGCGCGATGATGAAGTGATTCAACTTATGGTGAGTTCGACGCAAAAGAGACACAACGCTTGCGGAATGCGCTGGCGCG
>DASYJM010000348.1:0-14697 GCA_035996445.1 Candidatus Acidiferrum sp. | reverse complement strand
CGACGTGTACAAAACCGAAGGGCATCCCGAATCCTTCCAAGTGGAAGGTAAAGGCGATCATATTTTTGTGAACGTTCCGGATGCAGGCGATGTTGTGGAATCCATTGACAAGAAAACTGGAGCAGTTACAAAGTGGCCTCTAAGGGACTTCGGGCCAATTACGCGATGGCTTTGAATGAAGAAGATCACCGTCTCTTCACCATCACCCGCAAGACTCCCATGATGGTGGTCCTCGATACCCAAACGGGCAAGGAAGTTGCCCGTTTGCGCGCGCGGGAGAGTGTGACGATGTTTTTTTCGACGCTGCACGCAAGCGCATTTACGTGATCGGAGGAGAAGGAATAATCAGCGTTTTCCAGCAGAACGATCCCGACCATTACGAGCTGGTGGCAAATGTTCCTTCTGCTATAGGCATCCGTACGGGATTTTTCTTCGCAAAGCGTGATCGCTTTTACGTAGCCGTGCCCGCTAAAGGCAACGAGCCCGCGCAGGTATGGACTTACGAGGCAGAGGATTAACGAATAAGCGGCCCAATATTCATTTGTCCTTGGAGTACGAAAGCGACGCTTCCTCAGACTCCGTAGAAATCTTTTGTAGCAAATTTTCGTTCGGCGCGTAACCCCTTTTGTTTCTAGCCATTAAAAAATATGGCGGAGAGGGTGGGATTCGAACCCACGGTAGGATTTCTCCTACACTCGCTTTCGAGGCGAGCTCTTTCAACCGCTCAGACACCTCTCCGCGGCGTTGAGGATTCATCGTAGCAGAGGCCTTCTATTCACGGCAATTCGATGCGCAACTTAGAAATACTTACTGGAGTGCTTGCTTTCGGCGCACAGCGAAGAAGGATTGGATCACGTCGCTGCAATCGGAAGCCAGAACGCCGGAAGTAACCTGCACACGATGATTCAAGTCTGGATGTGAAAGAAGTTCAAAACAGGATTGCACCGCCCCGCCGCGCGGCTCCGCGGCTCCATAAACCAATCGAGACACACGCGCCTGAATCATGGCGCCGGCGCACATGCTGCATGGCTCAATGGTCACGTAGAGCGTGGTATCCGCGAGGCGGTAATTGCCAATTATTCTTGCGGCTTCGCGCAAAGCAACAATTTCCGCGTGCGCCGTGGGATCACAATCGCGAATCGTGCGATTGCCGGCACGCGCCAATATTCTTCCTTCATGCACCAGCAGCGCGCCGATAGGCACTTCACCGCTGGCGGCTGATTCGCGCGCTTCCGCCAGGGCCTGCTGCATAAATTCGATATCAGCGTCCACGATTTATCGAGAATAGCATGGAGCCTGCGCGACCTTGACAATTAGGTGGCGGCGAAAGAAACTAGCCCTCGCATCCAACAAACATTATTTATCCCAAACGTAATAATCGAAAATCGTTCGTTCGGCAGCGCTTCAAACAGCGATATACTTTTGCCTGCCACTGAGACTTTTTGCGAAAGCGCAGAACGCGAAGCAAACCAAACCAAAAAAATGGAAATTCGACGAGACCCCATAACACAAAGCTGGGTAGTGCAGGGCCAGAAAGAATCGCTCGAGGACCTACCACAAAAATGCCCGTTTGATCGTCCCGAATCAGAAGCTAAGGCGATTTTGCTTTCGCCCGCTGAAGGCGTCGCGCAAGTCCGGGTGCTAGCTCATCCCGATCCTTTGTACCGCATCGAAGGGCAGCTGGGGAGACTCGCGGACGGTATCTACGACAAAATGGGCCCCACCGGCGCGCATGAAGTTGTCGTCGAGACTCCGCAGCACGACCGTCGATTCTCGCAATTCAGCGATGACGAAATTGATCGCGTGCTAACCGTATGGGCTTCGCGCATCGCCGATTTAAAAAAAGACGTGCGCTTCAAATATGTCAGCGTGTTTAAGAATCAGGGCCTGGAAGCCGGCGAAGAATGGTCTCACGCGCACTCCCAGGTGACCGCCACGATCTTCGTGCCGCGGCGCATCAAATACGAGCTGAACGCCGCGCATGAATGGTACAAGGAACGCGAACGCTGCATTTTCTGCGACATGGTACGCCAGGAGGAAAAGAAAGGCACCCGCATCGTGGACGTGCAGGGCGAATATTACGCGCTTTGCCCTTACGCTTCGCGGGTACCGTACGAGATTTGGCTGCTGCACCGCAAACACAATCACCTATTCGAGCAGCCGCACTCCGGATCGAATCGCCAAAATTTTGCCGCTTTGCTGGGGCGGGTGCTGCGCCGCCTGGAAAAGGTTTCTCCGGCATTTCACCTGGTAGTTCACACCGCGCCAAACACGCGAAGCAAAAAAGGGGAATTGGCCGGCTACTGGAAAACGTTATCGGAAGATTTTCACTGGCACATCGAGATCTTGCCGATCGTCGAAAAGCGCAGTAAGTCGTACAGCATTAAGGAAGTCTATTTCAACGGGGTATTTCCCGAGCAAGCCGCCGAGCGTCTGCGTTTACTGGATCCCAATTCATGATCCGGCGTTTCAGACTGCCCGCTCACAACTCGCAGCATGGCGGCATTCTAAGCAGTCTGATCAGCGTTCTTTTCCTGATCGTTTTTTGCTTCGTACTTTATGCCGCCCGGCGCCCGCTGCTTCGGCTGGCTGGCGAATCCTGGGTCGTCGAGGATACTCTAGAACAGTCGGACGCGCTCCTGCTCCTCGGCGACGATAATTTCTTTGCCGACCGAGCCACCCGCGCGTCAGAGCTGTATCGCCAAAAATTGGCGCCCGTCGTCGTGGCCAGCGGGCGGCGCCTGCGTCCCAGTGCGAGCATCTCCGAATTGATGGAACACGACCTGATCGAGCGCGGAGTACCCAAGGACCGCATCATCCGTTTTCCACACGACGCAGACAGTACCCGCGACGAGGCTCTAGCGCTGCGGGCGCTCGTGACCGAAAAGAACTGGCACAGCGTAATTGTGGTGACCTCCAACTTCCATACCCGGCGCGCCCGCTACATCTTTCGACACATCTTTCCGCCATCCGTTACCGTGCGCGTGGCGAGCGCCCGGGATGGTGATTTTGACCCCGAACACTGGTGGGAAAATCGCAAGTCATGGAAACTCTTCACGAGGGAATTAGAAGCCATGATGGTCGCAGCGTGGGAGTTGCGCAGAGATTCCGCACATACGACGCAGTCTTTGCTGGGCTACCTGTCGCCGAAACCAGTCCACGCCTAGTGCTCCCGGAGCAACAGCCTGACTCGCCCGTCATTGTTGTTTACGCGATCTAAGTCATATACTATCTACACTCTTTGAGTCGCGGCCCTGCCCGGTCCTGCGAAGCGACTCGAATCCCAAATTCGACGGCGAGGTGTCCCCATGTGGAAAAACGAAGAACGCAAACCTCAAGGAATTCCGGAGAGGCCTAGCACTCCTAGCACGCACGTAAACCAGCCAGGATTTGGTAACGCCCCCAGTAACCCGGCTTTTACGCCCCAGGCTGCCCCATTATCTTCACGGCCGACGCCCACGGCGCCGCGTGGTAACGCCAGCATAGGTCAAGGCATCCGGATCAAAGGCGAAGTCACGGGCAGCGAAGATCTTTACATGGACGGCGTGATCGACGGGAAACTCAACCTGACGAATGGCAGTTTGACGATCGGACCAAACGGTACCGTCAAAGCGGACGTTAGTGCGCGCGAAGTTATCGTCCACGGGCGTATCGAGGGCAAAGTCACTGGACGGGATAAGGTTCAGCTCATGAGCACCAGCCACGTGACCGGCGAAGTTCAGACCGAGCGCCTGGCCATTGAGGAGGGCGCGCTGCTTAGAGGCAAGGTCGAGGCTGGCAGGTTGGGCGTCAAGACGGAAGCCAAGAGCGCTGCTGCCACCTCTACCGGCAAATCCGCGGAAGCTACGCCGACCACGTCGGGATCAGCCGCCGACTAAATCATGACTCTGCTGAACAAATTCGGCATTGGCGGGCAAAGCGATGTATCTCGAAGCTCGCGGCCCGGTGCGTCGTCGAGCGCCAGCTCAAAATCACTGTCCTCTGCTCCTCCGGGTGCAAGCGCGGGATCGTCTTCCCGCGCCCCGGAACAGGCTGCCACGCGCGTATCCAATGGCTTGAAGGAATTTCTGTGGAATCTTGAAGGCCTCGGCCGCGGGACTTTGCTCGACCTTGGAGCCGCCTGGCAGACCACCCTGAATTTTTTTATTGAGCGCAACTTCCGCGTTTCTACCGAAGACATTCTGCGCGGATGGAAAACATTCCTCGATGAAGAAGGTGCCCGTTTGCGCGAAGACCCGGCGCTGCTTGAAAAACTCGACACCACCGCAGAGGGCCGCGCATCGCGGTTCCTGAAGTCGAATATGCAATATAAGCCCGCTTCCTTCGATGCGGTGTTGCTCTGGGATGCCTTGGATTATCTCGACCCCTCCATGACCAAGCAAACGGTGGCGTGTGTGACGGAGTTGTTGCGTCCGGCCGGGATCGTACTGGCGATGTTTCACAGCAAGAAGGCGGAAGGGTTTCAGCGTTATCGCGTGGCGGATTCCAATACTTTGCAGGTCGTTCCCGCCATGAGCCTCGCGCCATTTTACAAGGTGTATCAGAACCGCGAAATTCAGGACCTCTTCAGTCAATTCCGCACCACTAAATCCTTCGTCGGCCGCGACCAACTGCGCGAAAACTTATTTATCAAGTAAAACCTGAGATAAAGCTGTGAATTTTGCCATCTCTTCGCTTGCACTCCGTTTTCTTCAGGAGTAAAACGTCATCGTGAGCTCAAGATGCTCCGGAGGGGAACATGACTCCACCGGACTTCGAGCGAAACAAAAGCTGATCACACCGCTTTTGCGGTGCGCGTCGCCAAAACAGCTACGCTTAACAGCGAACTTTTTAGACGACACAGCAAAACAAAAAGGGGAGCCATCGGCTCCCCTTTTTGTGTTTTTGGTGTGGCCAAAAACTGCAGCACACACGGTCGTTGAAATTTGCCGACGTCTACTGTTGAGGTTGACGCGTACGGTTATGCGAAACTTGGCGGTGGTGGTGCTTACCCTTCCCTGAGTGTTTGTGACGGTGATGCCGGTCGTGCGATGAGGCGCGACTGGTCGTTTGCGGCGCGGCCGGGCTTGCTGTCGTCAGGACAGGGGCAATCGCCAACACGAGCAGTGCCAGGAACAGTTTCATAAAACAATCCTCACTGGGGTGGATTCTGGGTAGCCCTATTCAATCACACCGTGACTAGAAAGTCTTCAAATATTCGACAAAATGCCGCGAAAACTGAAGTATCTGAAGCAATACTCAGCGGGGAATTGGGCTGGATTGATGCGGATAATTCAGGCGATTTTCATCTCTTCCAGTCAAGGGATGACCTCCCGCTGAGGCCGCCCGTCGCTATCTTCGCCGAAACACTGACCTTGTGATTTCTGGCGTTCGTGTTCTTACTACCCCAGTCGGGCGAAAGCGTGCAAATCGGCGTCTACAAACGACATTCTACTTCCAGGGTTTACTAAC
This sequence comes from Candidatus Acidiferrum sp., assembly GCA_035996445.1. GTDB lineage: Bacteria > Acidobacteriota > Terriglobia > Acidiferrales > UBA7541 > Acidiferrum. The sequence goes on along the minus strand of DASYJM010000348.1, from coordinate 9,246 downwards.
TTCAGGAGCTATTTGCTCCAGTATTACTGGCCAGACTTCAGGATCATGTAGCGAGTAGCGCTTCGTCCGGGCTCCGTGGTCCCCTCGGGGGGACGCATCGGATACTTCTTCTTCTTTGTTTCCATCGGTTAAGAGGATGCTTCGATCACAAGCGGAGAACAGTTCCGTGCTTTCCTCGGACTTGGCAATCCCCAGGATCACGGGGTGATAACGCAGCGCTCGATCATAAAGTTTTGACAGGCTTTGGATGCAGCGCTTCAGGCTGGCGCCAATCGCCAGCGACCACATCACTCCGTGCTGCCGCAATTCATATTTTTTTTCGCGCCCAGCCTGAACAAAGCGCTGAATATCTTTTTCAGACGCGCCGGCAAAAAAGAAAAGCTCGTCGAAATCTCGCTGCCGCACTAATTCCGCTTCACGCTGCGGCAATCCGGTATTCTGCGCCAGCTCCCGGGGCGAAAGCGAACTCAATGCCACCACCGGCACATTCGTTTCTTCCGAGAGCGCTTCCAGGGCATGCGCCGCTGCCGGCAATGCTTCCGCCATAGGCACGCACGTGAATCGTCCCAGCCGAACGGTCTTCTCCGGCCGCAAATGGAAATAGCCCTCCGGCAGGTATACTCCGCTGCCGCCCTCTGCAATAAACGGATGCGTGTGCGCATGTTTGCGCCGCGCCGCATCGAATTCCAGTCGCGACCGGTTGGTGACCCATACCGCCGGAATCCCGGCATGGTCCAGCGCCGCCGTAAATTCATCCAGGCCAGCGACGCTCTTGCCGCGCGGGGGAATCAAACCATCGACAGCTATATAGAGAACGCACGGCGTTTGGCGCAAGCAAGGGCTCCAGTCTGGAGCATCATTCTATGCGGAAACGCCCAGCTCAGCGAGGCCGCCCACGATAATGAGGTCTTGAATCGTCAGACGACTTAACGCATGGCATTTTCGAGTGCTCTAACACTGCCTAACCGCTTCGGCTCGCACATTTCTATCCGTGCTACTACAATGACGGCTTTCTCAATCCGTTCGCGAAAGAGAGGAAACTTTGAAAGTCTGGTATCTATACGCGGTGCTGACCGTGGTGACCTGGGGTTTGTGGGGTGTGTGCAGTAAAATTGCCGCCACTTATGCGAAGCCACGGCAGGCGCTTTTATTTCAAACCGTTGGGATTGTAGCGTTCGCATTGTTGGTACTTGCTCTTGAAAAATTCAAGATCGAATGGAACGCGGCGGGATTTGGCTGGGCCGCGCTGGGAGGATTTCTGGCCTTTGTTGGTTTCTTGACATTCTTTGCTGCTTTGGACCAGGGCAAAGCTTCCACAGTAGTGACCCTGTCGGCCTTATATCCGCTGGTAACGATTTTAATGAGCATAGGGTTCTTGCATGAGAAATTAAGCATGCGGCAAGGAATCGGGATTGCCGCGGCATTGATTGCGAGCGTCTTGCTGGCAGAGTAAAAACGATAAGCGAGATTTGTGGCTGAATTCCGTACCTTAAGCAACCGCGGTCTATCGCCATCCTGATCCAGAAATACGAATGCCCCGTTGACGAAGCCGTGCCAAAAACTCACGGGGAGGAATGGCAGTCTCAGGCGGGTGTACACCGATGGCGGTGGTTTCTCGCGCAGAGATCATTTGTGCTGCCACGGAAATGGGATAGCCGGTATCTCGCGCCACCGCGCTCAAAGCCGGAGTGCTTGTGTAACGCGTAGTGGCGTCCATCGAAATAGTTTGCGCACGGCTGTCCTTCCAGCCTTGCACCACCACGCGAATGGTTTCGATGTCTTTCGGAGTTTTGTTGGATTGCGGACGAAGCTTTAACAAGTATTCCAAGAGTGCTCGGGGAGAGACCTTCTGCCCTCCAACGATTACGGATTCCTGCTCCAGCAAACCAACGCGCGCCAAGAGTTCGGTAACCTCGATGAGCTTAGGGTCGTAATTAATCTTAAAAAAAGCCTCCTGAATACCTTTGGACTTGAAGCTGACTGGAAGCGTGGCGACTTCGGAATGAATGGAATGGCGCATGATTAACTTGCCGATCGGTTTCGGAAATGTTATTGGCTCGGCGCCCGAGAAACGCTCGCGAGATTCAAATCGGCCTTTGACGAAATGAATTGGCGGAATGGTGAGTTCATCAAGAATGGTAGCGATTGAGAACCCAAACGCCAAAGGATCGGAATAGGATTGAAAATCACGGCTTCCGTTATAGACGCGGACGAACTGTACGCGATCGAGCTGGTCAGCCAGGAATCGGGCCATCACGTTCGCTATGCCGGGTGCGCTCCCGATGCCCAGAATCGCCAGTTTGCCGATACGCCCGAACGCGCTATTCATTTTTAATTGCTTGCGCGTGGTGTAGAAAAGACCGCCCAGATCCAGGTAGTGGACACGCGCAGCGAGTGCTGCCTTCATCACCTCTAAATTCCAGTAGTACTGCGTGCAATTTAAGACAGCTTCGTAGCCGGTGAGAAGTTTCGCCAGAGCGGTGACATTGCGAACGTCGGCACGGATGGCCTTTGCTTTGCCGGAACCGAACTGCTTGGCCACTGCCTTAGCACGGGGAAAATCAAAGTCGGCAACGAGAATTTGTTTGACGGCCTTGGACTGGGCGAGGTCATATACTGTCGCGCAGCCCATCATTCCAGCACCCAACACGGCAAACTTCATAAATAGTATTCTCCGGGGCGCACTAGAGCTGCACCGATAGTTCTCGAGCACTTCTCTGCTGTTATTTCAGATTATTGATATGCAGCGCGATAGTCTTCAGGTGGGTCATGTCATCGAAAGTGAATCGGCCACCGAGGCGACCGTAACCACTGCGCGTTCCGCCACCCCCGCCGAAGGGCTCATGCGCTTCCCAATAGTCGGTCGTATCGTTGATCACTACATTTCCAGCGCGCAGCCGTTCCGCGAAATAGAACGCTTTATCGATGTCTCTAGTGAAAACTGCCATCTGCAGGCCGTATCCGGTGCCGTTGGCAAGTTCGATGGCTTGATCGTAACCGTCCACAGTAATCACCGGAACCACCGGTCCAAATGTCTCTTCCTTATTCAGCAACGTATCCGCGGTTACGTTATCTATGACGGTTGGCTCGAAAAACATGTTCGTTTGATGGCCGACCCCTCGCTTGCCGCCAAAAACGACGCGAGCCCCTTTTTCCAATGCATCGGATAGGTGACCTTCTGTTTTTTCCAGTACTGAGTCGTTATTCATCGGACCCATTTTGACATCGGGATGGAAGGGGTCGCCAACATGAACATTCTTCGCCTCCTGAATCAGGAGGTCGAGGAAATCACTGTGTACGCGACGGTCGACGAGGACGCGTTCCGTCGCGCAGCAGACTTGACCCGCATTGAAATATGCCCCGAATGCCGCGGCTTTGGCTGCGCGTGGCAGGTCGGCATCCTCAAGAACAATCTGCGGGCCATTGCCGCCGAGTTCCATAAGTAACTTCTTAACTCCCGCGCGTCGCTGAATGGTATCGCCGGTCGTGGTCTCTCCCGTGAGGCCAATTCCGTCGATGCCGGGATGCGCTACCAGCGCGTCTCCTGTAGTCGGCCCATCTCCGCAAATAAGATTGAAAACTCCGGGCGGCAGCCCTGCTTCGGCGATGCACTGCGTCAGGAGAAGCCCGGCCAGCGGGGTTTGTTCTGCCGGTTTGAAGACAATCGTGTTGCCGGCAGCCAGCCCTGGTCCAAAATATTCCGACGGGATCACCGTGGGAAAATTCCACGGCGTAATGATTCCCCATGTGCCGATAGCCACCTTAAACGTGAAGAGGCGTTTGTTCGGGTCTCGCGCCGGAATAATGGGTGTCTCCAGGCGCTTCACATCTTCCGCAGCGATCCGAAAATTTTCAGCAGTCTCTTCTACTTCTGGCAGAGCTTCTGCTAGGTAGGGCTTGCCCTGCTCCAGCGAAATGACGGTGGCAATCTGCTCTCTACGCGCGAGAATACGGTCGGCAATGCGATGGCAAGCGGCAGCACGCTCGAAAGGAGGCGTGAGCCGCCAACCATCCCAGGCTTTGCGAGCAGATTCGACAGCACGATTCACGTCGCGCGCAGACGCATGCGGAATTGAGGCCAGCAACTCGCCGGTGGCAGGATTGACGACATCGATCCGCTGGTTGGAGTCCGAGTTGACCCATTGCCCACCGATAAAAAGTTTTGGCGATGGAAGAGCGGCAATCGCGTTATCGAATTGCGCTGCGGAAGAACTCACGAACACCTCATTCTGGAATCACATTTTGTCTAAGCAAGAAAGGGATTCTGGCACGCCAATATAAATTAGTAAAGTTTGACGCGATAGCTTCGCGACCGATGCGTATCACATCACCCGCCTCGAAACCTTGCCAGTGATGGATCAATGTCTTCTCCGTTTACTGTTGCCTGAAGCCATTTTGCACACCTTCCGCAAGAGGGGTGACGACTGCCGCTTTTTGACCGTTATCGGCCGGGCAGGGCGCTCCAGCCGACCGCCACTTTTTGACCTTTGCTGCGAACTCGTCGTGCGACATCGGAATAGGGTCCCGGCCTTCACCGGGATTCCAGCCCCACGCCACCAATTTGTCTTCCGTCAGGTGCTCGACGAGTTGATCGAGATTACGATTCTTGTTTTGCTTCGGGTCCTTAATTGAACGGCAAATCTGCGCATCGGTCAAACCCTGCCAAATCATCGGCGTGGTCGGCGGCGGCAGCGCCCAATTCGGAGCACCGGGCGGCATGTGCCCGCCGGTGAGATTATGGTCCTGATGGCAGGTGCTGCACTTTTCAGCGGTCACTCCATGACCTTCAGGCCCCCGTCGCACGTTCATGATGTGGGGATGACTGTCATTGCCTTGCCGAGGGAAGTCACCGCGCGAATGGCAGTTCATGCAGCGGGGATGCCGCAACACTGACACGAATTCTAGAAAGAGAGCTCCGTCGCTTACCGCCGGAGTTGCGGAAGCTGTCGCCTTAGTGCCGAATCTTTCTGCCGCGCTGTTCGGGGGCGAGAACGACATCGCTGCGGCGCAGACCACAAAGGCGATACCGATAGCAAAGAGGACTGATGTTAGAGAGTGCTTCATACAGCCTCCGTCATGCGGATCGGCAGTTTGCGGATGCGCTTCCCAGTCGCAGCAAACACCGCATTCGCGATAGCCGGGGCTGTGCACGGCACCCCCGGCTCACCAATGCCGCCTGATTTCTCGTTGCTCTCCACAATATACGTTTCGATTTCCGGACACTCGTTCATGCGCATCACGGGAAACGTGTGGAAATTCGTCTGCTGCAGGCGACCGTTCTCGAATGTGAGTTCCTGATAGAGCGCAGCCGACGCAGCGAAAATTGCGCCACCCTCCAGCTGGGCTGCGATAATCCCTGGGTTTACGTAACGGCCGCAATCTACTGCGCTCACGATCCGGTGTACACGAACCCGGCCCTCCGAGACGGAGACTTCGGCCACCTGCGCGTTATAGCTCTCAAATGCAAAGTGCACGGCAATACCTCGCCCGCGGCCCTTCGGCAAGGGTTTACCCCACCCCGCTTTTTGAGCGGCGAGATCGAGAACCGCGAGGTGCCGTGGGTGCTTCGTCAGCAAAGCACGCCTGAACTGGTACGGATCCTTGTGCCCGAGGGCTGCAAGTTCGTCAATGAAGCACTCGGTGGCGAAGCCGGTGTGCGAGTGCCCCACCGATCGCCACCATTGAACGGGCACGCCGACTTGGGCCTGATGAGATTCGACAGCCAGGTTCGGAATCTCATACGGAAGATCGTCGACGCCCTCGACGGATGCCGGATCGTATTGCTTGCCCTTCATCATCATGCTCTCGAACATCGTTCCCGCCATTATCGATTGACCGACCAGCCGCGATCTCCAACTGACCGGGTTACCGCTAGCGTCGACACCACCGACGATGGCGTGAAGGAAGGCTGGGCGATACCAACCGCCTTGCATGTCATCTTCGCGCGTCCACACCACCTTTACTTGAGCTCCCGCAGCCTTTGCCACATGAACCGCTTCCACCACAAAGTCCGACTGTGGCGTAGCGCGGCGGCCGAACCCTCCGCCCAGGAAGGTGGTATGGATTTGGACCTTCTCATTTGGAAGGCCGGCGGCCTTGGCTGCGGCCGCACGGTCCACCGTCTGGAACTGCGTTCCGGTCCAGATCTCACAGGAGTCTGCCCGCAGATCGACGGCGCAATTCAGCGGCTCCATCATTAGATGGGAGAGATAAGGCACTTCGTAAACTGCTTCAATCTTTTGCGCAGCCTTTGCGAGCGCGGCATCGGGATCGCCATCCCGACGCACACTCGTGCCCGGCGACTTGGCTTGCTCCCTAAATTGCTGCATCATTTCGGTCGTGCTAAAGGCATGCATCTCGCCTTCATCCCAATCAATGCGAACCGCATCGCGCGCCACTTTCGCCTGCCAAAATGAGTCCGCAATCACGGCCACGCCGGAGGGCACTGTCACGATCTTGCGCACGCCTGGCATATTGCGGGCGTGAGAGTCATCGAAGCTCTTTACCTTTGCCCCAAAGACCGGAGCGCGGGCAAGCACGGCCGTAAGCATTCCTGGATTCTTGACGTCAATCCCGAAAACGGCTTTGCCATTTATTTTTTCAGGGGTGTCGAGCCGCTTTGCTGGTGTGCCAATTAGCCTGAAGGCCCTGGGGTCTTTTAGAGTGACCTTTGCGGGTGGGGTCATCTTTGCAGCGGCTTCGGCCAGCTGACCGTATGTTAACTTCCGATTCGTGCCGTCGAGCACGACGCCTGATTCCGTCCGCAGAGTAGCCAGGTCGGCGTTCCATTGTTGCGCTGCAGCGGCGATCAGCATGGCGCGTGCGGCCGCTCCCGCATTGCGATACTGCTCAAACCCTGACCATACGCTCGAACTTCCTCCCGTAATTTGCATGCCAAAGACTGGATGGTTGTACTTTGGATCGACCGGTGCCGATTCGTAGGCAACCTTGTTCCAGTCCGCATCCAGCTCTTCGGCAAGCAGCATCGGCAACGCCGTATAAACGCCTTGGCCCATCTCCGAGTGGTTCACGATCACTGTGACTCGCTCGTCGGTGCCGATACGCAGGAAAGCATTCGGCATGAACGCACTGCCGGAGCGTTCTTCCGCGGCCGCAGACTTGCTCGCGCAGGGAAGATACAAACCAATCAGCAAACCACCGCTGGCCGCGACTGAAAACTTCAGGAATTCGCGCCGTTCCATCTGGAGGGTGCTCATTTTGCTCCTTCCGTGGACAACATGCTGGCAGCCCGGTGGATCGCCTTTCGGATCCGTGGATAGGTGCCACAGCGACAGATGTTGCCTGTCATCGCTTGGTCGATGTCTTCATCGCTCGGTCGCGGCTTTTCGCGTAACAGGAGCGCCGCGCTCATCAGTTGTCCAGATTGGCAGTAGCCGCACTGCGGTACATCTTCGGCAATCCAAGCACGTTGCAACGGATGACTCAGGTCTGGCGACAGCCCCTCGATGGTCGTCACCTCTTTGCCCGCCGCCCGCGACACCGGTACCACACACGACCGTATCGCTTCCCCATCGAGGTGGACGGTACAGGCACCACATTGCGCCATGCCGCATCCGTACTTGGTTCCCGTCAGGCCGAGGTTTTCCCGCAAAACCCAGAGCAGAGGAGTGGAAGGATCGACTTCCAGATTTACGTGCCGCCGGTTTACGCTGAAGGAGATCATTGGAATACCTCCGTTAAATCAGACGTTGCCATTGTGGAAGCAGGAGAAGATCTTACTCCAAGTCGAATCGCCTCCACACACCTACGACTGCGGAGCCCGCGGTGGCACGCGTTCTTATCTTCCCGTTGCATTCTGGCGAGGTCCCTAACGCCCGAGTGACGTTAGCGCTTTATCGGTTCGTGAGCCAGATGAGTACCGTTAAATACGCTTGTGTTTAGCAACTCGAAAATGTGAGTGGCCCTGCGATATAAAATTGCCTTAGAAATACTAAACAGGAACAGAAAAACTGTGCGGCGAAGATCATACCAGACGCCTGAAGGATACGACTCTTTGTAGTCTGTGAATTGCGAAGGGCCCGCGTAAAACACAAATACAACGAACAAAAAAAAGGGCGAGCAAATTATTTGCTCGCCCTGGCATCACGCAGCGGCCAATGCCGCTGGTGTGTTGGGTTGTTATCTGCCTGAGTTCGTCGCACTCCCGGCCGATAGTCCGTTGGCTTTGGGAATGCTCAAGTAGCCGCTGACCTGATCTTTTCCTACTTTGTTGATCACCACTTCTTCAGGCTGATGAGTGCCGGAAGTGTAGAAAAGGATCGGCTCGTTCAGGGCGCGATTCTTCTTCTCAAAGCGCTTGTCCTCCACGGTCATAGCCACGGTGTATTGATTGCGCTTCTGATTCACGCCCTTCAATTCCACGGTGACGTTGCCTACTTTTTGCGGTTTGTTTTTGCCCGTGATGGTGAACTCCAGATAATCGCGTTCACCGAGGCGGCGCAGCTGGTCGATCTCATCATGATTGCGCGCTATGAGAGTGCCCATTTCGCTGCGCGCCATCTTCAGGTCGTCACGTGTAGCGTCGAGGTCAGACTTGACTGAAATCACTTTGGTGTCCACGGTCTTTACGTCGTCGGCAGTGGCCTTGGTGGCCAGTTCGCCTTTGACGGAACTATCCAGCGCAGTTAACTTTTCTGAAGTCTCATCGTTTTTCTTGGCGGATTCGTCGCGAGCCTTCTTCAGCTGGCCTTGCGTGAGTTTTAACTTGTCGGTGACCACTTTTAGATCGCCTTGCAAATCGGCGTTGGCCTTTTCGTCCTGAGCGAGCCGGTCACGCAGCGCGGAGACGTCCTGCTGCACCGACTGTTGCTGCGTTTTTAGCTGATTAGCCACGGACTGTTGCGTGCTGTCGAGCTTCGATGAAGCGTTCCAGCCGAAACCCAAGCCAGCCAGTGCGATCAGGCCCAACACGATGAGCGCGGGAAGGTGCCAGTTCGACTCCCTCGTTTCCACAATTCGTTCTTCGGTCATATCAAGTTTTCTCCTCACCCAAAATTGGGTTTTCATGCCTGTGAACCCAGTAAATGTGCAGGCCAGTGCCCAAGCACACCATTTTTTAACCTGTGATGCTTTAGTTACTTATACAGCATCCTAGCCAGTAACGGTAGTACTAGAACTGGGAATCTTTACCCGCTTGGCTGTCACCCCGCGGAGTTTTTGCGCGATTCAGTGCTTTGGTCTCTTTTGCTCGTCGGCCATCCCGAACGGTTCTAAATCACCGATAAG
>DASYJM010000347.1:0-18825 GCA_035996445.1 Candidatus Acidiferrum sp. | reverse complement strand
GGAAAGCGGATAATAATCCGGAGTGGTGATTTCTTTTTCCAGCAGCGCCCCGAGCACCCTGGCTTCCATTTCATTCAGAACGATATTCACAGCACCCAAATCATACCGGAAGCGCGGTGCACGCCCAACGCCCCTTATCTTGGATTTGTCGCCCGATTCAAATACGATTCCCTCATGGAGAACACTCGATTTGTCTCGGCTGACCACGAACAAGGTACGGGTCTTGAACAGGTTGCGCCTCCGCTGCCCAGTCTAGAGCATAGAAATGAACCGCTAAGGTTGAGAAGTGTCGGAACGAACCGGATAGCAAACCGCGCTTTTCTGTTGCCGCGGCCCGTGACCACAAACCTCGGCGGCAACCCTTTCGCTTGTACTCGGAGCTGTGGCAGCGTAACAAGTATGTATCTCAGAGGGCCGCAGCAGCATCGAATTTCGGACGACCGACATAGGAGCGGGAGGTGAAAGCAAGAAATGTCCGTGGGTTCTGCGAAAGAGAGCGTGATTCTTGGCCTCGGAAAGCTGGTTTGGCTGAGCCTGCCAGTGCTGCTTTGCAGCTTTCCCGCATGGTCTCAACAGCCTCCGACGGACCAAACAACGAAGGGTGCACTAGCCGACTCGCAGGGAAGACAGGCCTCCGCCGGTGGGCAACAACACGCTGAGCACCAAGCGGGAAGCATTAGCGGCAAGGTTGTTGATCAATCCGGAGCCAATATTGCCGGAGCCGTCGTGAAGCTTACGCGTGAAGGCCAATCTTCGGGCCTGGAGGTAACGTCGGACGAGGACGGCTTATTCGCGTTTTCCAAGGTCACCCCGGGCCCCTTCCAGCTCACAGTTTCATCGCCGGGCCTCACGACGCACGAGTTCTCCGGGGCTCTGCGATCTGGTGAAGCCTACGTCACTCCGCTGATTATGTTGGTCATCCCCGCTCAGGTAACAGAGGTGCACGTTGGACTGACGCCGGAGGAACTGGCAGGCGTGCAGATCAAGGAACAAGAAAAGCAGCGGGTGTTCGGAGTGATCCCGAACTTCTATGTCAGCTACGAACCGAATTCCGCTCCTCTCACGGCGAAACACAAGTTTGAACTTGCGTGGAAATCGGCTAGCGACCCGATCACGCTTATCGGGGTTGGGGTCCTGGCGGGAGTTGGCCAGGCCGGAGATCGTTGGAGCGCGTACGGACAGGGAGCGCAAGGATATGCAAAGCGCTACGGCGCAAGTTACGCCAATGTTTTCGCCGCAACGTTTATCGGAGGGGCGGTAATGCCTTCAGTTCTCAAGCAGGATCCACGCTACTTCTACAAAGGAAGCGGCAGCAAGCGATCCAGGATTCTCTATGCCCTGGCGAGCTCGGTTATATGCAAAGGGGACAATGGGCACTGGCAGCCGAATTACTCGAATGTCATCGGAAGTTTTGCTGGTGCCGGAATGCAAGCTCTCTACCTTCCTGCGAACGATCGCCGCGGATCTGGATTCGTGGCCTCGTCGGCGCTAATCAGACTGGGTGAGACGTCTCTCGCCGGTGTCCTTCAAGAGTTCGTTTTTTCGAAGTTCACACCGAATCGCAATAAGCGTGCGACATCACAGCCTTAAGTTACTAGACGATTCCGGGTGGCCTACTCTTTGCGGTTTTGGAAAGGGTGGGGCGCTTTCTCGATTCCTTTAACATCAATCTTCAGTATTCCATCTTCCAATTTATGTGGGTTGCGCCCGCGCGCTCAACATCCGCCCTGTCCCCCGACATGTACTTGCGTCCAGCTCCCACTCGTGCGCTTATAAACTACAAACGCTTCGCCTTCGTACCATGTCACCTCAACAACAATTTCGTCCATACCATCGCCATCAAGATCGAGCTGGTCAACAAAACGGACTTCTTCGGAATCTTTCCCATCTTCGATGTCCGCAGTTTTGTGATATCTGGCTAACTCCGTCGTAGCTCCAGAACTAGCCAACCTTACTAGTAGGAATATCTCGTGACGTGCGCCTTCAGCTTCTAGAAAGAACGAACCGACCAACAACTCGTGCTCCGTCTCATCGACTCTCGCCACGACTAAATGTTCAGCCTCTAGATCCTTGGAAAATTTCCCTGGTACACCCTGCTTAAGGAATTCATTCATAGCGAGTAGCTTGGCATGATCGAGCTCAGTCTCGGTCGGCTGGCGCTGATTGTTTCCATGTGACCGAACGTTCTCGGCGTTGGTCGCAAGGGCCATAGTGCCCTTTCCAAGATGAACTGACGAGTCTGCGGTGACTACTGTAGCCGACGAGTCGCATTGAAGTGGCATCACCTTCTTGATTGTCACGTCACCGTGCCTCTCACCCGCGACAAATAAGGACAGGTGGGCGCCTACTTTGTAGCTGGGTTCTCCGGTGAGCGGAGTCTCTCCGCCAATAATCTCGATGGCAATTAGGTCTTCAAACCTTGGCGTGGCACCCCCGGGTGTGAATCCTACGGCGTAGTGATTCTGTGTCAAAACATACACCGGCTTATCAGGGCCTTTCCACACTGCTTCACTTTTTTCGGCACTCGCTGAAAGCGGGATTAGCAATGAAAAGAGGAAACGATAGTGTCGATTCATAGGGGACTTCTCCGACTGCAATTTCACCACCTCGCATGGTGCTTGCAGGGCGATCCAAAGTGCAGTAATGCGTAACTGCTACCCCCAAGATTCGAACACATGCGCTATCGGCAATCCGCTCCTATAAATGGTCGTCATTGGTCCAGTAGTAGTTATGTTGTCACGCTAGTATAACAATTCGTGATCACCGCAATGACGCTTTCGCCTGAGTCCATTCCAAAATCGTTTAATACATCAGCAATATTTCCGTCGCTCCGTCTTTACACTTATCTTAAATTACCTCAGCAAAATACGAACTCTTTACCGGTGTTCTCGGTACCCTCAACTTACGAATTCTTTACGCGAAAAGAAGCCGAAGGACAACCTTCCCGCTGTTCAAAGTACTTCCAACATATTCACCGCCCAGCTGTTACCTTCTCTCCGAGGTATTCATGCTATCTGCAATGTTTGCAGCAAGATACGAACTCTTAAACACGCGTTTCAGCGCCAGTCGTGTGTTTTCATCGCTTTATGAACTCTTTAGGCAAAAACATCATGCGTGGGGATACTCAATGCCTCAATACGCTGCGCCTAAAAAGATGAGAACATCATCTAACGCTGCTTACCCTACGTCGCGACCGAAAGAGGATTCCGCCATGGCGCAGCCCCACCGAGTCATTGTTCTGGGCGGCGGCTTCGGCGGCTTGAGCGCCGTGCGAAGACTCAAGCGCGCCCCCGTCGAGGTCATCCTCATTGACCGCCGCAATTTCCATCTGTTTCAGCCGCTTATGTATCAGATAGCTACCGGCTCGCTCTCGCCCGGCGAAATCGCCGCACCCTTGCGCGGAGTTCTCAGCCGCCAGAAAAACACTCAGGTCCTTCTGGGCGAAGTCTCGGACATCGATCCCGCCGCCAAGAAAATCCAACTGCTCGACGGCGCCACCTTCGACTATGACTCCCTGATCGTCGCCACCGGCTCGCAAACTTCTTACTACGGCAACGACTCATGGCGCGAATGGGCCCCCAGCCTAAAGTCCGTCGAAGAAGCCACCGCCATCCGCCACAAAATTCTTTACGCCTTTGAACGCGCCGAGCGCGCCGCCAGCCATGAAGAATCCCGCGCCTGGCTCACTTTCGTGATCGTCGGCGCGGGAGCCACGGGAATGGAGTTAGCCGGCGCTCTCGCCGAAATCGCCAACGAAACTCTGAAGAACGACTTCCGCCACATTAATCCTCAGGAATCTCGCATCCTTTTGGTAGAAGGCGGCTCGCGGGTGCTGCCTTCCTTCCCGGAAGATCTTTCCGCCAAGGCCGAAAAACTCGTCTCCAAACTCGGGGTCGAAGTCATGAAAAGCGTGATGGTCACCAACATTGCCGCCGACGGCGTGACTTTCCGCTGCGGTGACAAAACCGAAAGCCTTGCTGCGCACACCGTCCTCTGGGCCGGCGGAGTCGAGACCACCACGTTCGGAAGAAAACTAGCCCAGCGCACTCACGCCGAAACCGACAAGAGCGGCCGCATCAAAGTGAACTCCGACCTGACCATCCCGAACTATCCCGACATATTCATAGTGGGCGATCTAGCCCACGCCACAGAAAAAGGCGGCAAGCCCCTGCCCGGCGTAGCCCAGGTCGCCATCCAGGGCGGAGCCTTCGCAGCAAAAACCATCAAGTCCCGCATCGAAAGCAAAAAAGCCGACGTTGCCTTCCACTACTTCAACAAAGGAGACATGGCCGTAATCGGCCGCGCCGCCGCAGTCGCTAACATTTTTGGTTTCCATCTTTCAGGATTTATTGCCTGGTTCACCTGGCTCTTCGTCCATCTCATGTACATCGTGGAATTTCAAAATCGCGTGATGGTCTTTATTCAGTGGGGATTTGAATATCTAACTTTCAGCCGCGGAGCCCGCCTCATCACCGGCACCGCCGCCACAGATTCCATCAAGCAGGCTGGCTCCGTCAGCAGTTCTGGCGAATGCACTTAAAATCTTGCCGTAGCAAGGCGCAAATCGTGCTGCGACCGCCTCGTGCATTAAAAACTCATCTCAAAACAACCGCGGCATCAATAAAAATAAAAAACACTCAATCTTAATTTCGCCCTTGTCACAAAGAGCGTCGCCAATAAAAAGCCACACCAACAAAAACCTGTCCACTTGTCCTGACCTGTCCCTTAGCCCACGAATCTGACAACTCTTCCATCGGTTTTTCACTGAACTCATTCTGACCGCGCTACCAGTAGTTGCGAACAGCACCAATCCCCATTCTGCATCTGCGTCGGACACCCCCTTCTGCACCTCCGAGCAAACCAAACAGAAAAAAACAGGCCGGCTTCCAAAGGAAGACCGGCACACACGGGATCGGAATGGGGACTATCGTGCCAATCACAAAGAAGAGCTTCGTCACAAAAAAGAAGTCGGCCACAAAAAAGAACTTGGTCACAAAAAAGAATCTAATGGCTTCGCTCGCGGCCTTGTTTCTGCTGTCTATCGCTTCGCCGGCCAGCTTCAGCTCAACAGTAAATTCTCAAGGTTGTTTCTTGTCATCCGGCACGTGGGCTAACATCCGGTTGCCGCAAGCGCAGTCCGGCAGCTTTCGCATCACCTTTGACGCCACACCGTCGGCTTCCAGCGTGGATGCAGTACACGGACTTTCCTCCGGTCTAGCGTCCGCCTACGCCAACATGTTTGTCGCGGTGCGATTCAATGCCGGCGGCCACATCGACGTGCGCAACGGCGCAGGCTATACAGCGGCCTCGTCAATTCCTTATGCCGCACACGTCAGCTACCATTTCATTCTCGACGTGAACGTTGCGACTCACACCTACAACGCCTACGTGATGATCGGCCCAGCGCAAACAACCATCGGCACAGGCCTGGCGTTCCGAAATGAACTCGCATCGACATCATCTCTCAGCTATGTTGCCGCGATGACCACCACGGGCACCAGCACCTTCTGCAACATTACTTTGAGCAATTCTTCGAGGGCTCCGACGATTACCTCGCAGCCCGTGAGCCGCTCGGTCACTGCCGGTCAGATTGCCAGCTTCTCGGTCGCCAACCGTGGATCAGCTCCTCTGACGTATCAATGGATGAAGAACGGTGCCTCCATCAGCGGCGCTAACTCTTCCAACTATTCCACGCCCGTAACGACTATCGCCGACAACGGCACGCGGTTCAGCGTCTCGGTCCACAACGCTTCCGGAACAGTTACCAGCAGTGCAGCGCTGCTCACCGTTACCGCGCCAATCATTGCGCCGGCGATCACTTTGCAGCCGATGGCTCAGTCCGTTACCGCAGGACAAGCAGCAAATTTCTCCGTGGCCACCACCGGCACGGCACCGATGACCTACCAATGGAACAGAAACGGCTCACCCATCATCGGAGCGACTTCCTCTCTGTACACGACCGCGTTGACGGCGGTCTCTGACAATGGATCGCAGTTTACCGTCCGTGTCGGCAACAGCGCAGGCAACGTCGTCAGCATCCCGGCAACTCTGACCGTCAAACCGGTTGCAGTACCGCCGGGATGCCTGCTGTCAGCGGGCACGTGGGTTTCTACGCCGCTGGCGCAAGTGCAGACCAGCAACTTCCGCATACAATTCGACATCACACCGGTCGGCCCCATCGAAGATGGCGTCACGGGATTGTCTGCAGCGCCAGCCGCCGCGTATACCGATTTGGCCGCCGCTGTGCGATTCAATTTAACTGGAACGATTGACGCGAGAAACGGTGGCAGCTTCGTCGCCGCCACGGCAATTCCTTACACCGCAGGCACTGCGTACCACTTCATTCTCGACGTGAACGTCGGCACGCATAGCTACAACGCGTACGTCATGCTTGGTTCCGTGCAGGCCACCATCGGCACGAACCTGGCGTTCCGCACCCAACAAGCTTCCGTATCTTCACTCGCTTACCTAAATGCGTACACGGTTACGGGAAGCGACACGGTTTGCAACGCGGTGACCACAACTTCGATTGCGGCGACAGTGTTGCTTAACTCCAGCGTCAGCAGCTTGAACTTCGGCAACGTAAACGTGTCCAGCAGCAACAACCAGAACATAACGATGACCAACGCAGGAAATTCCAGCGTAACGATTGCGCAAGTGATGGTCGCAGGCGCGGGATTCAACACCACCGGAGCGAGCGGCCTTACGCTTGCACCAGGACAAACCACTACACTTACCTCCACGTTTGCGCCTTCGGCGAACGGAGCAGCCACCGGCAAAATCACGGTAAGCAGTAACGCCACCAACTCTCCGTCAAGCATCTCTTTGTCGGGAATGGGTCTCGCCGGTGTGCCTCCCACGGTTAGTCTTTCGTGGGCTCCAGCGGCTACCGGAGTTACCGGATTCAAGACGTACGTGAGCATGGTCTCTGGCGGGCCGTATGCACAAATGGGCTCCGTGCCATCAACCACCCCAGCGTACAGCGATAGCAGTGTCCAGTCCGGGCACACGTACTTCTACGTGGTCACGGCGATAAACACCGCGAACGTTGAGAGCTTGTACTCCAGCGAAGTGGCCGTGATCGTACCGTAAAGACCCAGTACCGTTGAAGAGTGAAAAGCCGGAGACACGCGACAGTGCTCCCTGCGATCGTTATAGAAAGAAAAAACGGAAGCGCCGCGACCTGACAAGTTGGTGACCAGAAAACGCAGGTTGGTTCCGGTCTCAGCCTGTTCAGCCTTGTAGCAGATGCGCCGCTGATGAGACCAGGGGTGAGCGCGATAGAGGAAGCTGGAAAAGGAGCGCTGCGGCTCACCGGTCCGACGATAACGTTTCGCGAGACGATGCTGCAACTGCTCAGCTTTACTTTGCAATCGTGAGTTGTTGCCTATACCGATGGCGTACTGAATGCCGAAAAACTCGCAGAATTCATGGCACAGTGGCGTGGCGAAACCAGCGTCAGCGCGTAACTTGATTCGGACGTTGGGAAATTCACGCTGGAGTCGCGGAACGATGCGTAACAGTAGGGGGATGATGCGAGCGTGACTAACAACCCTGCCCGGACGCAGTCGGGCGGCCAGCAAACAACCGGTATGACGCTCAAAGACCAGCAAAGGGATATACCCGTGCTGGTTATAACCACCATTGACAAAGCTAAGCTGCTGCTGTCCGTGAGTGGGATCGTCCGTGGAATCGACATCGAGCAGGATCTCTTCTCGTTTCAGGACTTGTTTCCCGCAGATGCTCACAAACCAGTCGAGTAAAGCATCCTGCAGCTTGAGGAGGTCGCGAGGCGAGGGCGAGTTCTCCCAGCGACTGAGAGTTGGTTGTGATCGGAGAGGTTCACCAGCGGTTGATCAGCATGAATCTGAAAAGCCGGATCATAACGTAACCGATTCGCGTCGTTGGCATCCCCGTACCCAGCGATGATCTGGTAGAGGCGTTGACGAAACAACGACAACACGGAATGACGAACACGCTCCTCTTCGCGAGGATCACAGAGGGGTTCTGCCAGACCGCGAGTAAGCCCATACCGCTGATCAAGGCCCGCAACGGTAACAGCCCGGCATCACTGGTGATCTGCCCACCAGAAAAATCGTGAATAATCCAGGCTAGGCCATCTAGGTTGATTTCCTGTGGGCGAATTACCAGTAAAGTTTTAAAGCAAATTGAAACTGGCGCGCATCATACGCGGAGTTGGGTTGACCAGCGGCGCATGTAGATCCAGCGGTTGGGTCGCACAGTTGATTTACGGCTGCGACGTTGGTGCGATTGAAGAGGTTGAAGGCATCGGCGATAAGTTCGAGGCTCAAGCGTTCGCCGAATGGGATGCGCTTCGACACGCGCATGTCCCATTCGAAAAATCCGGGAGAGGTGAAGCGGTTGCGGCCGAGATTGCCGTCGCAGCCAGCGAGCGGGCTGATGCCCGGGACACTGAAGGTCGTGAAGGAGTTGGTGAGGCACACATTCGCGGGAGCGAAAGAGAATCCCGGAATGAATGGCGAGGTGGTACCGCCACCCACGGAAGGACGCGCTTGCGAAGCGCCTAAATCGAGGCGGGTGTCCTCGCCAGTGATGATGTTGTAGGGGCGGCCGGAAGAAAGCTCGACGATGGGAGCAATAGTGATGCCGCCGAGAAACTGATGTGCGAAATTATCGCCGCTGCGTGGAGCGGCGGTTTGGAAGACGGCGCTGGTGACCCAGCGATGACGCTGGTCGTTAACAGAGTTGGAGCGCTCAAGGAAAGGGAAGCGGCTGTCCTGCGGCTCGAGCGGGGACTGCAGATCGGTGGAGTCGTCAATGGAATGGGACCACGTGTAGCTGGAGAGAAGTTCGAGAGAGTGGGAGAAACGCTTGGTTAGATTGATGGTGAGCCCATTGTACGTGGAATTACCGCTGGACAATTGTGCGTCCACGCTGTTGAACGGGACGGGCAGGCCGAAACCGGTTGGGTAGCCGGCGGCTTTTGCAAGTGCCACTTGCGTGGCATAACCGACGGCTGCATTGCCGCCGCCAGTAGCGGTGGCGAAAGAAGGATTGGGCCCTGATGGACGGAAGAAATTAAAAAATGCTGGAGTGCCAACAAATTTGCCGTCAAGAGCTGCGACCGGGCACCCAAATAACACACCCAGTGCTTGTGGGGCGACGACTTGCACGCCGCAGGTGTTGGGTCCATGGGTTCCCGGAGCAAAGCTTGCGCCAGGAGCCACAACGGTCAACGGATTCGTGAATCCCAACCCGGCGGCGTCGGCGAATTCGAGATTGTTGGCGAGCAATTGCGGGTCGGTGGAATTTATGTCCACCGGGCGATTCAACTTCAAGCCGCGGGTGTATTGATAGCCGACGCTGATTTTCCACGTGCCGGCGATTTCGCGCTCAATCGTAAGATTGCCTTGCTCGGCGTAGGAGAACTTGAAATTTTTCGCAACGGGGAGAGTGAACGGCAGGATGGGAAGCGGAAATCCTGCGGCCAAATAATTCTGATTGGCGAAGAGGGAATCGGCCTTCAAGGGATCGAAGCGCTGCTGGCTTGGTAAATAACCCATGCTGGGGAGGGCGTTCAAGACGCCCTGGAAAATGGAAGAGCCATTTAGATTGTTGGGAGTATCGAGGCCGTTACCGCAGGCGGGAGTAATGAGTCCGCATGCCGAGGGACTTCCTCCGGCGGATAACAATTGAACGGAGCGGCCGCCTTCCGCGGTGACGGAGTTAAAAGCGACAGCCAGCAGCGGGTGATCGTAAAAAAGCCCGTAACCGGCGCGAATCACCATTTTGCCGTCGCCGCGCGGATCCCAGGCAATGCCAAGGCGCGGCGCGAAATTGTTGTTATCGCGCGGAATTCCTTCGGTTACACCCAGAGCATTTTCGGCCGCGGCGTTGATGGCGGTAGCGGGCGCGAATAATGGCGTCTTTTCGTAGTCGTAGCGCAGGCCGTAATTTACGGTGAAATGTTTGTTCGCACGCCAACTGTCTTGAATAAAAAATGCGAAGGGCACATTGTCAAAAGGAGCGTTGGATGTGCCGATGCCCTGAATGTACGTGGTGGGTATGCCCAAACCGTAGGATTGCAAGCCGGTGGTGCCTGGAAGAACGATGGATTGACCGTTGCCGAGCGGCACGGCGTTGGGGAATCCAAAGGTGTCGGCAGCGAGGCCGCCGAAGTTTACGACGCCACCAAAATCAAGTTGGAAGATTTGGGATTTGGCGGAGCGCAATTGGACGATGTTACCGTCACCGCCCATTTTGAAGGTGTGATTGCCGCGAATCAACGTGACGTGATCGGTGAATTCCGTGCGGCGCTCGATACGATCCACCGTGGAATATGGTTCGCGGCCAAAATAAGCGTAGCCCGGTATGTTGACGGCGATGTTGGAGCCGCCGGGCAACTGCGAAAAACCGAAGTGCAGACCACGGCGCGCAAACTGGGCGCGAAATTCATTGAAGGCGGTGTTGCTGACGATGGTGTCGTGCTGTCCGACGATGGAGAAATCGCGATATTGATTTACGCCGGCGCGGGTTCCGGCGTTTTGTCCGAAGACCTGATTTTGTGATGTGGATTGCACGCCAGTAACAAGCGATGGGGAAACTCCGACGCGCAGAAAGGAAGTGTTGCGATTGCTCCAGCGCTGATCCAGGCGCGCGGACCACAGACTGGTTTTTTCGGTGACGGGGAAATTACCGCGAAGGGAGTTCAGGCCTACGAAGGAACCAGGCAGTGGCGCGATGCCTTCGCCGATCGCCGAGCAATTAACGGCATTAACGGTTTGACCCGGTGGGCAACTCACGGGAAGCGGAAACTGTGCGCCCGGACCGGGACTTAAAAATCCGCCAGTGAGTCCCGCGGAGACCGCGCCAAAATCCAGGCGGTTGAGCGCCACGCTGGATGCCGAGCCGTAAAGAACGCCATATTTCACCGCCAATCCCTGGAGGATAGGGTTGCCCGTCGCCAACAACGAACTTACCGCCGTGGCTTGCGGGCCTGTCAATTGCGCCGTGAGCGGGCCGCCGGGGGTGGGCAGGGTTACCGGTTGTAAGCCAAAGTTGTCGATGCCGATGCTGGAAAACCCGGTTTCTTCGCGCAGAGTGTCTTCGTAAGAGAAAAAATAAAACGTTTTATCTTTTTTGAATGCGCCGCCAATCGTTGCGCCGGCTTGCACACGGGTGTAAGCCTGCTTCACAGGCTCAAGAGCGCCGGTAGTGGGATTAATTTCGCCGGAAAATGCGTTGCGGGCCTGGAATGATTTGTTTCGGAAGAAGCCAAAAGCGTCTCCGTGAATATCGTTGCCGCCGCTCTTGGTAACGATGTTAATGACGCCGCCAGTAGCGCGGCCGTACTCGGCGTTGTAATTACTGAGGATCAATTGGAATTCCTGAACAGCTTCCTGGGACACCGTGGAGCGGATGCCATTGACGGAATTGTCTACGGCATCGGCGCCGTCCACGCTAACCATGTTGGAGCGCGCGCGTGCGCCGTCGATGTTAAGACCGCTATTGGGAGCGGGGCCGATGGTCGGAGAAACATCGCGGGTGGCCTGAGAGTTGGTCAGCGTAAAGTTGATGTAATTGCGGCCGTTGATGGGCAAATTGTTGATGCGGCGCTGCTCGATGGTCTGCGAGACTTCCGTTTTGGTGGGCTCAATATCCGCGGCTTCGGAGGATACCGTGACTGTTTGGGATACGCCACTCAGGTTTAGCTGGGGGTCGAGCGTGGCGTTTTCGCCGACGGTCAAAACCAACTCAGGATTTTCGTATCTGCCAAACCCAGCGCCACCTTTGACGGTGACGCGATAACTTCCAGGTGGCAGTCCCACAATGTTGAAACGCCCGGATTCGTCGGTTTCGGCGGTCCGTTGCGCGCCGTCCGCGGAATTTTCCAGCGTTATCGTAGCGCCCTTCACTCCCAGACCTTGCGGGTCGCGGGCAGATCCCGAGAGCGTGGCGGTGTTAACCTGCGCCGCAGCCGAACTCGCGAAGCAAAGTGTCACCGCGCAGAGTACGAAGTATATGCGCATAAGAATTCTGCGGTGCATGATTCCCCCAGGATTTGATCACCGAAGGTCCGCTACCCCCAACGGATCAACGGCGAGAGTTGATGAAGCGACACAAAACGTACGGCGGCCATTTTGAATATGGCTGCTACGCGAACTTGTGATTGGTGTGTCTTCGCGAAAAACCATATGCCCGCTGCTAGGCGGTGTCAAGCAGGTCGTCTTGCGGCCGGCGCTAAATGAAACACAAGGCGAAGTCCCGAGATGCACAGTACGAGTCACGACCGAGGAGTTCTTCCGTGAAAAACCTGGATAAGTTGTTTTGCACAGGGAGTTACTGATCTTCGGACAGGTAATATGGAGCGGAAAGCGAAAATACGCGTTTATTGCCGTGAACGAGAAGCAATAATTCCAACAGGCGGCCGCGCTGGTTGTGAAGAAAATATTCGTACCAACGCTTTTCCACCAGTTCCGGAATTACCACGACGATACGCCGTTCGGGGTATTTGGTAGACAATTCCAGAACAAATTTTACGAGCGGCACGACCACAAATCGATACGGCGACGGAAGAATGGTCAGTCGAGGTGGAGTCAAGCCGGCTTCGCGGAAGGGCGCTTCGATGTACTGTTGGAAATTCTCGTTTATCACGCACTCACGCTCGCCATCTTCCACGTGGGCGATAATCATTTCCGACGAAATCCTGGAGGCGAACTCCACGGCTTGTTTGGAAATGCAGTTCCAGGTGTCTACGGGAACGACAGTGATGGGAGCCTCTTTGTAGTAAGCCGGCTCAGCGGGTTCCTTGCTGTCGGTGGCCACGGCAACTTTGTGATAGTGACGGGCGACCTGCATAAAAAAGAAAATCAAAAAGGGAATAAAAATCACGGTGATCCATGCGCCTTCCTCGAACTTGGCAACGAGCACCACGATCACGGTGACGCCAGTTACAAAAGCCCCCAGGCCGTTGACGAAGGCGCTCTTTCTCCAATGTTCCGTGCGGTTTTTGTACCAGTGGACGACCATGCCGGATTGCGAAAGCGTGAAGGCCAGGAAGGCGCCAATGGCGTACAGGGGAATGAGCTTGTCGGTGACGCCGCGAAAGAGCACCAAGAGCACCAGGGCCAGCACCGCAAGCAGGACGATGCCGTAGCTATAAACGAGGCGACGGCCGCGATACCCGAAGACGTGGGGCAAATAATTGTCCTGAGAAATGGCGCGGCAAAGCCTGGGGAAATCGGCGAACGCGGTGTTTGCGGAAAGCGACAGCACCGACAAAATGGCCGCAATCGTAACGTAATAGAAAGCGCCTCTACCGACAATTGCGGTGAGCAACATGGAGAGGACACTCTGGTAACCGGGCTGACCTGGAACGGTTGCTACGATGCCGTAGGCCTTCACCAGGTACGAAATGCCGGCTAGCAAAATGGCTAAGATAAAAATAATCACGGTGAGGGTGCGCTGCGCATTCTTCACAGCCGGTTCCCGGAAGGCTTTCACGCCGTTGCTTACGGCTTCGACGCCGGTCAGCGCGGTGCAGCCACTGGAAAACGCTTTTAGCAGCAACCAGAGACTGACCCCGGCAGTGATTGGTGGAGGCGGTGGAAGCGGTGCAACGGGCACGGGGTGCCCACCAGTGGCCACCACGCGGATAACTCCGACGGCAATCATGATCAGCAGAGATCCGACGAAAAGATAAGTCGGAACCATGAAGACGATCCCCGCTTCACGCACGCCGCGCAGGTTGAGAAAGGTGATGAATACCAGGATCGCCAGGCACAATATCACGGTGTAAGGCTGCAGGGAGGGGACCGCGGAAATCAAGGCGCCAACCCCGGCGGAAATTCCCACGGCGGCAGTGAGAATGTAATCGGTAAGAAGGGCTGCGGCCGCTAATAAACCTGCACGATCGCCCAGATTCGCGCGCGCAACGGTATAAGAGCCGCCGCCGGATGGATAGGCGGCTATGGTCTGCAGGTAAGAAAAATAAACAATCACGAGCAGGGCGATAATCGCGGCGCTTATGGGGATGATGTACTGAACTCCGAGAATGCCCAGTGGAATGAGCAGGCTGAGAGCGGCTTCCGGGCCGTAGGCCGCGGAACTCAGCGCATCGAGACCGAATATGGGGATACCCACGGCGGGGCCAATTTGTTCGCCGCGTTCATCGCTGGTTTGCAGCGGCTTGCCGAGGATCAGATCCGAGATATTCATAGGAAGAGGGGTCTGACTCTAACATGGGCGACGAATTGCGACTGTTAACACGGATTCTTGGATGGTTAAGTTCGCTGAATGCGGTGCATCTCAAATTTGGCACGTCGTTACTGGGTTTTCCAGATGAAATAGGTAACTGGGCCTTGCTATGATATTGATATGGTTTGGAAATGCTTATTGGAAATGCGCACGGCGGGCATGTTATTGCTGCTGGTGTTCGCGTCGATTGGTGCGGTCTGTCTTGAAACGGTTACCCCGGCGCGAAATGCCCCGGCGCATGAAACTGGAATTGTGCCGGAGTTCGCCATTGAGGATTTTGATGGGGATAGCAGACCTGACATCGCAACCGTGCTGGAAGGCCGAAGCGAAACAGACAATCATTACCGGATCAGTTTCCAACTTAGCAGTGGTGAATCACAGAACATCGATCTCACGGCTCCCGTGGGCGGTCTGGATATTAGCTCGCGGGACGTAAACGGCGATGATTTTTTAGACGTGGTGGTCACGACTGCCGGAACCAACCGGCCCGTGGCGGTTTTGTTGAACAATGGTGCAGGAAACTTTACAGCCTCAGACCCCTCGGCGTTTCCGGGAGCTTTTCGCAAGTCTAATAATTTCTGGAGTGGACTAACGCAAGAATTGCGCGAGGCGTCGCCGGCGTTTTTATCACGCCATTTCTCGAACGATCTAGAAGCCAGCAGTGCAGTGGTTGCATTCCCCGTTGAAATAGGAGTTTTCACCAGACGCTCTGGGCGTTTGGAAGGCCGCGATGCCGAAGTTTCCTATTTCGGGCGGGCCCCGCCTTTCCTGAAACTCTCCCTGTAAGTATCGATTCAAGAATCGGCAAGGCCTTGCGCGCAGAGCGCGAGGTTAAGCCTCCTTCATCATTCAGTTGACCTATGTGTGTTAAGGCTTTCCTACAAGGTGGAAATTGGCACAAATGTTTCCGAACGGCAGCAGTTTTTTGATCAAGCGTGGAGGTGTCATGAAGCGTTTTTTGCCGCGTCTATTTTTTGCGCTGATTGCTGCCGCGGTGTTTTCGACGCGTGTTTTTGCGCAACAAGCGCTGACCTGGCAACAGGTTCAAGAAAAGTTCGCAACCGCGAACCCTGCTTTGTTGGCCGGACAAGTGGGCATTGAGGAATCCCGCGCGCAGGAAATTACCGCGTATCTTCGGCCGAATCCGATCCTGGGTGTGACCGCCGATCAAGTAAATCCTTTCTCCGGTGGCCCACCTCACAGCACATTCGGAACTGTGCTGTCGGTCGCAACCGTTAGCTATCTACATGAGAGACGACACAAACGCGAATTACGACGCGAGAGCGCGCAGGACAACACGAAAATTACTATTTCAGGCCAGGCGGACCTACGACGGAATTTGCTTTTCACTTTGCGAGGAGCTTTCGTGCAGACTCTGCACGAAAAAGCGGTGCTTGCGCTCGCCAAGGAAAATCTTTCCTATTACGACCATTTGCTGGATGTGCATGGTGACCGCTATAGGGCGGGCGCTATCGCGCAGGTCGATCTGGACCGACTGGAAATCCAGCGCGTGCAGTACGAATCGGATTTGCAGACCGCCGAAGTCATGTTACGCACGGCAAAAATCCAATTACTTCAGTTGTTGAATGATCGCACGCCGGTGGAACAGTTCGACGTGGCCGGTCCCTACGATTTTTCGCCGGAGGTGCAAGATCTCCCCACGCTTCGCCAGATCGCCTTGGATACCAGGCCGGACTTGTTGTCCGCTTTGCAAGCTGTGGAGAAGGCCCGAAACGATTATCAATTGGCGGTTGCCAATGGGTCGACCGATCCTACGTTTAGTTTCGACGCCGGGCGCAATCCGCCAATCGATCAATATGTCGGCGTGGGCGTGACTATTCCGCTGCGGATCTTTGACCATAATCAAGGTGAAAAACTGCGTACCAAGCTGGACATTCAACGTAGCGAGAGATTGATGGAGGCTACGCGGGCACAAGTATTCAATGATGTGGATTCGGCGCACGCCACATTGCTCAGCACGGTGACCCTGTTGACGCCGTATAAAGAACACTATCTTCCGCAAGCCTCCAGAATTCGCGACACCATTTCATTTTCGTATGAGCATGGCGCGGCCTCACTGCTGGATTTTCTGGGCGCGCAGGCGGATTACCGAGCCGTGCAACTCGGCTATCTGAATCTCATTTCTGCTTACCTGGTGGCCGCGAGCCAATTGAACCTAGCCGCGGGCCGTGAGGTCATTCCATGAGGAAACGGAAGGGCTACGAAACTGCGGCTCTGGCGCTGTTATGTGGATTATTTTTCTCCGGTTGCAAGGAAGAAAAGGCCGACTCAAAGGCTGAGGCACCCTCGCCGGTGAAAGTGGAACAGGAGCAGCACGTCAACGTCGTGCAGGTCGACCATCCAGAACAGTTCTCGCTAACCACCGCGGTCGCGCATGTGTCGACATCGCAATTGGTGGTCAATGGCGTTGTGAGCCCGGACATATCGCGGACTGTGCCGGTTATTTCGCTGGCCGTTGGACGCGTCGTGGAGGTTAAGGCGCGGCTTGGCGATGCGGTAAAGAAGGGCCAGGTGCTGCTGCGGGTGCAAAGCGCGGACATGTCCGCTGCATTTTCAGATTATCGAAAGGCATTGGCGGACGAACAGCTCTCGCGCACGCAGTTGGAGCGATCGAAACTTCTCTACGATAAAGGGGCGGTTTCGCTGAATGATCTGCAGATTGCACAGGACACCGAAGACAAAGCTAAAACCGATGTGGAAAACACCAAGGCCAAGATTCACGTGCTTGGTGGTGATCCCGATCATCCCGACACGGTTGTCGATATTCGCGCGCCGATTTCCGGGGTGATCACCGAGCAACAAGTGACTAATGCAGCGGGAGTGCAGGGATTGGCTTCGCCCAATCCACTCACCATTTCGGATCTATCGAATGTCTGGATTCTTTGCGACGTGTATGAAAACGATTTGATCAACGTGTACATCGGAAACAGCGCGGAAATTCGCTTGAACGCCTACCCCGATAAAACCTTCACGGGGCGCATCAACAACGTTGGTCCAATTCTTGATCCCAGTCTGCGGACTGCCAAGGTGCGCATCGAGCTGAAGAATCCGGGAGTCATGAAAGTGGGGATGTTTGTCTCGGCAACTTTACACGGGCTCAAGAAAGAAACGCACACGGCGGTTAAGGCTTCCGCAATTCTCCATTTGCACGATCGCGACTGGGTGTATGTGCAAGAGGGGGAAAAGCAATTTCGTCGAACGGAAGTTGTGGCGGGAAATCCTTTGCCGGATGGTATGCAAGAAATCCTGTCTGGACTAACGCCAGGCCCACAGGTGGTCACCAACGCCTTGGTGATGCAGAACACGGTAGAGCAATAGTGATGGCGGCCTGCGGGAACGCACACATCAATACACGGGTCAATGCACGCATCGGGCGATGATTCACAATCTGATCAAATACGCGCTCAACAACCGCTTCATTATTTTGGCGTTGGCGATACTCTTGCTGGTGTGGGGCGCGATTTCCTTTCAAAACCTTCCAGTGGAAGCGTATCCGGACGTAGCTAACAATTACGTGCAGATCATCACGCAATGGCCCGGACGCGCTGCGGAAGAAGTTGAACAGCAGGTCACCATCCCCATTGAAAGTCAAGTGAACGGAATCGCTCACCTGCAACATTTGCGTTCAGCGTCTTTATTTGGGCTCTCCAGCGTGATGCTTATCTTTGATGACAATTCCCAAAACGACTGGAATCGGCAAAAAGTGCTGGAAAGACTTTCGCAGGTCACGCTGCCGAACGGGTTGCAACCGCAGATGGGCACCGACTGGAGTCCGGTCGGACAAATCTACTGGTACACGCTGCGGAGCACAAATCCCAAGTACGACACGATGGAATTGAAATCCATTGAGGACTGGGTGATCGAAAAGCAATTCAAGTCCGTTCCTAACGTGGTGGACGTTTCCAGTTTTGGGGGACCCACGCGCGAATACCAGGTACGCATCGATCCGAACAAGCTGGTGGCGTACGGTCTGAGCATCGGCCAACTCGAGCAGCAGTTGGCCAACAACAATACCAATGCTGGTGGGAGTTTTGTCGAATCCGGTTTACAACAAGTTAACGTTCGCGAGGTCGGTCTATTAAAAAGCACGCAGGACATCGGGCAAACGATGCTTAAAACCCAAAATGGCTCAGCCATTCGGGTGAAAGACATCGGAGAAGTTACCCAAGCACCAAAAATCCGGCTGGGCCAATTCGGCAAAGCGATTCATCGCGCTGATGGGACTGTCGTGGACGACGACGATGTGGTCGAGGGCATCGTGTTGTTGCGGAAAGGCGCAAACGCGGATGAGACGCTGGTGGCCATTCACGAAAAGGTTGCGGAGTTGAACAACCAGATTTTGCCTCCCGGCGTGAAAATCGTTCCATTTTTGGATCGGAGCAATTTGTTACAGCTGACCACTCACACGGTGCTCGATAACTTGACGGTGGGGGTGCTGCTGGTTTCCGTGATCTTGTTCTTTTTCCTGGGTAATTTTCGCGGTGCCATCATCGTGGCGTTGACCATTCCGTTCTCGCTGCTTTTTGCTTCCATTTGCCTTGACCTTAACAAGATTCCTGCGAATCT
>DASYJM010000346.1:0-8366 GCA_035996445.1 Candidatus Acidiferrum sp. | reverse complement strand
TTGTTCGTCCCACTTAATCGCAATCGATATATACCGCACACTCCTTCGCACCCAGCATCACAAAGTTAGAAGGCAGTCGTTGTTATACCCACTTCTCGGCGACTAAGATTAGGCAGAAAAACTCCAGAGCGGTCTGGGGATGGGGAGGCGAGTGTACACGTGTACGCGTTTCGTCTGAATACAATAAATCCTGTAGGACAAGCGTCGCGGTAGCCGACCCGGAAAGACAGTTCAAGGTAAATAACTCTTGTCTGAGTCTTTGTGCGAGGAACCTAGCTGCGGAGAGCGCCGCGACGGGCGAGCGCGGTTATGCGATCGGCAGCACGGTAAGCCAACGCCTGAATGGTCATGGTGGGCTGACCGCGGCCGGAAGTGACGAGGCTGCTGCCGTCGCATAAGAACAAGTTCTTTACGTCATGGGTGCGGTGGTCCGGATTGATCACCGAAGCTTTCGGATCGTTGCCCATGCGGCAGGTGCCCAGCAATTGTAGGGAAAACTGTTGTTCGCTTATAGGGCGTGACCACCGCTTCACCGCGCCGGCGGCATCTAGAATCTCGAGCGCGTGCTTGGTGAGCCAGTGCACCAACTTGAGGTCATCCGGGTGATCCCTGTAAGTCATGCGCAGGGCGGGCAGGCCCCATGCGTCCTTCAGATCCGGATCCAGAGAAAAATTGTTGGTCTCGACAGGCAGCGAAGTGCCGCTGCAATGAATTTCCATGGTTCGCACGAAGTTGTGACTCAATGCAGCTTTGAAGCTCCTGCCCCACCGCGGCGTCTCCTTCGGCAGGCCCGTTAAGGCAAAATAGTACGGCGTATAGTCAAAGCGCCCGTCAAGAGCCCCGCCGCCGTAAAAGCCGACCTTCTGAGGATCGAGTTCGTAAAAATCATGAAGCACTCGGCTGGCGACGAACCCTTTGTAATCGTTGAGCGCATGCTCGAACAGACCCACCGATCGGGCGTTGCTGTTGAACATCAAATACTTGCCGACCAGACCCGAGGAGTTTGCCAAACCGTTGGGAAACTGCTTGTTGGCCGATAGCAGAAGAAGGCGCGGGGTTTCCGCGCCGTTGGCGCAGACAATGACGGCCTTGGCTTTCTGCAGGTGCGAGTTCTTGCGCTCGTCGAAATAAACGGCGCCCGTGGCCCGGCCCGTACCGTCCAGTTCGATGCGATAAACATACGAATTCGGGCGAATCTCGCAGCGCCCGGTGTGCTCTGCTTGCGGGATAACACTCGCAAGGGTGCTGGACTTCGCACCCACTTCGCAGCCAAAGCCGTAGCAGAACCCGCAGTTAATACAGGCACTGCGTCCGGCGCGGGGCTGCGAAAGAATTGCGAGCGGGGTGGGAAAGGGATGCCAGCCGAGTTTGCGAGCGCCGCGTTCGAAAAGCACGCCGCATGATTTGACGGGAAGCGGCGGCATGGGATATGGCTTCGCACGCGGCGGATCAAACGGGCTCGCACCCGCCAGGCCTGAAACGCCAATCTCCCATTCCACTTTCGTGTAATAGGGTTCGAGGTCGGCGTAAGTGATCGGCCAATCGGCAAGTCCCGTTCCTGGGATGGGGCCGACCTTGCTGCGCTCGACAAAATCAATTTCATGGAAGCGCCAATAATTGGCCGAGAAATGCACGCTCGCGCCACCTACACATCGCCCGTAGGCCACCGCGCGCTGCGGCACCGCTTTTTCGTCCACCGTCTTGCGAAACGTGTTGGGCTGGAGTTCGGGATGGTTGGTGAGGATATTTTCTTGGAACACTTTTACTTCGTCGTGGACAAAATCCGCTTCCGTGAGATAGGGGCCTTGTTCGAGGACGACCACGCGAAAACCATTTGTGGAAAGTTCCTTGGCCAAGACGCCACCCGCGGCGCCTGAGCCAATGATGACGAAATCAACTTCGTCGGAGGTTTTGAATTTGACCTGGCTCGGAGGCATTACTTTTCGGTCTCCCTGCCGACTGCCTGCCAGCCGGGATAGTCTTTGTCGTAGTCCCCGAACGGTGGTTGGAACGCATGTTCACGCTCGCGACCGAGGACTCGCCACCCAACGCCGTCGTGGTTGCCGCGGCGATCCGAATCCGGGTCGATCAAGAAACCCGCGATGGCGTGCTCCCTGAGAGTCTCGAAGAAATTCGGTACCGAGGGCCGCGGCGCGAAAGGCCGGTCTGTGGACGCTGCCTTGTCCTCCAGCGAGCCAAGGACTTCGTCCTGCTGCTCTTCGGTTGCCAGAGAGAATTTTTCGACACCGGGAAACATTGCGAGCACCCTGGTTTGCACTTGAGCCATTCCTTCCATATAGACCTTCCGGAGATCAGTCGCGAAGGTTGTAAGTGCGCGGTCGATGAAATAAATGACCCCGGCTTCGCGGGCACCCGGCGTCTCGTCCGTGGGAATGATACGGGCGACGATGGCGTCGACTTCCGCAGCCATCTCCGGAGTGAAAAACTCGAACTTTAGAGGAGTAGCCGATTGCGCCGAGCTATGCGCGGGTGCCGCTGCGAGGGCGGCAGGCCAGTGGGCGGCAGCAATCCAAGTGGCGGAGAGGCTGCTTAAACTGTTGAGAAGAAAGTATCGACGAGAATGCAAGGAAAGGGGCCTTTCTGAGCTCATGGTATGACCGAGGTCAAGATCGATCAAACAAAAGCGGTCCCCGACGGTAGGTACGTCTGCGCCAAAATGGCCTTTGCCTTTGAGAACGGAAAGTTTTGGATCGAACCACCTACAGCAAGGGCACAACTTTTGTGACGCAGCTACCTATGGGAACCATCGCCTCCTCGCTCGGTGGACATTCGCAACTTGAATAATGAAGTGTTCGGGTTCGATCAACGCAGCGATCGGGCGCTAGCCCCAGCGAGGCTGTTCATCCAGGCTGATACCCAGGGCGGTCTTCGCTACCACTTCATGGGTGAGGAAGGAATTAGCGGGATGGATCCTGCCCAGCCGCGCATCGCGGAGCAATCGCTCATAACCTGCTGAGCGAAAGATTCCAGTTCCGCCCGTCACGTCCAAGCCCAGGTCCACCACGCGCCAGGAACCCTCCACCGCACGGTATTTGGCGGCAAATATTTTTGAAGGCCAATGAGCGCCGTGATCCACGCCATTGGACCAGTCTTCGGCAACGGATTCCAGGTGTGGCCCGATGGATTCAAGTTCGATGACCATTTCCGCAATAGTGTGCTGGATCTCGGGGTGATACGCCATCGAACGGGTGAGTGCCAGCGAGGTTTTGCTCTTTGCAGCGGTAACACTCTGCTCGAGAGCGCGTTTGGCTAGTCCGTAGTAAATGTTGCCAAAGCCTAGTAGGGCCCAGGCAAGTACTCCGAGCACGAATGGGTCAATTCCCGCCCCTCCAGCGGGCACAATCCTGGCAACATAGCGGTCCGGGATGAACACATTCTCCAGCACCGTATCGTCGCTGCGGGTCGCGCGCATACCAAGTACATCCCAGGTTTCCCGAATCGTGTAGCCCGGGGTATCACGCGGCATAAATGCATGAACGATTTTGGGCTGGGTAGGGTCACTGGTATCCATTCCATGCAAGCCAAAGCGGGTCCAGACCGGTGTTAAGCTGCCAAAGTGTTTACGGCCCGTGAACTTGTACCCGCCTTCGACACGTTCTGCTTTGGAAGTCGAGAGCAGAACCGGTACATCATTGCCGCTTTCGGCATGGCCAGCCGCGAAGATCTCCCCGGCCGCTGCCTCACGCAGGATCCATTCCAGGGAAGCATCTCCGCTGCGCCAAAGATCGGCTGCGATGCCTACCCAATAGAGGTGCATGTTTACGGCAAGGGCCGTTGCCGG
Source organism: Candidatus Acidiferrum sp. (assembly GCA_035996445.1). Classification (GTDB taxonomy): domain Bacteria; phylum Acidobacteriota; class Terriglobia; order Acidiferrales; family UBA7541; genus Acidiferrum. The sequence goes on along the minus strand of DASYJM010000346.1, from coordinate 4,564 downwards.
CGCGTAATAGGCCAGCCGGCGCTGCTCTCTGCAAAACTCGGCAAGGGTCATACCCGCGCCGCCAAATTCGGCGGGCAGCGGCAGCAGCAAATACTTCGCTTTCCGGAGTTCCTCGAAATCTTCATCAAAGAAGCGGTTTTCCCGGTCGTAGATGGCTGCTCGGTCAGCAAAATGGGCAAGCATATCTTCGGTAAGCACGGACTTGGCGGACTCCGGCAAGTTTGCGTTTCCCTTTCTTCCATTGCCCCCGTCCGCGATTGAGATTTCTTTTGAAACGACTATTTTTGATGTTCCGCTCATTGATTTTTCCTTCTTATAAAATTTAATTTCCCCGATAGTTGGCAATGCCCATGCTGAGCCCGCTGATATGTTCGGTGGCGAAGGTATCTCATGCCTTGAGCGTAATTTCTACCGCGAAACACCGCTTCCTTCAATCCTAAGAAGGATAGCGGTCGATGACTCCGTGCCGCCTTCGCCCATAATTTTCTCTCCCTGGTAATTTGTGCTGATCCTTTTTTTGACCCTGTGCAGCTCAGCCCCTTCGGTTTGGCAAGTGGAACCGAAGGCGCTGGAATCTGTGGCCGGGGTATTGCCTCGATTTAGGAGGTTGGGCCGGTGAATAGCTTGCAGGAAACAGCCGGGTGCCAGTTTACGAAAGCGCCGTTAGGGTTATCCTTCCACGCCCATACGTGAAGTGTGTAGAACGCCTTTAACCCGAAGCGATTCGGACTCTCGAAGTAATGGAAAAGCTGTCCCATCAACTCCGGCGGCCCGGGTTTATGTGTTTTATCGGCATCCCACTGTTGCGCATCCACTAGAAAATCGGCGCCGGTCAATTTCAAACTTCCGTCCGCGGTTGGTTCGTAGAGAATGATTTGGGGCTTGGCGGGGTCAATGGTGCCCTTGCCTACCAGATACATGTTAATGAAGTGGAGCCCCATGGCCCCCTGGTCGGGTCCGCTCACGCAGCCAAAACCAAGGGTATACCCTTCTCTCTCAGCCTCTGCCACATCCTTGAAGCGTTCAGTCGATTCCCGGACCTTCTTGATGAGGGCGCTTTGCTGGCTCTTCTGCTCCGCCGTTAATTCCTGTTGCATCGCCATTGGGTGTGAATGGCTATCCTGCGCCAATGCGAACGATGGCCACACGCTCATGAGAACGAGAGGGCTCATCACGAAATATTGAATTTTCGTTGCGAATTTTCTGACTTTCCTGCGAAATTGTAGGGTGTTCATTGTCACTGTCTCCTTTTTCGGATCGAGGTTCATGTTTCCTTGCTAATACTGCTAACGGCTTTCACGACAAACACAATTTGCTAGAATTCGCTCTGTAGTGGCGCCCGAGACCCGTCCTCGAGAATCGCGCGCAACAGATTGCTCGGCATTGCCCAGCGAGTTCAAAGTACCAAGCACCAGGATGGGAAGTAACGAAACAACGCCAAAGAAAAGCCAAAAATCAGGGCCATGGGCTTTTGGCTCTGCGAAAACGGAGCACTTTTGGAGAAGCGTGGTTTAGGCTATCAATTTGGCGAGTTCACACTGAACTTGGCAAAGGGGTGTGTTCTCAAGGGAGTACGGGAAATCAAGCTGCGCCCCAAGGTATATGAAGCTCTTAAATATCTGGTGGAACATCCTGGACGGTTAATCGGTAAGCAAGAATTGATGCAGGCCGTGTGGCCCGACTCCTTTGTCACCGATGATTCGTTGGTGCAATGTACTCTCGAGTTGCGTCGCGCGCTGGAGGATCGCGATCAGCAAGTTCTCAAGACTGTGCCTCGACGCGGGTACGTGTTCACTGCGAAGGTGATCCAACTCCCGGAGGAGCCAGATCATTTTATAGCAACGGATCTGCTGGATTTATCCAAGGGTCGGGAGGTACCAGCGGCTAAGGTTGCCAAGGAGTGCCGCGATCTGCCAATTCCGCGTACTTCGCTCATCGGACGAGAGCAACAGATGGCAGAAGCAAGCGCGTTGCTCCTTCGACCGGACGTTCGGCTGTTGACCTTCACTGGTCCTGGCGGCGCCGGAAAAACACGTCTGGCCGTTGCCGTGGCCTCTGCAATTGCGGAACAGTTCACGGCCGGCGTTCAATTTGTCAGTTTGGCATCGATCCGGGATCCCGACCTGGTAGCCACCGCACTCGCGGACGCACTTGAAATTCAGCAAGTCGCCAATCGCACCATTCCACAACTAATCGGCGATCAGCTGCAGAACTCGGGACCGTTCTTACTCTTGCTGGATAACTTCGAACAGGTCCTGCCGGCTGCGACGCTGGTTGCCGAAACATTGGAAGCATGCCCAACTTTGAAGATCCTGGTCACCAGCCGATCGTTCTTGCGTATCTATGGTGAACAGGAATTCCCTGTGGCGCCGCTTGCACAGAATTCCGCCATCGAGTTGTTTGCACAACGTGCGGCAGCAGTGTGGCCTGATTTTGCAATTACGTCAGACAACGCCGGGGCGGTTCAGGAAATATGCTCGCGGCTGGATGGGCTGCCGTTGGCGATTGAATTGGCCGCTGCCCGAACCAAGATACTTTCTCCCAGCGCCATCATGGATCGCCTGCATAGCCGCATGCAGTTGCTCACGGGTGGTGCCCTCGACCTGCCCGAACGACAACAGACGCTTCGCAAGACCATTGATTGGAGTCACGGTCTCTTGAATGAGGGAGAGCAGAAATTGTTCCGGCGTTTTTCGGTGTTGGTGGGTGGATGCACGGTGGAAGCAGCAGAAGCTGTCTGCAACACTCAGCAAGACCTCGGTGTCGATCTATTTGAAGGCTTGTCTTCCTTGGTGGATAAGAATTTGATCCAGTGCATGGATCGGGCCCAGACGGAACCGCGTTTCGCGATGCTAGAAACTATTCGCGAATATGCGTTCGAACGCCTCGTGGATAGCCATGAACAACCTGCAACGCGACGGGCTCATGCGGCGTACTGTCTCGTTCTGGCGGAGGAAGGAAATCCTGAACTGAGCCCGGCAGATCGAGCAGGCTGGCTGGCGCATTGCGACGCGGAGATCGATAACTTCAGGTTCGCTCTTGACTGGTTGTTTGAGACTCAGGATCTAGACTGGGGTCTGCGTCTCTGCGTGGCCCTGTTTCGATTCTGGGACATGCGGGAACACCTGACCGAGGGACGTACCCGGCTGGAAACCATTCTGCGCATGGCTGGCGCCGAACACTCAAGAGAACGGGCAAGAGTGTCGCATTTTCTTGGAGCCTTAGCGTCGGCCCAGGGCGATTACCCAGCCGCCGAGAACCTTCTACAACAGAGTTTGTCTCTCTATGAAGAATTGGCGGATCAATCGGGCATCGCTACCTCTTTGAATGCTCTAGCGGTGTCGGCGCGCGATCGCGGTGACTACTCCGCGGCTCAGAACAATTTTGAGCGAAGTCTTGCTTGCTGGCGCCTGAGGTCGGACCGGTCGGCCATCGCCCGCTGCCTTCACAACCTTGCCAATGTGGCCAAAATTCGCGGCGACTATGCATGCGCCAGAAGGGCGCTCAGTGAGGCAACAGAAATCTTCGCTGAACTTGGTGATCGCAACGGTGCCGCCTGGTCGATCAATCAACAGGGAGACATCGCACGCGCGCAGGGCAACTTGGTTACCGCACGGGAATTGTATGAGCGTGCGCTTTTGGCTTTTCGTGAAGCAGGGGACCAATGGGGTTCTGCACGGTCACTAACCGATTTGGCCAGCATCGACTGTGAACGGGGAGACTATCTGGCGGCACATGCGGCATACCGCGAGGCTTTGGAAATCTTTGCTGGGTTAGGGCACCGGCGCGGCGCGGCGCGGGCGCTGGAAGGATCCGCTTGTCTGGCCTTAGCTGAAGGACAGGCCATGCGTGCGCTGAAATTGGCCGCTGCCGCCACGCGCTTACGACAAATGATCAGCGCTCCTCTGCCTCCTGCGGAACAACTAAGACTTGACCAGACGTTACTCCCTGCATGGGGAAAGCTCAGTGAGCCGGAGGGGAAGGGTGTCTGGGCCGAGGGGTTTGCGATGAGCCTGGAAAAAGCCATCCAATATTCTCTGGAAGGGCTGGACTCCGCTATTTGAAAGTAGCGGGGCCAATTAGGCGGCGCACGGCGGCCACACGATTGGCTGGAATTCCTGTCCTGCGGGCGTGCTCCCGCACAGTGTCCTCATCTGGCGCGAGGTATACGCAGTAGAGCTTATCCTCCGTGACGTAACTGTGGAGCCATTGAATCTTCGGGCCCATCTCGTTCAGCACCTGCAATGAACGTAGTGATACTTCCCGGATCTGGTTCTCCGACAGCGCTCCCGCGCCAGGGACGTCGCGTTCAATTACAAATTGCGGCACAATAATGGAAAGTTTAGCACCAACGTCAACTTGAATCGCTAAAGAATGTGAATTCGCTATTCCCGTGGACTCTTGGACCTACCCCAATCCCGATCTTTCTTTCGCGTATGTCAGCAGCGGGGGGAGATAAATAGCTGCGATGAGTATCATGCGCGATTCAGCAGACAGCCCAAGAGCAAAAGGTTTCGGATGCGCACTCCTTTCTTATTCCGGGTACTCGTCGTCTGACCCGCTT
>DASYJM010000345.1:0-6888 GCA_035996445.1 Candidatus Acidiferrum sp. | reverse complement strand
CAGTCGGAAGCTGGCCTGGTGCCACCGGACCACCGTCTCAGGCGTGACGGCGATGAGGTTTTTTTTCCATTGTGAGCAGAACTGACATATGACAACTCAGAACAGCTTATCGAAGCGACCGAGCTGTGACCGCGGATGCCGCCGCTTGATCGCGGCGAGTTGTTGACGCAAAGCGAGATTCTCGATGAGGAGACTTCGTCGCGCGCGAAACAGGCGAACCACCGTTCCGAAACAGAGACTGACAAAGCGCAACATGGCTGAAGTTATAACAGAACGCTGGTGAGACGGCGGCTGCTATTCTATTGATTTTACAGTCGGCCAGAGTTTTGGCGAACCACAGGCTTTCTGTTTGACGGATTTTTTTTGAACTTGCTCCTTCAGCTCCTCGCGGGGAGGAACACTGCCGACGGCGTGAGGAACTTTGTGTTCGGAAGCTCGGTCGCCACATGGAAGCGATCGAACCGGCCTTTTCTTTTCCCGCCGCCGTTGCCACCGTCGAACGTCAGGAGATACTGGTTGTTGAGATGCATCTGGATTTCGTCAAAGTATGGCTTGAGATTAACGGGTTCGCCGAAACCGAGGTAGTAAGACTTGGCGCCGGTTTCTTCCGAAAGCCGCGTCAGGTTGGATTGAGCATTGAAAGTGCGGAACGAACTCCGCCCACCACCCCGGGCATCGCGGGCATAGATTGTCCAGATATTGATGTTTTCTTTCTGGGCGCGTTCAATGGTCGAATCTAGGTCAGGATCCGCGATACCAGAGCCTCCGCGAAAATAGTTAATGCCCGAGGAAAAGAGGAGAATCGACTTGCGCTCTTGGGACTCGGGCCAGCGCTTCATCCAGTCCTGGAGGGCGAGGTAGGGGCTGGTGAAGGCCCCGCCACTGCCCAACGGCAGGCGAAGAGCTTTTGCGGCGAGCGCATGATCCTTCGTGAAATCCTGCGCCACCATAGCAGTTCCGTTGCGTGTGTACGCGACGGCAATGTAAGTGGTGGGCGGCTGAGCCATAAGAAACGCTCTCAGATCATTCCATTGGTTGGCGATGCTGCTTCTCAGTGAATCGTCGATCAGCACCGCCAGGAAGAGCGTTTCGCCGCGCCTCCAGTCAGCCACTTGCTTGCGTTCTTTGCCTTCGTACGGTTGCACATCGTCTTTCTTAACTGCGCGCGAAGCAGCGTCTTTCTTGCCCACTGCGGTCACTGTAACGGTGACGGCGCTGGGCTCCGGCGGAGCGCTCCATGCCGCCATGGGGGTCAAAGCGGCAGCCATTCCGGCCAGCAGCAGAGCCCCCTGGAAATGCAGTTTCCTGTTCATTTCACAACTCCTTTTCACTGATATCACTAAGTTAGATGCAGGATAAGGCCAACTGGCGTACATGCGGCCCGCTGCCAAAAAAATGACAACGTCGCGATCGAAGAGAATAGGGCAAAGTGTGCGGAAGGCTGATAGTCGGCAAGGAATCCGACGACCTAGGCAACCACAAACAGAACGGTGTCCAGAAAGTGGACACGGACTCAGTTGGGCGTGCCTAGGCAGATAGCAAAGGTCACGTGTCAGGTTATGGCAGCGTTAATCAAAACTTAGGCCAACTGAGTGTTCGATAGCGTTTGACGGTAAACTTCGCACAAAGCCGTTTCGGGCCAACTTCCGGATTGCCGACACAATCGACCCAGTGACGTGATCCATCAGGGTGAGTGCTATGGCGATATTTGTGAGTTATGGGGACTTCGAATCCACTGTGGTCTTTAAACATTGGCTAATTTTTGGGTCGTCGAACGCCGGTCGTTAGCCTTTCAGCCTCGCATGCGGGAAAGTGGGGCAACATTCCTATCCTCTTTCGACACGCCCTGCATCAGCTCAACGATCATCGCAAACAGATGATTCCGGGTCTCAACTCTCACTCCAGCGCGAGTGATATAGCGAATCACGATGTCGAGACCAGCTCCCGCCGGCCTGACATTGACCGACGGCATGGCACTAAACTGTGGTGACCCTTCTTCGTGCGTCACCCTCTTCCATTCCGTTTCCGCCATTTTCGCATCCGCTTCCGTTGTTTTCACCGTCGCTTCGTAGATTCCCTTGATAAGAGGATGAATATCCGTGCCGGAAGGAACGCTTACCTTTATCTCATCCCACATCCACTGTCCTACGGTGGAGAAGTTGAAATACTTGCCGCGTATGGCATAGCCGTTTAAGAACGAGACTCTTCTTCCCGTAGGATGGCCATTGGCAGTCCAGTTTCCCGTCTCCAGTAGCCAGGTGCGGAACAGACCGAGATGTACGACTTCACCGCCAACACCATCGATCTCTACCCAGTCCCTCACCCTAACGCCGTTTGGTCCCATCAAAACAAACCAACCACAGAATGCTAAAATGAAATCCTGAAACACTACGGTCAGTCCTGCGGTCGCCAGACCCAGGATGGTGGGCATCTGCTGCGGTACACCGAAAATGGTCAGCAGAATTAGTAAGAGACCGACCACTTGCGTTCCCAGATTTAGAACCGTTTTCAACGTCTGCTTTTGGCGAGGATCGTGAACCATCTTCTCCAAGCTCAGTTGGAGAGCCCAGCCCGCCAGGATCACCAACATGCAGATCGCTGGAATCAAAGCCAGAGACCGCAATATCAGGTGAACCATGATCTTTCGCTGTATCTCGACTTGTTCTCCCCATCGCCCGTAGAGTGCGACAAGTTGCTGCTGCGCTCCCACACGATCGTTGAGGATGCTCTGGATGTTTTGCTGAATGCTTATCTTTTGCAGCCGGTCGATTCGTTCGGAGCTTGATTCTCCAATGGCTTTATCTCCAAGGCCAACGGCTTCTGTTTTCAGCTTTGCCTGATCGGCTGTCAGCGCGGCCACGTCGGCCCGCGCCAGCTGCTCAGCCTGTGCAATCAGTTGTTTCCTGTTGTGGAGGGATCGCAACGCTGATAGCTGCTGCGCTAACGTCTTGTACTGTTCGGCTGAGGCGACGGCAGTTTGCCCATCGTCGTTAGAGGCATTATCCCTGTACTGCTTCATGACGGCTTGGCGTGCCGCTAGTTCCTGCTGGAGCTTGACTCGCTGATCTCCGCTTTCGCGGGCGAGGTCTTCGATCGAATCGGTCAGCTCGTTTTGGTCTAGGCCAAGTTGCGCCTTCGCAATTTCCAAGTCGCTGCCATTGGAAACTGTACCCGCTGGTTTCGTGCGCGCACCTGCGCTGAGTGATGCGATTCGCGCCTGGTCGTTCTTGATGGTCTCCTGAAGGTCGGTGACCCTTTGCTGCAATGCCAATGCTTTAGCGCTTGGATTTGGTTTTTCAAGACTTGCCTGCCTCAGTGATTGCGAGAACGCCTGGTCGATTTCGTGATCCGCAAGGCGTTCGGCATCCCGGGCGAGTTCTCTCTCCTCGGACGACTGTGCCAAAGCCGCCAGAGTTGCCGCCGTCTGCCAGGGCCGTTGATCCACAATTCCGGGCGGTACGTAGGCTCCTGTCCAGTTGCCTGTCCTGGCTTGCAAAAAAGGAAGATATGCCATCACCCCGCGTGTCATAAACGCACCTGCCAGGGTGACGGCCAGCACAATCAGCATGATTAGCACAATCACTATGCGGACCCGATTCATACGCACACCTTTCGTTTAAACCTCTGGTTAACTCTAGATTTAGTGTTCAACTGCAGATGACAGGCTATCGAACAGATGGGCTCACCCGCCGGGAACCAACCCATCGAAACCAAGAACACTCGCCACAAAGAAGTCTCGTTGTTGCTAGGCGATTGCGCTCACAGTCTCTGCAACCGGGTCTGGGCCGGATTCTGGTCGTATGACGGGCAACGCGAAAATATGCCGGGCGCCCCTCGTCATTCAGGCTGTACCCTGTCGCCTGTTGAAGATCTTGGCCGAAGTCTGTCAATCAGCTATTCTTCGAATGCGCCTGAGAATGCCATCCCATAAAGCGAGTCGCGCTTGTAAGGCGGTTACCGCTCCGAATCCAGCATCTTCCCACTTTCTTTCGTCGGAGCCGCACAATTCCTCAACCATCTGCAGCGCCATCGGGCCATGGCTGTCAGCATCTACCTCGACATGGCGGTCGAGGTAGTACTCGAACAGGCCCACTGTTTCAAGATTTTGCCTCAGATCTTTCACCATCTGACGGAACATATCGGGAATCAGGTCTTCTCGCCCGAAGGTGAACGCTGACACGGTGACATGCGGTTTGTCTAACTGAAGGAATGAGAACGTGGTTCGTACAAACTCGACGGCTTCGGCTGGCGGTCCGGCGACCGAGAGCGCATCTGGGAGCGCACGGCCGCTCTTTAGTTCATCGATCAGATTGCGAATTGCCGATGTATCGGCTCCCGCTTCGACCATGGCTTGCAGATAAAGCTCGAAGTGACTGATGTACCCGTCGCCAAAGTTGTCGCTCTCCTCGCCGAGTACGATCTCATTAATGAGCCGGCGGGACTTCGGATACGCGCTCGGCAGCCATGGGGTCGCTACGCAGGTAAGACAAGCTTGAAGCGATTTCAAGAGGGACATGAAATCCCACACAGCGAATACATGCGATTGGAGAAAAATCCGCAAGTGCTGGATGTCTCGGATCTCACGATAGAGTGGATGGTCCACGAGGCGTTGGCGCGCCGGGGCAACAACCTCGAGAAGGCGCGTAATCGATTCCGTCTGAGTTGGCACATGCTCAGTATGCAGCAGGCCGGGCGGGGATACCCGAATCTTTGGCCACGCTGCCTTTCGGCAGATCATCTGCCGCTTGGAAGTACGCCCTAATTCTTTAGACGAAATAAGTCCTCCCTCGCCGACTTCAGAGGACTAATCTCGCCGTGGAAGCCGGATATTTCCGATTAGCTAAAATTAACCGGCCAAATCTGTTTGCCCCTTGCATTTCAGCGAAGCGCCCTAAAATCAAACACTGAGTTGCACCTGGCGCAACGGCGACGGAGCAATGGCTCAAAGGCAAATCGGAGGAACTGCTGCAAACCATCGCCAATATATCGCCATTGAACCGCTTGTGCACACCAGAAGACACAGCTAGCTTGGTTGCATTTTTTGTGAGTCCGCAGGGCGAGTGGGTCAATGGTCAAGTCATTCGCGTCAACGGTGGTTTTGCTTAATGCAACATCAACGGGTTCTTGTGCGCGGTGCCGTCGCCATATTCCACCATACTTTTGATTCCAGAGAATCCCCTCAGCGAATCATACGGTCCCTCCTAGCCAACCGTGCGCTTGATCCGTACGCTGCTTCTTTCAAAAGCTTCCACTTCGTTCCAGCGAGCGCAACAACAGCGTCCCTGCGCAATGAACTCAGTACATTGCAGTGTGGGAAGGCACATAGTCCTTCCCTTCACCTTCTTTGGCTCAATGGCATACCGTTCATCAAACTCAAAACATCCTACAGGAGAACCCACAGTGGGGAGGGAACATGGAACACCGAAAATTGGGAAAGGCTGGGCCGCAGGTTTCGGCACTGGGCCTTGGCTGCATGGGAATGTCCACCGCCTATGGACCAGCGGATGAAGTGGAATCTCTGCAAGTTCTTCGCCGATATTTGGAGCTTGGCGGCAACTTCCTGGATACGGCCGAGGTCTATGGTCCGTACAAAAACGAGGAATTGTTAGGACGTTTTTTGCGCGAGGTTCCTCGCGACAGCGTCGTCGTCGCGACTAAGTTTGGCTTCCGTATCGGTTCCGACGGAATCCGGAGCGTGGATAGTTCGCCTGAGAATGTCCGCCGTGCGTGCGACGCGAGCCTTCATCGGCTGGGCATCGAAACGATCGATCTCTATTATCAGCATCGCGTTGATCCGAACGTTCCGATCGAGGAAACCGTTGGCGCGATGGCCGAACTCGTTTCGGCGGGCAAGGTCCGAACGATTGGACTGTCGGAAGCCGGCCCGCGAACGCTGCGGCGCGCTGCGAAAGTCCACCCGATCGCAGCGTTGCAAAGTGAGTATTCGCTTTGGTCGCGCGAAGTGGCGGTCAACGGCGTGTTGGCGACTTGCCGCGAACTCGACATCACTTTCGTGTCCTACAGTCCTCTTGGGCGCGGGTTCTTGACAGGTGCAATCCAAAAACTCGAAGATCTCGACCCAAGCGATTGGCGACGGACGAATCCCCGTTTCGGAGAGAAGGCGCTGCAAGAAAACCTCAAGCTGGCTGCAACAATCAAGGAATTGGCTAGCGAAAAAGGCGTGACACCTGCGCAATTGGCGCTGGCCTGGGTCCTGTCGGAGGGCAAAGATATTGTGCCCATCCCTGGGACAAAGCGCGTTCGTTATTTGGAGGAGAACATGGGTGCACTCCGGGTAACCCTAACCGAGAGCGACCGGAAAAATATTGCCGAGCGTCTCGCGCAGATTCAAGTCGTTGGAGAACGTTACGCACCCGACTTGATGGCTCTGAGTGAACACGCATGAGCTGACAAGGGCCGACTAAGGCTCCTTGTGCGCTCCGATGAACGCCAACTCCGCGGCCTTAAAAGCGCAGACGGAAAGGCGCTTTCCCCCGCCACGAAGGACATTTGCGTTTCCTGCACCGCTTCGCGCGGCGCCTCTTGGAAAGCAGACCCTGACATCGTTCGCTGAGTGCAACGATTACACCGGGCCGAATCGCTCGCACACGAGGAATCCTTGAATAGGGAATTGGTCAGCACGTTGCCGTCTCGCACCGTGGAACAAACCATCCCATTTCATTTGTAAGAAACCAACCTCCCCCGATTGCCTGCAAGCAATGGCTGCGTCGAACCGAAGGCTTGGGCGCGAAATGTTGGTGCCAGGCCGGAGTCACGCAGACTTCCCGTCCGAGTTATTCTTCGCGCCTGACCAGATCGGTCATTGGCTTTACATTTTTCGTGTCACAGGTGAATCCGAGGCACCCAAGCTGCCATGCATCCTGAATG
>DASYJM010000344.1:0-4462 GCA_035996445.1 Candidatus Acidiferrum sp. | reverse complement strand
TCCCGCTCGCCATCGCCACCCAACAAGCCGTTGAGTTTGTCGGTCTCCCCGAAGCGCGGATTCCCCTCGCCCACGCCACCGCCTACATGTGCCGCGCGAAAAAGAGCCGCGAAGCCTACGAAGCCTTAGGCGCCGCCACCGAAGAGATTGAATCCGAACAAACCGAGCGCGTCCCGGAGAACTTAAAGAACAAACACTTCCCGGTGAACCCGGAAAGGTGATTCCCCCCGTCCCCCAGCCACCTCGTTCCCAAGTCTCCCTCGTTCACAAGTTGTACTTGGGAACGCCACCTGTTCACGAAGTTGCACTTCGTCTCTCGTCTCATGAGGACGCGGAGCGGGAGGCGAAGCTCAGCTTCGAAGCCAGCCGCGTGCCCAAGTACAACTCGGGCACGAGGAGTGAATGTTGAGGAAGGCGTTGAGCGCCGCGAATCGCTCGGCTGATCGCCTATGACGCCGTCCCCTTCCGACAATAGCCCAGCGTTTTAACGCTGGGAACAATGTCCCCAATGGCGCGAGTCCCGTCAGGGACGACAGAACGCTTCTGGTCGTTTTGACGCCGGAGGCGTTACGGAGCTTAGCCGGTGGTGCCAACCACCGGACACGGATGGAAATGCGGCAAGCCCCGGCGGGGCGATGGAATAGCGCCGCGAGATTTCCGCCGCTCTCGTTCGCAGCGTACCGGTGGTTGGCACCACCGGCTAACTTCCGATATCCCTCCGCGACTTACCCGTTCCTTCGTCTCCTCGATCAAAGCCCAACTGTAACGCGCAGGAAAGTGGCAGGAATGGAAGTGGCATCCTTGCTCGGGCTTTTGTTCTGGCTGTTGAACAGCTCTTCCAACTCCTTCTGCAGGTCAGCCGCTCGACCGTTCTTTTCTGCGGCTTCGAATGCATTCATGGTTGGCCCGTAGTATTTCCTGAATTCATCCACGAACGCCGACGGTGAGCCGGGAAAGTTGAAGGTAAATGTGTCGCGCGCGAAGGAGATTTTCTCTGTCGGGACTCCTGCGCCGACGAATCGCTCGATCACGTTGCTCTCGATCCCCCACGTCATCGGGCTGACAAAACCTTCCGGCGGCGGCGGCGTGTAGCTTGAGCTGATCTTCAGAATCTGCGCCACCAACGTCGGATCGTTGGGAATCCAGTTGCCCATTACGATCCGGCCTCCCGGCCGGGTCACGCGCACCATCTCTTTGGCGACCTCGAACGGCTTGGGCGCAAACATCGCTCCGAAGATACTGACCACGAGATCAAACGCCTGATCCGGCAGCTGCTCCAGATTAGACGCATCGCCTTCCTGAAACGTGCAGTTGGTCAGGCCATTCTCCGCGGCCCGCCTCTTTCCCGCCTCGACCAGGTTTTGTGCGATATCAACGCCGAGCACCTCCGCTCCGAGCTTGGCCGCGGGCAGTGCCGTGGTGCCATCGCCGCATGCGAGATCCAGGACCTTGATTCCTTTGGTGATTCCGAGTCGCTGCACGAGCGCCTCTCCGCTTTCGCGCATGGTCTCGGCAATACGCGTGAAGTCGCCCTTTTCCCAAAGTGCTTTGTTTGGATTCATGTGGAGGATTTACGATGGAGCAGGCGGACAGGGCAACCTGTGAATTCCGATACGAGAACATCGAGCTGGCCGTACCGGTCACACGCCAGTTGCCAGAAGCGAATTCTGCTGGGTCTTCGCCATTCGCGATCCTCAATCCTCCATTCGCGCTGCCAGGTCCTCGCCCACGCCACCGCCTACATGTGCCGCGCCAAAAAAACCGCCAAGCGAATCCGAACAAACCGCTCGCGTCCCCGAAAATTTGAAAAACAAACACTTCCCGCTGAATCCGGAGGGGTAAATCAAGCGAGGTTTGTGTAGACGACCGCGAAGTTAACGCGGCGTGACTTGGCGCCAGCTCTAGATCACAGTTTCGATCGTGCACCAGTGTTACTTTTGTCGGACGCCGCTGTTACGCATTACGAGCGATGGCCATTTCCACGTTACATGTCTGCGCTGCGGCTCCTACCAAATCTCCGCCGAGGCGGAGGCTTTTATCGGACAGGACTCATTCAATTTCGAACAAGCGGCAAACATCTCGGGGTACATTCGAGAGAACCGAGGCATCGTCATCCTCAACGCAGATCTGAAGTTTCTGAGATCTCTTAGGACGCCTTCGGTTGGAGAGAAGGCCATGAAAGGACTGCTTGCGCTGGCCCGGAAATACCCCGTCGGGGGTCAGCATATAACAGTCGATTTCCACTTTGCGAAAGGGCGGGCGCAGCTCCTTACGGATGCGAGTCAATGCGACGATCTCCTCCGTGAATCATTTGAACTGCAGTCTACCTGCTGGGCACAGTCTTTTGATGAATTACAGTATGTCCTTCAGGATTTTCTTGAACAGGAAGGCCTCGTTCGCACTTACGTTACGGGCGGGTTCAAGCTGACCCCGCGAGGCTGGGCGCGCGTTGAAGATCTCAGAGGTGGTACTGTTGACTCAGATAGGGCATTCGTGGCGATGTCATTCGATCCGAAGTACTCGAAGCTTTTCGAGTTCGGGCTTCGACCCGGAATTCAACGCGCTGGCTACAACCCCATTCGGATAGATCGTGTTGAGCACAACAACCGCATCGACGACGAAATCGTCGCAACAATCCGTCAATGCAAGTTTTTGGTCGCCGACTTCAGCGTCAACCGGGGTGGGATTTATTTCGAGGCTGGGTTTGCGGTCGGTCTTGGTCGTCCAGTGATCTGGACGGTTCAGAGGGAAGAACTCGATAACGTCCACTTCGACACTCGCCAGTATAACTTCGTGCGATGGACGAACGAAGGCCTACCCGAGTTCGCTAAAGCGCTGCAGAATCGCATCGAGGCCTCGTCGATCGGGCGTGGGCCTCGGCCAACGACTGGCTAACCGCGTGAAAACGCAACGTCAAGAAGCCCCTCTTCGATATTCAGGGCTGCAGCCATTCGGTGTCGGGTCGAGCTAGTAATCGCGCGTTATTGTAAGCCATATCTAAGGTAAGAACGGTTGATCCTCGGTAAGCGTCGCCCTGTTCGGTTCTTTCTACGGTAAGGGCGAGGTCGGCCCTCGATGGATTTTGCAGGCAGATCGGGAGCAAAAGCTGAAGAGTGCCCACACCGCCTCCTTCACGAAAATACTGTGGTATAGCCGTCTTGTAATTTCTGTACACACGTTTCTTCGTCTGGACCTCCGCACTTACCAAAAGTTGTCGAGATAAATACAAATTGTCCCGGAGTCCCTCCGGAAAACGCTCAATATGTCGCAGGACGTGATCTATGCTGACGTACAATGGGAGCCGGCGATCGAACAGAAGCTCATGCGGGTCTTGGAAGTATTCGGCGAGAGGCGGCGGATTCGCGCCAAAATGATTTAGAAAATCTCGGTCACTTGCTTTCAGAAATGCCCTCAATTTCCAAGGTTGGCGACCGACAGTAGGATTCTTGAAAAATACACCGTAAATCTCTTCCTGATTTGTGGTAACGAGGCCGGTATTGAACGTTGCGTGTTGTTCGTCGTTGGTGATCGCGAGGCCGCCTTTCATTTCCTGCAACCTCTGAAAAGTGAAATGAATATAACTGCGCAGGACCGGAAACTGGTGCGGTGATTTGCTGTGGCGGTAATACCAATCTTCTTCCTCTGCCATACCTTTGAGGCGGAAAAACCATCGAGGATTCCCCATATCTGCGAATCGATTAAGCGCACTACCCGCCGACCGCCAGCCGACAGCCTCAACGTTCTTCGCTTCTATCCCTTTGGGACCCTCCACGGCGTCGAATCTGACTATGTCTCCCTCGTTGAGATAACCATCTTCACACAATGCGAGACTGCTATAATGGGCAAAAACGTCGTCCTTAAATTCCGTGCCCTGAATGAAGCCGTATCCCAAATCTGACCAAAATATGACCTCTCCTTCGGTGCCCGCGAGAATTACGCTACCCGTACCCTCGGAGGACGATTCGCCGACCGAAAGGATTTCAATCTTATTTGCGTGGGGGCCGCGTGGCGTGTCCACCACTTCGAACTGAAGAACTGTACCGTCCACAACCCGCGTTGGATCTCCCACAGTGTTGTGATGAAGGAACACATCTTGTGATCCGTCGACGGGCGTAATAAAGCCAAAGGGCTTTCCCTTAATCCAACCCTTGAACTTACCCTGCATCGGCATAGTTCAGGTGACGAGGCTAAACGTATAAATGACCGTTGCGGCAATTCCGGTCAGAAAGGCGAGCCGTTGAATCCAATTACATAGCGTCAGGCTCCGGAAATAAGCGATATATCGACTGTGGAAAGCATCTGCTAACGTGGTCTCATTAGCGACACTAGCTTGAATGTGCCGCGCGAGATTGTAGCAACGTCGCGCATCGCAAAAAATCGCGACCACTCCAAAAAGGACTGATAAACCCATGGCCAACAAGCCCACGCGAGCAAAGGCACGTTGCGACAAATTCAATTTCAC
>DASYJM010000343.1:0-7482 GCA_035996445.1 Candidatus Acidiferrum sp. | reverse complement strand
TGGAAGCATCGTATCGGCTGCATGGAATTCAGAGCAATAGTCGTTCCGTTCTATGGACGGAAAACTACTGGCTGGTACTTTCGTCAAATTAGCAGTCAATTCGCCTGCTTTTCGCACTGTTTCGCCCCCAAATCGAGCGTTTGCAAATTGAATTATGAAAATCCCGCGCGTAAAAATGTCCCTATTTTGCAAAGTCGCTACAGTTTTCGGTACCACAAACTCCCTCGGTGGGAAGTTAAGCATTAATCTCTACAGTCTTTTACTGACTTTTTTACGCAGTTTTAACAGAATCACAGATTTCTTGACGCTATGAAGTAAAAATTCAACCTTCCGAGATGACGCCGTGTCATCATTTCGACAGTGGTGCCGAGAAGTCGTCAAAACAAATTGCGGGACACAAATAATTTCTCAAGGAAGCGCCAGGTTGGAGGCGCGCGATACAGTCATAATGAGTAACCGCTACAAGCAGGCCTGTCGACTTCATCCGGAAGAGAGAAACTAAACGCTGGCACCACCAGCTTGCTCAAACGCATACGCGAGTTGCAGCATTCTCGCCTCGGCGAACGGCGCGCCAAAGATCTGTAGTCCTACGGGAAGTTTTCCGCAGACCTTCCCACACGGAACCGAGATGCCTGGCACCCCCGCCAAAGATCCAGTAACTGTATATATATCAGCAAGATACATCTGTAGCGGATCTTGCGAGCGTTCCCCTATCCGAAACGCAGGCACCGGCGAAGTGGGCGTCACGATGGCATCCACCTTCTCATATGCATCTCTGAAATCTTTCGCGATCAAGGCTCTTACTTTTTGCCCTTTCAAATAGTAGGCGTCGTAATATCCCGCCGATAATACATAAGTTCCCAGCACAATCCGGCGTTTTACCTCGTCACCGAATCCCGCTCCACGAGTTTTTCGATACATTGCAAGCAAAGAATCGCTGTCCACGCGCAATCCAAATCGCACGCCGTCATAACGCGCCAGGTTGGAGCTCGCTTCCGCGGTAGCGATGATGTAGTACGTAGCGATAGCGTAATCAGTGTGCGGCATGCGGATGTCCACCAGCTCGCATCCGAGTTTTCTGTAAATCTCCAGGCCCGCTTCAATTTTTTGCCGTACCGCCGGGTCCATGCCTTCTCCGAAATATTCCTTGGGAACCCCCAGGCGCAATCCCTTTACGGGTTTCGTTATCTCCTTTTGGTAATCAGGGACGGCCGCCGTCGTCGAAGTTGCGTCGTGGGGATCTCGGCCCGCGATAACGCCCAGCACTGCAGCAACATCTTTAACATTCGTCGCGAAAGGGCCGATGCGGTCCAACGAAGATGCGAACGCAATCAATCCGTAGCGCGACACCCGCCCGTAACTGCCCATCACGGCCGGTACCCCGCAAAAAGAGCCCGGTTGGCGTATTGACCCGCCCGTATCCGTGCCTAGCGCGGCTACCGCCAGTCCAGCCGCAACCGCCGCCGCTGAGCCCCCGCTAGATCCTCCCGGCACACGGTCCGTGGAGGCAGGATTCTTGACCGGCCCATAGGCTGAGTTTTCATTGGAGCTGCCCATCGCAAACTCATCGCAATTGGTTTTGCCCAGGATTATCGCACCCGCCGCATCCAGCCTTTCGATGGCTGTAGCGTCATATGGCGGCACGTAATTTTTCAATATTCTGGATCCGCATGTCGTGACGATTCCGCGTGTGCTGATCACATCCTTCACGGCAATGGGCACGCCAGCCATGGCGGGCAATGGCTTGCCTGCCGCGATCAACGCATCGATTCTGTCTGCTTGCTTGCGGGCACGCTCGGGGGAAAGCGCCAGGAAAGCGTTTAATTCCGGGTTACGCGCCTCGATGCGCTTATAAAATTCGGTAGCAAGTTCGCGGGCGGAAATCTTTTTCTCGGTCAGCGCCGTTCGAACCCCATCGATTGTCCACGCGGTCGTCAAAGTTAGAGCTCTTCTTTCGCGGAATTTTTAAACGAATGAATTGTGAGTCCCCTAACCAAGGTATATAGACTCACTGCTCCCATGCCCTAGCGTTCAATTACCTTGGGCACGCGGAAATAAGGCGGTTCCGCATCGGGCGCCTGGCGAAGAACATCTTCCGCCACAGCGCTGGGCACTACCAGATCTTCGCGCATGGTGGCATCCGCGGCCTGGTCGTCGGCCAACACCTGGGCCATGGGCTCCACACCCGAGGTATCCAACTCGTTTAATTTGCCGATGTAATCGAGAATCTCGTCGATTTGGCGCCGGTACTTTTCCAGTTCGTCTTCGCTTAAGTCCAGGTAGGCAAGTTCCGCCACACGCACCACATCTTCGCGGGTAATTTTCACTGGATTCCTCAGCGCCCCGCGGGAGCGGCTTCCACTGCCTTGCGCGGGTATTTTTTCTGAATGTAGTTATCCACCAGGGCCTGAAACGCTACTGCCAGTTCCGCGTAAGTGCCTTCGAGCGTCACATCTTTTTTCCCATCGATATAGACCGGGCAGCGCGGCGCTTCGCCCGTTCCCGGCAAGCTAATACCAATGTTCGCGGCTTTCGACTCACCGGGCCCATTTACGATGCAGCCCATCACTGCCAGCGTCAATTCCTCCACGCCGTCATATTGCGTCTTCCAGATGGGCATCATATTCCGAATGTAGTCTTGAACGCTCTCCGCCAGCTCCTGAAACGTTGTGCTGGTAGTCCGCCCGCATCCCGGGCACGCCGTAACACTCGGAGAAAACGATCGCAGCCCCAGCGACTGCAAGAGTTCGCAAGCTGCGTACACTTCTTCGCGGCGGTCGCCGCCTGGACGCGGCGTTAGAGAAACGCGAATCGTATCCCCGATGCCGTCGTACAGCAGCACACCCAGCGAAGCAGCGGACCACACTAGGCCCTTGGTGCCCATACCCGCTTCCGTCAAACCCAGATGCAGCGGCTGATCTGTCTTCGCGCTCAAGTCGCGGTAAACGATAATGAGGTCCCGTGGCCGCGAAGTTTTGCAGGAAATGATGATCTGATCGTTCCGCAATCCCGATTCCAGCGCCAACTCCGTTGATTGCAGCGCGGACAGGACCATGCATTCATTAATGATTTGTTCGGATTCTTTGCCCAGATTCAGGTCGGTATTCTCCTGCATTTTCTGCATGACCAGTTCTTGATTCAGCGAGCCGCCATTCACGCCGATGCGCACCGGCTTGCCATGATCCCGCGCCACTTTGCAGATGGTGGAGAATTGCTCATCCCGCCGTTGGCCCGCGCCCACATTGCCGGGATTGATGCGATATTTGTCCAGAGCTGCCGCGCATTCGGGGTATTTCGTCAGCAATACGTGCCCGTTGTAGTGAAAATCCCCGATAATCGGGACGGCGCAACCGGCTTCCAACAGGCGTTTCTTGATGAGCGGCACCGCCGCGGCCGCTTCCGGCACATTGACGGTCCAGCGCACAATCTCCGAACCCGCCTCAGCCAGCTCGACGGTCTGGCGAAATGTGGACTCAACGTCCGCGGTGTCCGTGTTGGTCATGGACTGCACCACGACAGGCGCACCACCGCCTACGCGCACATGCCCGACCTTCACGGCATAAGTCTTGCGCCGCGGATGCTTGCTTACGTTGGCCTCAAACCCGTCTATCTGCGTAAACATTCTCTACAATTCTAACGTGATTCACCCCGGGCAGGAAATGCCGCGCAACCGTGTCTGTGCGGTTAAGAAGCGAGCCGTAAAATTGGCTCAATTCCTGCGGCTAGTGCCCCGGACTCTTTGCATCGGAAGGTAATTTTTCAAATTCCTGGTTCATCCATGCGACAAAGCCATCGACCGCCTGAGGACGCCCAAGAAAATTCTTCACCAATTCGTTAGCCGGCATGGAGCCGGTCTTTTCCAGCACGGTGGTTCGGTAACGCCGAGCTATCGCGGGAGCCAATAAGTCGTTGTGGTCGAACTTGCTCAAAAAGTCCTCGGCAATCACGTGGTCCCACAAGTAGGTGTAATAAATAGACGAATACCCTCCCAGGTGCGTGAAGGATGCGATCCCATGATTACCTTCTACGACTTGGTAAGGTAGGAATCGCTTAACGTTATCCGCCATCTCGCGCTCTAGCTTGGCTGAATCAGGTGTCGAGTTATGCAGATCGAAGGACACATTTGTGTATACCAGTTGGTAGCGAGTCTGAAGCCCGCGGCCAAAGGCATCGGCCAGATTTGCACGCCGAACTAGATCAGCAGGAATCGGCTGACCATGTTGAGGATCGTGCGCGAAGATGGCGAGTACCTTCGGATCATGCATCCACTCCTCAAGCATCATCGACGGAGCTTCGCCAAAATCAGCTTCAAGATTGTTGCCATATCCTGCCCACTTCTGCTGTCCTTGAAAAATCCAGTGCATCAGATGTCCGAATTCGTGAAAGAACGCGGATACGTCGCCATATTCCATAAAGCCGGGGTCGCCCGATTTCCCACCCGGAAAATTACAAATTAAAGCAACCTCGGGCAGCTGCTTCCCTCGCTTACCATCGAGCACCGGATCAGAACTGAACCACTGATCTTTTCCAGGCCGAGGATGCATATCTAGATAGATGCGGCCCAACTGTTGGTTCCCGTCAAAAACGTCAAAGGTGCTTACCGAAGGGTCCCAGATCACAGCATCCTGGACGGGCCGAAAGCTAACGCTGAACAATCGGGATGCGACATCCAGAAGCCCCTGTTGCACTCGGTCGTACGGGAAATACTGCCGTGCCGCCTGAGAATCAAAGTCAAAGTTAGCTCTGCGAAACTGCTCGAGATAATACTGCCCATCCGCACTGGAGATATTCACAAGTGAAGGACGCTCTTTACGCGCCAGCGTCAACAACATCTGGTATTCACGCTCGGCGACCGGGCGCGACGCAGCGTCGATCTGGTCTATAAAATGGCTTATTGTTTGAGAATTGAGCACCATCTTGTCTGCTGCGGTCATATCCGACCAGCTCTTGTAGCCGACGACTTTCGCGAGTTCCTCACGCCTCTTCAGCAAATCGGCGAGCACACTCATGTTCTGGGGATAAGCACGGCCGTTATAGGCAAGGTACATGCGGCGGCGCAAGTCAGCATCCTTGGCAAACTTGAGAACCGGAGTTACATCGGGTGAATCGCTTGTCAGAGTGATGCTGCGGTCTGCCGCCGGCTTGTGGAGGCTGAGGTAGTCCTGCGGTAGGCCGTCAAGTTCCGCCGGATTCTTGACCACCACGGTTAGCCGGGAGTCCTGGACGTTTCGCTGAAATTGGGTGACCAGCTTGGTGATGTCGTCGTTGAGGGTCTGGATCCTTGCGCGAGTTGCTTGGTCTTTGTCCACTCCCGCAATCCGGAATTCGAGCAGTATGCGCTTGACATAGTATTGCGTAGCAGAATCCGCCATGGATACATCAAGATCTGATAACGCGTTGAAAACAGCTTGATTGAGGGAAAGAGCCGTAGCGAGCGCACTGACTTTCTGCACCATAGCTTGCGCACGATCGCGCACACTGGCTTCCGGGCTGGCGATCTGCATGACGCCAGACTGGGCGTTAGCAGTGTCCAGTTTCTCGATAGCGTCGTCATAAGGCGCAAGAGTATTTTCGATCGTGCGTGGCCCCTTAACTGCCAGCACTTGGTCGATAGACTTCTGAGCGAGGTCAAGTTGCTCAGTGACCCGTTTCTCAAAAATGCTTGGATCTAAAGGCTTATCCCAGAGATGGGGGCCATACGCGGCAGATTGGGCAAAAGCAATCTGCCCCCACCCTGCGCAAAACAGAATCACGCTCGCAATATCCAGGCGGACACGAAAGTTGCGTATCATCGCTAGTTCTCCCCGCGCTTCGCGCGCAAACCATTGCGATTCAATTCCAGCGGCGAAGCGGTCTAGTTATCGGCGGCCAGCGGAGGATACCTCTAACTTACTGTTTTCGAAAGATGCTTTGGCGACCTAGGCCAATCGGGCCGATCTCCCCACCGTCACATCCCTGTTATAAGATCCTGTCGTAGGCGCCACGAGCGGCATTGGGAATTTTTACGGCCTTACCGCGATTCGCGCGCGCTAACCGAGGAGAGATAGTCATGATCTTAATCACAGGAGCATCCGGCAACGCTGGAGGCGCAGTCCTGCGTGAGGTTTTAAAGAGTGGCAACGGCGTGCGCGCCATGGTTCGCTCTAAGGAAGAGGGCGCCAAATTGTCGCAAGGTGCCACCGCCGCCATCGCCGACTTTGCAGACAAGCAATCACTGCGGCGAGCTCTCGAGGGCGTCGACACCGTCTATCTTGTTTGCTCACCGGTGCAAGAACTGGTCGAACTGGAAAGCAACATGATCGATGCTTGCCGTGAAGCCGGCGTCAAACACATTGTTCTAAACTCCGCGCTCGGAGCCGGAGACTTCTCAAAATCATTCCCCAGCTGGCACCGCAAAGTGGAAGATAAACTCAAGGGGTCAGGGATGGGCTACATTATTCTGCGGCCCAACGGTTTTATGCAGAATCTCATCGCTTATTTTGCTGCCTCCATTCGCGCTCAAGGTGCGTTTTATCAATCCGCAGGAGATGCAAAAATCAGCCACCTCGACCTGCGCGACATTGCCGCAGCTGCCGCCAGGATACTTCGCTCCCCGGTCCAGCACGCCGGGAAAATATATGAACTAAATGGTCCGGAGGCGCTCTCCTACGCGGAAGTCGCCGAAAAAATTTCCAAGGCTACGGGTCGCAAGGTGCAGTACGTCGACATCCCTCCCGACGCCCAGCGCAAAGCGCTTTCAGATATGGGCATGCCGGACTTCATGATCACCGCCCTGCTTGAATTGCAGGAATACTACGCGTCCGGCAAAGCATCAAAAGTCGATGGCACGCTTGAATCGCTCCTCGATCGCGCGCCAACAAAAATGGATGACTTCCTGAAAGAATCTGCAGACCAATTTCGTGAACAGGCTGCCAAAGCATGAACTTAGGGAGTTGTGCGATTCACGTTGCGCTTCCTTGCGATTTACAAACTTCCGCGTAGGCCTAGCGCGTCAGCATTTTCCCGCAAAGCCGCGATACAAAACTGCACATGTTCTTCCAGAGGCACTCCCAATTCTTCGGCGCCTTTGCGAACATCTTCGCGGTTAATGCCCTTTGCGAAGGCCTTATCTTTCAGCCTCCTTTTCACTGAATCGACTTCCAGATCCAGAATGCTTTTGGAGGGTCTTACGTACGAGCATGCGGTGAGAAATCCAGCCAGTTCGTCGCAGGCAAAAAGTGTGTGCTCCAACTGAGATTCGCGCGGCACATTTGTGTAGTCCGCATGGGAAAGAATCGCGCGCACCGTTTCGTCCGGATACCCGAGCTCGCGCAGGATTTTTGCGCCTGCGGCGGGATGCTCTTTGTCCGCGGCGTGATCATTGTTGGGCCAACGCTCGTAATCGAAATCGTGCACCAGCGCGGTAATCCCCCACAGATCTTCGTCCGCGCCGAATTTGCGCGCATACGCGCGAACGCACGCTTCCACCGCGAGCATGTGTTT
>DASYJM010000342.1:0-12173 GCA_035996445.1 Candidatus Acidiferrum sp. | reverse complement strand
CCATTACATTCTGGTCTTATGGGATGTAAACGGCGCGAACACTCGTGTTGGCAAATCCTCGCAAGGGGGGCGCCTCATGATTTCTTGAAGCTCCTTGCGACCGCGTTCCTTGTAACTATCGCAGGCGAGGCATTGATTTCTTCCTTATTGCAGAGCACTACCACTTTCACTGGGCCAGCCCACCGGAGACGCACGGATCTTCACCCGTGTGGTTCGGGAAAAAGTTCAAGCAAAAGAGTTGACAGCAAAAGAGTTGAGGCATTATTGGTCATCCCCACTAAACTCAGTTTCTTCAGTTTTCTTCAGGCGCGCTTCGACGGGCTCTGCAATAATCCGGCGCACGTGATCGCGTAGCTCGATCACTTCGGTTTTCTTCATCGCGGTGGTGTCGATGGTGTCGTGAAATATTACCGTGACGATCGCCGGCCACAGCATCCAGTGCCCCGTGCGGTGGTGTTGATATGAGCCCACCAAGGTTACCGGCACGATGGGAATGCTCAGTTGCTGCGCTACTCGAAAGCCGCCGTCCTGAAATTCGCCAACATGGCCATCGCGCGTGCGCTTCCCTTCCGGAAAAATAATCAGGCTGGTGCCGCCGTCAATGGCGTCCTGCGTCAACCGCCACATGCGTTTCAAATCCGAGGGGCGCCGCACATCGGGCACCGGGACATTCCCGAATCGTTTCATCAACCAGCCATACGCGGGGATTTTAAAGTGCGATTCCAGTTCCCAGCCGCGCGCAAACTGCGGGATCGCCGCATACAAAAAAAAAGGATCGAAGATGTTGACGTGGTTCACCATGAAAAAACAGGTGCGCCGGGGATCGAAGCCCGGCGAGCGTTGCACCTCCATTCGCGCGCCGGATAAAAACACGATGCGCCGGCACAGGCCGCGCTGCAGATAATCGTGTTTTCGTGGATCGAGAAATATCCCCAGGAAAACCAGCGTGGGCGCGACAATGAAAAAATGCAGCAGGCTGAGTACCCATAAAATTGCAGCGCGCACCGCCAGAAAAGCGCGCTTCATATGTATACGTCCACCGCGGCAGGCACGATGTCCAACGCGCGGCATTGCAGCGCCAGCACCTCGCCATCGACCATTACATCCACCGCCTTCGGCATATTGAATTCCACGTGGCGCACCGCGCGTCGCGAGGCCTGTGGATGCTGCATATGCCTGCCATCGTAAATGGTCGGCAACATGCGGAGCGCGGCGAGTCGCCCGATTGGTCCCCAATGTACATACTCGATCAAGCCGTCGCTGGGGTCGGCACTGGGAGCGATCCACATCGTTCCGCCGGTATATGCGCTGTTATTAAAAGTCAGAAAGAGGCATGGGCGCCGGTCCCACTCGCGATCATCATCGCAGCGAACCGCGAACGTGAGCGGACGCAACTGCGCCAGCCGCACAAAAACTCCCAGCAAATATCCGAGGTGGCCGAAGGGTTTGAAATGGCGATTCGTCAATGCGCCCACATTGGCGGTAAAGCCCACACTTACCAGATTGAACGAGTACATTTCCCCGGAGGAGTGCGTCAAGCGCATCAAATCGATAGTGCGTGTGCGACTCTCAAGCAACGCTTGCAAGGATGCTTTAGCGCCTTCGCGCGTGTAGTCGCGTAGAAAAGAATTGCCTGTGCCTAGTGGAAGAAAACCCATGGCCACGCGATCGCCGGCTGCGCGTTCTGCCGTCGCGCTTTGTGCCGCCGTCCGACGTTCTGCTCCGGCGCGTTGTGCAATCGTCGCGCGGCCAAAAATTCCGTTCAAAATTTCATGTCCGGTGCCGTCCCCGCCCACAGCAAGAAAGCGGCGGTAGCCTTGCGCATACGCATCGCGTGCGAGGTGCACCGCATCTCCCGGAGCGCCGGTAGTTACCTCATCCACTTCCAAGCCGCCCTTGCGCAGGCGTTCGAGCGCCGGGCCCGCCAGTTTCGCGGATCGTCCTCCGCCGGCTGCTGGGTTCACGATGGCAAAAAATCGTTCCATGCGGGCTTATTCTCTCCCGAAAATTGCTTTGTGCTCTGCAGTGTGGCGCTTACAGTTCCAGAACTGCGCTGCTGCGGTCGAGTTTCGCGAGTGTCTCGGCCAGGACGTTTCTTTTAATTTTCATAGAAGCGGTGCGAGGAAAATCTTCGTTGACCAACACGATGCCGCGAACGCGCTTGTAGTTTAGCAGGCGGTTATTTCGCGCCGTAATGTCCTCGCGCAATGCGGCCGTCAGGGATTGTCCCAGTTCCAAATGTATTGCCAGAATGAGTTGCTCGCCCACCATGGTGCGCTGCGGCCAGATATAATTCGCCGCAAACACGCAAGATTCCTTTACCGGCAAGCTTTCGAACGCACTTTCCACGTCTTCTGGATAAATATTTTTCCCTTCTTCCGTGACAATCATGTTTTTCTTGCGCCCAAAGAGCTGCAAGTGTCCGCTGAGATCGAAGCGTCCCAAATCGCCGGTCATTAGCCAGCCATTCACAATCGTTTCCGCCGTCAGCTCCGGTTCATTCAGATAACCGGAC
Organism: Candidatus Acidiferrum sp.; assembly: GCA_035996445.1. Classification (GTDB taxonomy): domain Bacteria; phylum Acidobacteriota; class Terriglobia; order Acidiferrales; family UBA7541; genus Acidiferrum. The sequence goes on along the minus strand of DASYJM010000342.1, from coordinate 9,658 downwards.
ATCACCGTTTTGCTCCGCACCGCCACTTCGCCAATGCCGTTGGCGTCCGGATGAAGCACGCGCACCTCCATGCCCGGCAGCGGCTTACCCACGGTGTCCGCGCGAAATGGTTTCAAGTCGTTCACGGTAATGGCGGTGCCCGCTTCCGTGAGCCCGTATCCATTCGTGACAGGAATTCCCAGGTCGTAAAAAAATTGAAGCGTCTGCGGCTCGGTGAACGCGCCGCCAACAATAATCGCGCGTAATTCCCCGCCGAACGCTTCGTGCACCTGTTTCAATAAGCGCCGGCTCAGTGCCAGCAGCGGTGTGCTTTTGGTCAGCGCTTTGTTGACCGCAACCAGCGCATCGAACACTCTACGTTTCCGGGGAGCCAAGGCATCGAAGCGCGCCTGCAATCCTTTCTGCAAATTCTTCAACACCAGCGGTACCAGGCTTACATACGTGATTTTGTATTTCACAAATGCTTCGCGCACATATTCCGGGCGCAAGGTTCTCAAATGTACTACCGCCGCTCCGCAAATGAACGGCCCAAAAAACCCCACCATGAAATCAATAGCGTGATTTGTTGGCAGGATGCTGAGATAGCGCATTCCGGGAGCGAATGGGTAGAGCGAAGTGAGCGCTACGCATTGCTCCAGATAATTTTCATGCGTCATCACGCAGCCTTTTGGCCGGCCGCCGGTTCCCGAGGAATACACAATCGTCGCGGCATCGCTTCGGGTGCGCGACCGAAATTCCGGCTCACCGGTGTGCGTGCTGGAAACTTCCCAGCGCACACCGCCAAGCAAGTCCGTTTCTATCGGGGCTTCGGTGACGATGACCATTTGGAGTTCTGTGGCAGCCTCGCGGCCTTTTGCCACGCTCAATTGCCTCCAGATCGGATATTCTGTGATGAGCACGCGCGCGCCCGAATGTTTCAGCAGTTGCCACTGCTCATCCGCCGTCAATTTGTAATCGAGCGGCACCAACACGCCGCCTGAATAAAATATCGCGTACGCTGCGATCAGCCATTTGGACTGATTAGTCATGATAATTGCACCGCGATCGCTCGCTGCAAATCCCGCATCCTGCAACGCCTTCGCGACCGGCACCGCGCGATCTCGAAATTCGCGGTACGTTAGCCGGTGATTTTCTCGCTCGCGATCCGCCTCGATGAGGCAGATTTCATTGGCAAACACCTCCACGGCATCTTTTAATGCGCCTCCGATAGATTGGTATTTGGAAAGATCCAGCATTACAGGCGGGACTGTATGCGCGATGCCAACGTGCGAAAATCGCTCACGCCCTGCACTTCATAGTCGGGCAATTCAATACCGAAATGATTCTCCAGGCGCGACAGCAATTCGAGCGCTTGCAAGCTGTTAATTCCAAGCTTTTTAAAAAAATCGTCGTCGGCCGCCAGTGAACCTTGCGCGACTTGAAAATGCTTCGCCGCGAGGTCGAGAACTTCCTGAGTGGTTTGTTCCACGGTGCGCATCTTCACTCCATTATATCTATCTGAAACGAACGCCGCAGTCTTATGGCAGATACGGCATGGTATCAGTCGATTCGACGAATTTCTTCAGGGCGGCCATCACTGCGGGCCGTGCAAACAGCTCACAAAACAAATCGATTTCCCGGCGCAGTTCCTCGTGCGGGATGGGCTTTAGGAATTTCTTAGCGGCCGAGCGTACAAAGGAATCAAATTTCTTGATCTGACCCGCGTTCGAACGTGCCACGTTCAACGCTTCCCCTTCCGCTGCGAGTTGCGACACCAGTCCGACGGCCTGCGCTCGCGTAGCGTTTACGCTGCGGCCGGTGAACAACAAATCGCGCACGAATCCGTTCCCCAAATCGCGTTTCAATCGCGGTATCCCGCCAAATCCAGGGATTAATCCCAGCCGCAATTCGGGAAATGCAAATCGCGCTATTTTGTCGGCGACAATAATGTCGCAGGCCAACGCCAGTTCCAGTCCGCCACCAAAACAAATTCCGTGCACCGCCGCAATGGTTACAAAAGGCGCCGCGTCGATCGCATTCAATACCGCGTGAATGCGTTCCAAAAATTGGCGCACGCCTGCAAGTCGCTCCGCGCCGTGCAGAGGCGCCGCGCCATCGTAAAGCTCGCGCAAATCGGCACCCGCCGAAAATCCGTGCTTTCGCGCACTGGAAATAATGCAAACAGACGTCTCCGGGGCCAGTGCGTCGATCGCGGCAACGAATTTTTCTAAATCGTCAAGCATCGCCGTGCCAATCTCATTAGCCGGCTCGCGATCCAGCGTCAACTCCACTACGCCGTCATTCCAATTCCACCGCAGCGTCTTTCCGGCAAATGATTTCATGCCGATTTCCCACTGTACATGGTGGCAATTTCCGCTGAGAAGCGCCGGTCAATCGCATCGCGGCGCAGTTTCCCGTTGGCGGTAAGCAGGCCATCCTCCGCGGTAAAAACTCCTGGCAGTATTGAGAAATTCCGAATCTGCCGGTAATGCGGCAAGTCAGCATTGATGGCGTCGATCACCCTCTGTGCATCCGCACCGGTAGCTTGCCCGGTTATCAACGCGCATAAATATCCGCGTCCGTTACCGACCACCACCACTTGTTGAGCGCCCGCAAGACGTTGTGCAATTTTTTCTTCTATCGGCTCAGGCGGCACGTTGTGCCCGGAATTCAGAATAATCAGATTTTTTATCCGGCCTATAATCCGCCAGTTCCCGGACTTATTCTTTTCTCCCTGATCACCGGTATGAAACCATCCATCCTTTATCACTCGCGCCGTTTCCTCCGGCCGGTTCCAATAACGAGGAAAGATGTGCGGCCCGCGCACCACAATCTCTTCATGGTCAGCCAAAGTCATCTCGATCCCGCTAATCGCCGGACCCACATAACCAGGTTCCACCGGTGCCCTCGGATCATCCATGGTACAAATCGCGGTCGTCTCCGTCAGTCCGTAAACCTGCAGCACCGGTATGCCCAGCATTATAAAAAATTGCTGCGTCTCCACCGCCAGCGGCGCGGAACCGCAAATCAGCGCGCGCAAATTTCCGCCGAAGCGCTCCTTCACCTTCGCAAAAATCAGCCACCGGCCCAGCGCCAGCCACATCGCATCCAGTGGACCCAGTCGAGTTCCGCCACCTTCGCGTTGCCGCTCCCAACTTGCCTGGGCTTTCCGAAATAACATACGAATTGGAGAGGCGCGTTTCGAAATGGAATCCAGCACGCCGCGCCGCACGCGCTCAAGCAGCGTGGGGACATTCAAAAAATAATTTGGCACACTCAGGCGAATCTCATCCGTGAGGTGGTTCAAGTCAGTCGAGAGCGTCAGCACACTCTCCCGCGACAGACACGACAGCAGCAAAATCCACGAGCCCGCGAAGTTAAACGGCAAATAATGAAACACTTTGTCAGGGTCGCCCCGGTCGCTCTGGTCATTTGTCGCACCCATCAGTTGATCCAGCCGCTCGTCGGTGCACCGCAGCATGTGCGTCACGTTTCCTACGTTTAGGCACACGCCCTTAGGTTCGCCGGAGGTGCCCGAGGTATAAATGATGGTCACCAGGTCGCTATCCATGCGAGCATTTGGCGCTTCCATTACTGGTTCCCGAGCGGACGCGATGCGCGACACTTCTTCCATCAAAACACGGTGCGGTCTCGCGGGCCATTCGCGCTCAATTGCCGCGCCGAGTTCGGCGTCGCCCACAGTCAAGAGGCTCGGCGAGCAATCTTTCATCATGGCTGCCAACTCGGCGGGCGCTTGCCGCGAATATAGCGGCACCACGATAATCCCTTCCGCCATCAACGCCAAGTCCACAGCTACCCATTGAATCGAATTTGCTCCCAGCAGCGCGCAGCGGTCTCCAGGTACTAGGCCGAATTTGCGTACATAGCTTCGCCCGCGTTGTACTTGCGCAAGCAGTTCCCTGCCGGTGATGGTTGTAAATGTTTCGCCATGAATTTCGCGCAGCACTACGCGCTCGCCCGCAAGCTGCAGTTGAGCGAAAACTGATTCCAGAAAATTAGCCATCGTAAATCAGTGGTTGGCCGCCAACACCTCGGCAGAGACGTCGTAACGTTCCGCAAGCTGCAATACATTTTCATCCAGCGGAGGCAAATAATCTTCCCAAGACAATACGCCGGATCGCAGCGGAAATTCCGGATATTGCCGCCGCACCGCATCGTCCAATAAAACGCCCATGCGCGCCATCATCTTCAGGTTGCGCACCACTGTGCGCCCGATTCCCTCGCGCACTGCGTCGCGCTCTCGCACCAGCGTCTCCATGATATGCAGTAATTTCGGCTCCAGCTCGGGATCGTTCACCGTCAAAAACAAATGCTCGTGCCCGCGTTCGCGCATCAAGTTTCCAATGCGTTCGTCCATGGTCACGCCCGCGGAAGCCACCAGGCTTGGCATGCACGTCACGATACCGTGATACCGCGAAGAAACCATGTACGTGCACGCGCGCAAAATGGAAACCATCTGGAACATGTCGTAATCGTCGGAAGTAAAAACGGGCGTGCCCGGAATTTGCGCGGCGATTTCGCGGCAGGCCACGGCATCAAGTCTTTCCATGGCCACCAAAATCGGAAACACCTGATGCCGCTGTAGAAATGCGTTGGTCGCGTTGGTGATTCCCGAAACGTAGGCCTGGAATTTTCGGTCTACTTCGCGCCCCGATTCATGAAAATAAACCGTGCGGTACTGGCTTTCTTTGTAAGCGCCGGTCGTGACGCGCGCCACATACTTCGCGATGGACGCCTTCACCGGCCAAACAAACGGATGAATGGGGCAAATTACCAAGATGGGTTTCTTTCCATCCCATCCCGCTTCGCGCAAGACTTTCTGCGCGTATTCCGGCGGATGCGGCTTGAATGTCCACGCCGTATCGGTTCCCAATTCCGCCTGGATGCCCAGCGAGTGCAGCAGGTTCTGCGATTCCGTGTTGCGCGTGATGACCAGGGACTCGGAGACGTAGCGCGCGCACATGTTTCGAATCAGCGGGTCCATGTGCCCAGCCTCGCCTCCATATCCCACTGACAACTTATTTTCCGCCGACGCCAAACCCAGCGATCCGATCATCATGGTGGTCAGCGCGTTCGCGAATTTGCTCTTGAACATGGACCCTTCGCAGGCGATCACACCGTGATTTTTCGCTACTTCCCGGTAAAGCATCGGAGGAAACACATCCGGCAGGTGCACCTGGCGCGTACCGTCGAAATATCCCTTGGTGCGCCCAAAATCCTGAGTCATCACGCTGAAATCCACATTCTCCGCGCCCAACACGTGCCGTATCTGGTGCAGCATTTCGTTGACACGCACGTCGCTGCCCGTATTACGCGTGCCGTTATACCCCGCGAACAGCAAGCGCAGTTTTTCGCCGCGCTTCCAGCGCTGGCCGCCCCCTAGCATCCATTTCACGCGCGCCATGCCGATGAGTGCGCTGACCCACGCCACTAAAATAAAATCGGTCATGCGTGCACCTGCCCGGCAATCGCTGGAATCGGACTGCTCGCTGGCACCGGCCACGACTTTGCTGGATACCTGAATTTATTTTCGCGGCTGAATTTCAACAGCGGATACGCATACGTCGAGAATTTCGCCGGCGCCTCCCCGCCCAGCTCTGCCACCACGCGCGAATTATCGAACACCGTGTTCCAATTCAAGTATGGCCAGAAAACTTTCAACAGCGAAGCACCATACCCTGTCGAGCCTCCCCGCAGCGAGAGCCAGTTCACCGCTCCGGAAAATGGCCCGCCAAGCCACGGCCAATAGCTCGGCCGGCTCGTTCCGCCTGCGGCAGCCAATGCATCCGTCAATTCGCGAAACGTTTGCGAACCCACGCCCGACGACAAATGATAAATCGTATGCGATAGCGCGTCTTTTTGGTGAATGGTCACAATCGCTTTGCCTACGTAATTGGCTGGCACGATATCGATGCGATCATCGGGCCGCAGCGGCAGCACCGGCATTCTCGCAAGTACATCGAAGGCCTGCACCATGTCGAACTGCGTGGTCTGCGGCCGGCGGCTATCTCCCAATACGATCGCTGGACGGAAAATTGTTACCGGCACATCCGGCAACAATTGATGCACCATGTGCTCGCCGAATTTTTTGGTGCGCGCGTACGGATCGTAATCGGACCGCGCCCAATCGATGGACGCATCTTCGCCAACTATCTCGTCCTGCCTGCGTCCCGCAACCGCCACGGTTGACACATGCGAGTAGCGTCGCAATCCGTTGCGATTTTGCGCTCGACGCGCCAGTTGTATCGCTTCCAGTGCGCCACGCAAATTCACGTTCAGGCATTGCCGTTCTGATTTGCGGTTCAGCGAAGCAGCGCAGTGAATAATGGACTCCGTGGAATCCACCAGGCCATGGTAGCTGTCATCTGGCAAACCGAACCGCTCATTGGTTAGGTCCCCCAGGAAAATTCGCACACGGGTATTGAGGTATTCAGAAAATTCCGGAAATTCAAAATGGAGTTGCAGCGACTTCCACAATCTCTCGCGCGCTTCTTGTTCCGACTTTGCGCGCACTAACAGGTTCAACATGTCGCGGTGCTCGCGCAAAAGTCCAGCCACCAAATAACTTCCCAGGTAGCCCGTCGAGCCGGTTACGAAGATAGCCATGTCAGGAAAAGAACCATGTCATCGAAACAACCATGTTAGGAGGATCGCCATAGCGGATCAGAAGACGCAGGCGAATTCGAAAGCGCAGCCCGCTTCGGTGCCGCGGTCCAATCCAATTCGCGGGGAGCGCGCGATTCAAGTGGGCGCCCCTCCATCAGCGGATAGCACCAGCGACGCAACGCCGGAATATGCACATTGATCCAGTAATCCCACCAGTCGATTGCTTCCGGTGCAAAGTCAAACGTGGCACTCTCCTCCGGCGGAAGCGCCGCGGACAACATGCGCGTGTTCTCGCATTCGAACACGTGATCGTTGTGCAAGATAAACGGCTCGTACAGCTCGATCAATTTTTCCGCGCGATTTAAATCGCGTTCCGCCTTGGCCAGCGGCGGTTTTTTCATCTTCAAAGCGATGGCCACGCGATTGATGCGCGACACCACCGCCTTCTGCATGGGAATGGACATTCGCTCATACCTCTGCTTGGACACCGGAATCGTCTCGAACTTCACCTTCAGCCAGTTGTCCACGCTTGGTTCCATGCGGTAATACTTGCGATGCGCCAAGCCCGTCAACTCAATGCTACGGCCCATATTTACGGGATTCACCGCCGAGGTTGCCAATTGATACATCCGCGCGTTGCAGCGCGCGATTACCGCCGCTGCGATCAGGCTCATCCCGCGACACACCATGTCCACGGGAATAACGTCCAGACATTTCCGCGCATTCGTGGGTAGCTGCCGGAAATTGGTCCCCAGCAAATACGAAAGCGGCCCGGAGGTGTTGATTCCTTCATTCCATCCCGAAAACGGCGAACGCTCTGAGCTTTCGACAATGGACGGCCGCACGATGGCAATCGGCAAATCGTTACCGCGCGTGGCCAGCACCGACTCGCCCAAACTTTTCGTAAATGTATACGTATTAGGCCAGCCTAAATGCTGCGCGCGCCGCATTCCGATACGTACCAGGCGATTGCGTGCCCAGCGAGTACGGTTGCGTCGCAACACTCCATCCAATTCCTTCGCGGGGACGACCGAATCATCCACGCCACGTCCCAGTGCCTGCCGCTTCAACGCCTTGATGAGCTCCACGCCTTCCGCGCGCTCTTCAACGCTCAGAATCGTCTCGCGCAGCGAGGCAATCTCGCGCTCCACATCAAATTCCGGATCGCCCGAAGGGTTGTAATTCGGTTTCAATTCCTCGGTCACACGCCCGTCACGCATACCAACCACGTAACACGTGGAAAGGTGCATCAATCCTGCGCAATCGCACCTGCGGATAAATTCAAGCAGGTGCACAGCGGAATCCACATTCGACGACAACGCTTCCCGCAAGTCGGGATTAAAGTCCGTCAGCCCAGCACTATTCACGATCAAGTCCAGCGTTTTCGCCAGCCGCGACTGCGTGGCTGCGTCCAAGCCCAGCCCCGACTCGCTCACATCGCCTTCGACCACCTCAACTTTTTCTTTTAGAAATGCGCCAAGACTCCGTCCGTAACGCTCCTGCAGCGTGTCGAATGTAGGCGACTCCTCGACAATCTTTTCAAAGCGCCGCTGCGAAGAGGTGGTGCGGTTTCGTCGGATCAGCAACGTGATCTTGCCAATCTCCGGAATATTCTCGAGTAAGTTCACCAGCCATACTTTGCCGATGAAGCCGGTCACGCCGATCAGCATGATGTGGCGGTTCGCCAGCGTGCGGCGCACCGAAAGCTTTTCGACGCGCGGGCTTTCCCCAAACAATGCCACCGATGTATCGGTCATAATTCGCGGACGCGCGCTGCTTTGCACCGCAGCTTCTGGCAGGCCCGCCTTTCGGGTCCAGCCAAGCTGCCGCAGCAATTTCTCACGCGTGATGCGCCCATCGGTGGCTCCGCTGGCCACCCAGGCGAGCGGCCCTCGCGGACGAACTATTGGATCGAGCAACCGCCCCGTGGCGATGCCTTCCCGAAAATCCAGGCGATTTGCGATGATGGACTCGACACCAAAATGTTTCGCCAGCGGCTTCAATATGTGGTCCAGGAGCTGGCCGACCAGCACCACTCGCTCGCCGGAACGAATAGCTTCCACCAACTTATCCACCGCGTCGCGCCTCATCTGCGGCTTCAAAACGTACTGAAAATATTCCTCGCCCAGCAGGTCCAGCCGGTCGCGGCTCACTCCGCGCAGCAGCGTATGCAAAAACCGCGTCGCAAACGTGCGGCTGGCCGCATACGTAAACGGACGCACCAGCGCCATGCCCGCCATGCCCGCCCGCCGCGCCCAGCGCTCCGCGTAGCTCCGCGAGTTCCAGGTAAAAAACAGCACCGGACGCAGTGCCCCGAGCTCCAGCAAGGAGCCCTCTACGCGCCAGTAAGTAACGCCTCTGGACTTGCCCGCGGCAACGCCGGCGCTGCCGGCACCGTTCAGAGGGTAAGGCGCACTATTCGAATTGTCGTGTGTACTCGACATGCAGGTGTGTACTAGCTTGTCAAACGCAGCCAACAGTTGCAATCAGCAGTTATATTTAAGCAGCGACCACACTTGATCGCCCGGCCAAAACTATCTTGTAGTTTCACTTATAGATAACCGGCGTGGATCGGTCGTCAGCCGCATCCAACCCCGCCGGCCCCTTGCGCCAGCGCCCCAAAATACCGCCTAAAAGTAGCACTCCGAGTCGGCTTCCCGCAAGACGCGAGAATCCTTATTGATGAGTCAGCTTCCGAGTTTACGACTTTCCAGAACCATCGGTTGGACGATCAAGGTGTTACGGCGACGGGTGTCGGTGTCTCCACTGCTGGGCCATTCGCTCAGCCTTCAAAACCTGAGCAGGCGACATCCCAGCTTTTGCATAGCGAAGATTGTTTGCGAGCCGGTCAAGCTGAACCACATCTGTGCGTGTTTGTCCCCGAGCTCTGCGCTAGTCAAGAGTTGTTTTCTTTCGGCTTCCATCTGAGGCGAGAATACTGTGGCCGGATGGGCAGTCTGAGGATCTTGCGCGCGAGCTAAAGAAGTTGACGTTGAAATCATGATAGCGAGTAATGAGAACAGAGTGCGTGATTTCATATACGCTCTCCCTC
>DASYJM010000341.1:0-4273 GCA_035996445.1 Candidatus Acidiferrum sp. | reverse complement strand
TTGGATCAAATAGGCTACGTGAAGGTGAACGACCGGCTCCAGACAACCGCTCCCAATATTTGGGCCATTGGTGAATGCGCCGGCAGTCCGCAATTCACTCATATCTCTCTCGACGATTTTCGAGTTATACGCGACAACCTTGCCGGCATTAATCGCACCACCCGGGGCCGCATGATCCCGTCATGTTTGTTCACCGATCCCCAAATCGTACATGTTGGCCTCAGCGAAACTGAAGCGCGCCAGCAAGGCATTGCCGTTCGGGTCATCAAATTACCCATGGCCGCAGTCCTGAGAACGCGAACGATCGACGAAACCCGCGGATTCATGAAAGGGCTCATCGAAGCGGACGGCGATCGCATTCTGGGCTTTACGATGGTCGGCCCCGAGGCCGGTGAAGTGATGGCCGTCGTACAGATGGCAATGCTTGCTGGACTTCCTTACTCAGCATTGCGCGATGCCATTCTCACGCACCCGACCATGGCTGAAGGGCTCAATTCGCTTTTTTCCAACGTTAAGCCCACGAACGCAGGCGCGGCGGCGAGTTCCGGCCGCACGGGCTAATTCTTACGAGCGCCGCGCCCGCAGGCGTAGCCGCACGCGATCTTCTGCGACACGGTGTCTTCCTCAATCCCGAAGTCCTCTTTCGTCAAGTTACTGGAACCTCGGCACCATTCAAAGCGCAGCCGCGACAACCTACCCATCCCCAAACCGACGAAAGGCAATGCGTACGTTCCGGCTAACAGCCCTGCCATCGGAGATTTGTACGACCTCTTCGACTTCAGCAAAAAGTCCAAGACTTTGTTCCGCTAAATCTAGTTGCCTGCAAATTGTAATTAGTCAGTCACTTCCGATGAGCCGACTTGCGTGGCACTGGCCGCAGTTCACTGCAACGTCGGATTCATAACTACGCCTGCGAATAGCAGTGCTCGGGTTACATTGTCGCGAACGATGAAGAGGAACGGCCGGTCCAATGTCATGTGGAATGGACTCTGCACCCCCAGAACTCCCCCATATACGCCGTGAAAAATAGTTCCTGCGTCAGCGCGGATTCCGTTTTCATCGAGTGTGATTTCGGTCTTCTGGGCCACCCCGCGCAATATTCCGCCCGACATCTGGGGCGCCATCGCTAATAACGTATGCTGATCGTCAAAGATGCGGTGTACGCCCATTTTCTCTAGGGAGTTCCGCAAATTCACCTCGAAGGAGAAATGGAACGGCGGTAATCGCACGTCACCCTCTCGGCGCGCCAGGAGAGGCTCGATTAAGTTTGGATTCTTCGCATACGAGGCTTCGAGTTGCTCGATGGTACTGTCAGCCGAAGGAAGGACCAGGAGAATAGTTGCCTGCCAGCAAGTGAGCACGACGGCCTCGAACTCCTCGGTGCGAACGTACGGATAATTCTCAAACTCGCTCTTTAGAAAATCTGCCTGCACTATGTCACCCGAGCGAAGGTGGAAGTCACGTTTCTCTCTCTTGCCGCCCAAAAACGTATTCCCAGCCCACGAGGTGCGCAGGTGAGTAAACGAAGTAATCCAAAAATCATTAGGGCCTGTGACCTTAGGCATCGGGAGCAACGTATCCCAGTTCTTCGCAAGGATTTCCGATTGTGGCGTATGTTCGCCAACAGCACGGAAAGATAGTCCGAAGTCGTAAGTCACTCTGTCAATAAAATCTTGTGACAAAGAACCTGCTCCCCTGTAAAGAAATGCAGCAGAAAGCCACAGCTCTTCAGGTGTTCCTGATTGCATGTAGCGTAGAAGTGTCGAGTCTTTCGGACGAGGTCTGTGTGATTTCGGGTACGGTTTTGGCCTCGCAAATCGCGTAAGCAACATTTTGCCGCCCATCGGCGTCGCAAAATCCTTGTCCCAATGAAATGCTGCTCGAAATTCCTTCGCGCTTTCAACATCCCTGGTTCCGTCCCACAGAGCGGCAAAAATCAAAGAGACCGGAAGAGGCGCGACTACGATGTTCCGTTCTGGAGTATCGTCATGGGTCTTTTTGAGAAGGTCTAGCGCGAAACTGTCGTTCGCACGCAAGGACATCGCTGGTTGAAATTGTGGCGCTTCCTGAGCATCAAGTTCGAATGAGCAGACAGCTAGAAGTACACACAGCCCACCAATCCGCGTCCAGTCACGGCAATGAAATGCTAAAGGAAAAACCCGGAAGATAAAACGTGCTGGTGTTTGGTTCATCGGCATCCAAAGACTTTTAAGCCAAAGAATAGCCGACGGGGTACGGAATGCGGCCACATTCACAAAATACAGTTCCCATTTGCAAACTGGCGGGCCAAGAACGCGGCAACCAGCCTAAGTCGGAACGCGATCCAGGCGCACCGTTAAAGCAAAACGCCGAGTCCAGTTCCCCCGGACTCGGCGCTTTTTTATTTCCCTTGTTTTCCCGCTTGGCTGAATTATCGACCTGATGCGGCAGTTTTCGCGTTGTCGGCGTGCACCACCGGCACGTCCACAAGATGTTCCGCGAGAAACCACACTTGCAGCTCGTTCGAGCGGATCACGTTGCTGACCAGCAGGTCGTTTGTCCCATCATCTCCAGCGTCAGCCGCCTGTCCGGCCATCGTACGAGCCTCTTTAAGTATCATTTCGTGAGCCTCCAGCAGACGGGATAATTGCACCGGCACTTCTTCCCGGCCGCGCGGCGGACGCGGAATGATGGTCGTTTCCACAATGTCCGCTGCCATTGCCAGACTGATGGCGCCCAGCAGTTGAATTCGCTCAGCGATCATGTCCACCAACTCGTCCTGTTCATCATGATGCTTATCAAACAGCAGATGAAGCTGGTAAAAAGTATGTCCCGCAACCTGCCAATGGTGCTTCTTGTAGAGGTCGCGAAGCGTCATGGTATCCGCCAGAACCTGATTCAAATTCTCGGCGCTGGCCGCACACACCTTTTCATCCAACGCAATCGGCAACTTCGCGATTTTTCCGTAAGGCTGAATTTCCCGAGCATTCTGATGCAGAATCGGCCTGGCCCGTTCTGTGCCACCCTCGATCTGACCGTAACTGGCACTCCGTTTGTCGGCTTTAGTAGCCATATGTGTGACCTCCAAATTTTGACTGCCTCTCGACTCTCAGCTACAGACGACGACCTCTACCCTGCTCAAGTAGAGCCATGAAGCTGATTAGAATCCTCTTACTCCTTAACGTCAAGCTACGCGATTTATCCGGACTTAGCCAACGGTGAACTATTTTAGTAAACTCTATTCATGATGTTCACTGAACGACTTCGCGAGGGAATACGTCGCGGAGAAATCACTTGCAGTGTGCGCATCTGGACGCGTCCCCATGTCAGAGTAGGCGCGCGGTATCGTATGGAGGAAGGCGAAATTCAGGTCGATTCGATTGAACCGGTAGGGTTTCCAGATATTACTCCTGAACTAGCGCGCGAGTCCGGATTCCTTGGCGTTTTGGACCTGCTCAAAGTCGCGAAACACGGTCGAGGTGAAAATATTTATTTAATCCGCTTCCACTATGTGCGACCACGTACCAAGCCAATAAGCCAGCGTAAGTCAAAAGCGCTTCTCCGGTAACGCGTGCGGGTTCGGGGGAAGTTCAATCTTGGCTACGCTTTTTTCACTTTCGTCTGCTGCGCCTTTTGTTCCTCAATAAAGATGGAAGGTGCTCTCCGTTTGGACCCGAACTGAGATAGGTTTGCCGTCTTTCTTCCCTGGTTCGAAGCGCCAATGTTTGGCATCTTCAATTGCTTCCGTTGTAAGGCCAAAGGGCGCCGTTTTCATCACGTATATCGACGTGACCTCACCTTCGGCGGTAACCACGATGGACAGTATTACAGTTCCTTGGTATTTTGCGGCTCGGGCGACGTCTGAATACCCGCGCTGTGGGCAATAGAGACAAATGGGGACGCTGACCCCGGAGATACCGCCTTTGAATATTTCCGGCTCTTCAGGATTTGGTCGGGTTTGCGGGTGTAGTTTGGACCGGGCTCAAAGAGCAAAGCGTGCAACTCATCTGTCAACGGAAAGCGAATTCTGTCATCTGGGGCTTCGAAAATGTCTTTGGCGTCAGGAGATGGCCCAAATCCTTCAAGGTGGAGCGTTAGGTAAAGTTTGCCATTCTCCTCCTGCATCGTCCCAAGAATGACCCCGCTCGCACCTATTTGACTTCCGATTTGAAAACAAACATCGGTTGACTGCAGGTCTTCAAGCATCGTCCAATTCTTGATCAAGGTCCGCCAGCAGCGTCTTGGGCATAGCGATCCTTCGCTCACGTTGGGAGTGTACACGCACGTTTCCAGC
>DASYJM010000340.1:0-4045 GCA_035996445.1 Candidatus Acidiferrum sp. | reverse complement strand
TCTCGTTCTCGGCTCCAGAGCTCAACAGGCACAGACAGCAGGCATAGTCCTGGCTCTAGGCGCAGGGATTTTATATGTCTCCGCAAGCTCTTTCTGGGCGGTCAGCGCTAATTATGCTGGTGAATACGCTGGAATAACCTCTGGCATCATGAATATGGGAGCCCAGATCGGCGGAGCTTGCACGGCCTCATTGACCCCTCTGATTGCGAAATATTTTGGGTGGCAAATGTCGTTTTATGTTGCAGCATCGTTTGCCATTGTAGGAGCGCTCGCTTGGCTCCTCGTTGATCCGAAACGACGTCTATTAACACCGCAAACTTCGAATTAACTCAACTCGAATATCTGCTGAGGGCAACGTGAATCAAATCGATCTCAATCACCGGCATGCCGTCATTACCGGAGGCGCACAGGGTATCGGCTTTTCTGTCGCGACTCGACTGCTGGCGTCTGGAGCGTCCATCTCACTATGGGACAGAGATGCAGAAGTTGCCGCTTCGGCTCTGGATCAACTACGGGATCTTGGCCAAGTATCGGTAGAAACTGTTGACGTATCCAACTTGGAGAGTGTAACAACTGCTACGGAAAACACGATTCTCAAGCACGGCAAAATAGATATTCTCGTAGCCAGTGCAGGCATTGCAGGTCCCAACTACAAGTCCTGGGAATATCCCATCGAAGCATGGAAGCAAGTGCTCGACATTAATCTCACCGGGGTTTTCCTTTGTTGTCGAGCGATCGTTCCCCATATGTTGCGTCAAAACTATGGCCGCATCGTCAATATCTCGTCAATTGCTGGAAAGGAGGGTAACGCGACAGCGTCTGGTTACAGCGCCTCAAAAGCAGGTGTCATTGCGTTCACTAAGTCGCTCGGCAAGGAAACCGCACTCAACAATATCGCAGTAAACTGCATCACACCCGCCGCCGCGAAAACACGGATCTTTGATCAGGTCACCCAGGAACATATCGATTTCATGCTGTCAAAGATCCCACGTGGCCGCTTTCTCAAAGTTGATGAAGTGAGTTCTATGGTCGCTTGGCTGGTTTCAGAAGAAAACTCATTTACAACAGCCGCGGTTTTCGATTTAAGTGGCGGTCGCGCGACTTATTAGTTTTGTTTGCGACAGTCTATGCGCATGGATCGAGTGCAGATATGTGAAATCTAGCCAGGGTTGATGTACATGAGTGCAGCGGTTAATTTATAAGTCCGTGCTCCTTGTCCACGGGCATGTTCAGGCACTCGGGGCCTCCTTTCATAAGTCTTTATTTACAGAAAGATCAACGTCACATTACCTTTTACCTTCTGCATCGGGAGATGTCCGATAGTTCGGTTTGAACCAAGCCGCGTGCACGAAGGAGCTGCAAGTGCGCATAGAATTACGCCACTCTTCCGCGCTACCTTGCTTCCAAGCTGAGTGCGTTCCAGAAAATACGGCCGATCCTACATCGATTCTGGCGCGTGGCTCCAGATACAGGGCATGATTGTAGGCGGCGCTCACGGCATTTCGTGGACGTCTGCAAGCTGCAATTCAATATGCTCGTTCCCAGTTCGAGCCTCTTGTGTTCAGGCACGACCCGGTAAAAACTTGTTGTACCCACTGCTAATTGACTAACTTCGTCGATGATGGCAAAGTTCAGCTCCGTGCCGAGTTCATTGGCGTTCATGGCACTGCCAATCCAAGTCTGTAATTCGTCCCTCAATGCGAGGTATGCAAATGTCATATACCGCCAAATATCCTCCTCCCCTGACCAACGAGAAAGCTGATCGAGATGGGAGTAGTCGACGGGAACAAAGGCGAACCGAATAGCCCTGCAGCATTATTCTTTGCAGGGGCCACTGAAAAGCCCTTTCAAAATGCTGGATTGACATGTTGAAACCACCTAATTTGTTCCGAACAATTTTAATAAACGGAAGTACGCTTTCGCGGTTCAACGGGAACACTATCGCCAATTGTGTTTCTGCCGAACGTTCTCTAGAATCTCATCCTCAAGTAGAGGACCTGCTACCCGTAATGGGGTCCTGTTTTGGATCGGATGCTCCCCATAACCACCATGAAATGATCTGGTTACAAAATAATGGCGCCGCGACAAACTTTTCTGAATCTCTAGACCGACTGGTCTACTCTATTTCAAATGCGAGGCAAAACACCTCGGGAATTTAGGGAGGATTCACACCATGTCAGCACCTACATCCAAAGGCACCGCTCTTATCACTGGCGCTTCCACCGGCATCGGCGCAGTCTACGCCGACCGCCTTGCCAAGCGCGGTTACGATCTCATTCTCGTGGCTCGCAGCCAGGAGAATCTCTCTGAAGTTGCCGCACGATTGAAGTCCACCGGTCGCAGAATCGAAACGATCGCCGCCGACCTGACGAAGCCGGAAGATGTTCGGCGCCTTGCCGAGCGACTGCGCACCGACCCCGCCATCACTACGCTTGTGAACAACGCCGGCCTAGGCAGCGCAGGGAAACTTCTCGATTCGAACATCGATGATCTCGAGTCGATGATCTATTTGAATGTCACCGCTTTGACACGGCTGACCCTTGCCGCTCTGCCTGGTTTTGTGGCGCGCAAAAACGGTCTGCTGATCAACATTGCCTCCGTCGTTGCCCTTGCACCCGACCTTCTGAACGGAACATACAGCGGTACTAAAGCGTATGTCGTGAACTTTACGCATGCGCTAAAGAACGAAGTGGAAGGCGCGGGTGTCATCGTCCAGGCTGTGTTGCCCGGAGCAACTGCGACGCCATTCTGGGCAAAGTCCGGTCGTCCGGTGGAGGACCTGCCAAGCGAGATCGTGATGACCGCCGAGGATATGGTCGATGCATCCCTCGCAGGTCTCGACCAACATGAGTTGATCACCATTCCAGCCCTGCCTGATGTCGCTGACTGGGAGAAATACGAAGCGGCGCGCAAAGCCCTCGGCCCAAACCTTTCCCATCAGAAACCGGCGGCTCGTTATGGGATTCAAAGCTGAACCTGCTCAGAATTCCCTCAGTCGTTCTGGTTTTCAAATCAATTAACAAAGACCCGCGAGGAGCCTCTTATGGCAAAAAAAACGACACGCGAGCATTTAGTCGACGTGGGCCTTGGGCTCATGCACCAAAACGGTTACAACGCCACCGGACTGAGCGACGTTTTGAAGGCGGCGAATGTGCCCAAGGGCTCTTTCTATCACCACTTCAGCAGCAAAGAGGATTTCGCAGCAGCTGCGTTGGAACGGTATGGGATGCGCGAGAGGGAGCATGCTGCGGCAGTCCTGGACGATATGAAAGCTCCTCCGTTGAAGCGCCTGCGACGTTACTTCAGCGATCTCGTGAAGACCTATGGCCAGAAAGGAGCGATCCCCGGATGCATGATGGGTCGCTTCAGTCTGGAAATCGCCGAAGAGAGTCCGCAGTTGAGGAAACGGATCAGTGCATCGTTCGACCATTGGCAGCACACGATCGCGACGGTCATTCAGCAGGCCGTCAGGCAAAAGGAACTTCCTGCAGGCATTGATCCCGATTCGCTGGCGGGCTTCCTGCTCAATAGCTGGGAGGGGGCGCTGTTGCGTTCGCAGGCTGAAAAAAGCGATGCGCCTCTCGAAACCTTTATGAGCTACGTCTTCGATGGGTTGTTGACGAAGGAATCTAAGGGCAGGCCCGCGTCAACCCGCTGACCCCTTAGCCATCGACCCGTCGCCCAAAGGATACGGCGTTGCAATTTCATTCACTTGAAGCTCGCGCTCTTTTTGAGGCTTCAGGTAAAGGCATAGGAGGAATCAACATGGCAAACCCAATCTTGGTTACCGGCGCAGCGGGACGCATCGGCGGGGTAGGGCGCACGATCACCGAGCTGCTGTTGAAGCAAGGCCGGACGGTACGTGCGATGGTGCGAAATGAAGACGAACGCGCGCAGGCGTTGCGCGATATGGGTGCGGAGGTGGTGGTCGGCAGTCTACTCGATCTCGATTCGATGCATCGAGCGATTGACGGCAGCGAAACGAAGTACTTCGGCATGTCGGTTTCTGATAGCTATTTGGCCGCGACGGTAAATGCGGCGGCGG
>DASYJM010000339.1:0-18214 GCA_035996445.1 Candidatus Acidiferrum sp. | reverse complement strand
CGCGCTTCGGCACCACCACTTTCTCGCTGTCAAACATTCAGAAGACCGAGCCCGCTGCGACGCTTTTTGGCGTGCCGGCGGACTACACCGTGAAAGAGGGCGGCCCTGGATTTGGACGTCACGGCGGACCCGGTTCGGGAGCCCCACCACCTCCTCCGGCCAATTAATTACTTTATTTAACCTCTTCTCTCCTGAAGACGGCGGGCGCCTTTCTGGTAGCGCAATTTGCTATCGGAAAGGCTTCGTCGTTTTCAGAGGGAAAAATTCAGTTTGCACGGCTGGACTTGAGGCGCGTGTCGTCAGCGCTCGCGTGGCTTGAACATGTTTCCGGCAATACGGGTGACCATTCTGCGCGGCACCAAACGTTCGCCGTGCGCGCCAAGATAATTTCCCACGCCAGAAATCACGTAACTCTTGCCGGCTGCCAATGCCTTCAGCCCGGTGCGCGCTACCTTCTCCGCCGTTTCAGCTTTACGCATGAATTTTTCCTGGCCTGCCACCACATGAAATTCCGACTCCGTTGACCCTGGGCATAGCGCGCAGACGCGAATCCCATGAGGCTTCATTTCTTCCGCCAGTCCTTCTGCGAAGAGTAAGTCGAACGCTTTCGTCGCCGCATAGGTTGTAATGTAAGGGACGGCCTGGAACGCGGCGGTGGAAGCCAGAATCAAAATGTCGCCGCTGCGCCGCTCTACCATCTCCGGCAGATACAGCCGCGTCAGATGCACCACCGCCGCGCAATTGACCTGCACCATGTCCAGCAAGCGGCGAATTTCAATCGAAGGCAGGTCGCCGTAGGCGCCAAAGCCTGCGTTGTTCACCAGCAGTTCAATGGAAATTCTTTGCGCGCGCGTAAAAGCATAAATCTTTTCCGGCGCGCTTGGATCCGCCAGGTTCGCTGCAAATATAGCAGTTTTAATGTTGTACTTAGTGGTGAGTTCCCTCCCCAATTCTTCAAGTCGCTCTTGCCGCCGCGCGGTCAGAACCAGATTCGCGCCACCCGAAGCCAATTCCTTCGCCAGCGCCACGCCGATCCCCGCGCTAGCCCCGGTAATCAATGCCCATTTTCCACGCCACTCTGCAATCATGTTTTTCGCCTCATTCTTGTAACTCTGGCTGCAGACCGTGCTTTTCGCCACGCCAGTCTACTTGGATCCATCGGAAAATGCGGGGGATCCGACACAGCAGCTATCGTTACCCTCATTTCAGAACTCACTCATGGTCGAACAGAAAAATCCTAAATTTACCAAGTTTCAAATAGCATCGAAACTGACGCCTCCAACAAATCCATATTTTCCAGTGGGATAGAGGACCCCAAATGTATACAAGGCGTTAATAGTGCAGCCGTGTTGGGGGGGCAAATCAGTACTAAGGTCCCATTCTGAAACACTTCACCGCCCACTAAAACCGTACTGATAGTACTAGCTACGTCTCCCGCTCGGCCTCCGGCTGAGTTACCCAGAGACGTTTGCTCGCAGTCTACCAGGTGGCCGGGATCGGCCACGGAGAAGAAATGCCGCTTGACCAGTTAGATCAGCAAATGGTCGACAGCCTTCCGCAGCTGGCGGACGTTTACGACCGCTATGGCGTGGAAGTGAACGCGCTATCGGTCCCGGAAATATTCGCGCTTTATGAGCGCACCGGTTTTCTATATCCCGATAAAGCTGCGCGGCTTTTCCCGCATCTTGCGCAAGTGCGTGAGAACTGGCGGCGGATGTTAAAAGTCGGCGACTCACTTTTATATGTCCTCACGGCCGGCGATCACAAAAAAGGACTGGCCTCTTTAGCTGTCTGGAGAGCCTCGCAAAATGGCTGGATGTCCCAGCACTTAGTCTCTGACAACAACCCCTACGCATCACGCGCGGTATTGCTTGCGGCGGCAGCAGCCAGAATTCGAAAAGATTGCGACGTATCGGCGCAGAACTGGTTTCGGCCTGAGAATCGCTTCCCGGCGCGCGTATTCGGATCGATGGTAAAGACCATCGGGGAGTCCCTCTCATCCGTCCAGCGGCATGCTTACTTCGGGCTACCGCGGACGTTGGTGCTGCCGTCGGCAAAAAGAATTCGCGTCGTGCCCTACAACCCGTCGCACAAAAGTGCACTGCTCGAAATTGCTTCCCAGGCGCGCGGCAGAATTTATGTCATCGCTGAGGAATTGGAGCATGACACCGAGTTCGAAACGTTAGCGGACTTGTATCGTAGCGTCGGATTGCGGCGTTCGCGGCACGTTTGGCTAGCCTATCGCGCGCACAAAGAAGAACCAATCGGCGCGGCCATCGCGTACCGCGGCCCGTTGGGCATTAATTTCAGCTACCTCGAAAATCGCTGTGACCTGCTACTCCAGCCCACACTTCCGGAATCGGAAGTCACCGACGTCGCGGCGGCACTTCTGACCGCCTCTGCTACCGCTTACAAAGACTTCGAACTGGATGAGATTCCGGTGATCGCCGACGAAATGGCTACGCACGCTCTGGTCAAACTGGGAGGCCAGTTTGTCCGCCACTATTGTCAGGGAATTTGGCTGAAGGACGGGCACCCGGGTTTCTACAAACACGTTGACAGTTTCTATTCACGAATATTAGCGAGACTCGAAAGGCAGCACGAGCCGCAGGCAGATCTGATTGGTCAGGAACGGTAATGAGTAAAGGCGTGTCCACAGTCGAATACATCATGGAAGATCCGCGCGAGGCCATGCGCCTTGAGGTGAAAGTGGACGCCCATGCCTGGGTGCAAAAGTACCTGGCGCATCGCGTTGGCGCCGGTGCGGAAGTTCTTTCCGTCGGTTGCGGGCCAGGAGTGATCTTGCGTGAAGTAGTCGCACTCGATAACTCCATACAAGCGACTGGCCTGGACATCAGCGAGGACCGCATACGGGAAGCAAGACAGCGGCATCGCGGGGTCGAATCAATGAATTTTGTGCGTGGGGACTCGCACGCCATGGAATTCTCCTCGAACCGCTTCGACCTGGTGTATTCGCGGATGTTGCTCGAATACCTGAAGAACAAAGAACAGGCCATAAGCGAGATGGTTCGGGTTTGCCGGCCTGGCGGGACGCTACTTTTGCAAGACCTGGACGGCCAGCTCCTGTGGCACTACCCCGAAGATGCGGTGATGCAGCAAAACAGCGAGAAAGTTGTTACCGCGCTGGCTGCCACCGGGTTTGATCCTTTCGTTGGCCGCAAACTTTTTTCGTTCGCTCAAAAAGCAGGGTTACAACACATCGATGTGCAGGTTGAAAGCTACCACCTCATAGCAGGAGTAGTTGGTCCGGAAATTCTGAAGCAGTGGGAACTTAAGTTGGAGATAGCGG
The DNA here is from genome assembly GCA_035996445.1 of Candidatus Acidiferrum sp. GTDB lineage: Bacteria > Acidobacteriota > Terriglobia > Acidiferrales > UBA7541 > Acidiferrum. Next base: position 14,904 of record DASYJM010000339.1, on the reverse strand, counting down.
CACCGCAACTGAAAAAGGTATTGGGCAGTGAGACGGCAGCGAAGGAACACGCAAAAAGATTTCTCGAATATCTACGCCGGCCGGACACGCTGACATATTCGACAGTATTCACGGTAAGTGGAAAGAAGCCCCTGCAGTAACGCTGTAAGTGTTTCAGAGGCATGCGGGTAAGCAGCGTGCCAAAGGGTTGAAATCAGTGAACGATTTTAGGGACCAGGAAAAAGCAAATGAATATCCAGTTTGGGGATCCAGCACGATTGCTGTTCGAGACTTCAGAGAAGGGACTATAACCATGTTTTCGAATCGCCCACCCAGTTTTGCCGCCGCACGGTTCGTCGGGCGAACCATGCTTGCGAGTTTCATGACCGTCTTTCTGGCCGCGAACGGCGCTGCTCAGAGCCAACAGAGCGTGCCAGACGTTACCGCCCTCAGCATGGAAGACCTCATGAAGGTACAGGTGACTTCCGTCTCCAAACGGACGCAGAAGGTCGCCGATGCCGCCGCGGCAATTTTCGTCATTACCCAGGAGGATTTGCGTCGCTCGGGCGCCACCAGTATTCCCGAGGCGCTGCGACTGGTCCCTGGTCTGGAAGTGGCGCGCATTGACGAAAACAAGTGGGCCATCGGTTCGCGCGGCTTCAACGGACGCTTTGACAACAAACTGCTGGTTCTCATCGACGGCCGCAGCGTATATACGCCGCTTTTTTCGGGAGTTTACTGGAACGTTCAAGATGTCATGCTCGAGGATATCGACCGTATCGAGGTGATTCGTGGACCCGGAGCAACTTTGTGGGGGGCGAATGCCGTCAACGGCGTAATTAACATCATCACCAAGAAAGCCAAAGCCACGCAGTCGGGCGTGGTGACCGCAGGCGGCGGCAACGAAGAACGCGGCTCAGTGGCTGGTCGCTATGGCGACAAAATTGGCAACGCTTTGTCCTACCGCCTCTACGGAAAGTATTTCAACTGGGCTCCGTCTGAATACGCTACGGGTGGTACGGCGCATGATGGCTGGGAAGCCCAGCGTGGCGGGTTCCGAGCGGACTACACGCCAGCCGGCTCGAACTCTTTCACCTTACAAGGTGACCTGTACCACAGCGGATACAACGAAACCTTAACGATCCCTTCTTTCGCTGCGCCCTATTCGAGCACTTTTCCGAACACCGGGGCGTACAGCGGCGGAAACATTCTGGGCCGCTGGAATCACGCTACGGAAGATTCTTCCATATCCTTGCAAATGTACTTCGACAACACCACGTTGTCGGACAATTCGCTATTCGTGGATCATCAAAATCTTTTCGACATCGACTTTCAGGATGGCTTCCGCCTGGGTGATTCACAGCAAATGGTTTGGGGCCTGGGGTACCGGGCCATCATCGATCGCAACGACCCCAGTTTTTCCGTTTCGCTCCAGCCCAACCAGCGAACTCTTAATCAATTCAGCGCCTTCCTGCAGGATGAGATTAGGCTGGTTCACAGTTTACGTTTAACGGTTGGTTCAAAATTCGAGCATAACGCCTTCACCGGTTTCGAATTCGAGCCCAACGTCAGACTGCTTTGGACCATGACGCCCAACCAATCGATCTGGACCGCTGTCTCTCGCGCGGTTCGGACGCCAGCGCTGACCGAAGAAGGGTTGCGACTCACTTCGGCGGTCGTACCGCCTGGAGTACCCCAAAATCCCACTCCGTTCCCCGCATTGGTAACGGTTTACGGGAGCCGCAACTTCCAATCGGAAGATTTGCTGGCCTATGAATTGGGCTACCGCGTTCAGGTAACCAACACTCTCTCAACGGACATCGCCACCTTCTACAACCGCTATTCGAACCTGCGAACGGCAGAGCCCGGCATTCCCTTTGTCGAAGGCAGTCCGGTCCCGACAGATCTAGTTGTCCCATTTATGGCTGGCAACAAAATGGGCGGCGGTACGTACGGCGCCGAGCTCATTGCCGATTGGAAAGTCACGCCGAAATGGAGACTTGTCGGTTCTTACAGCTATCTGCAAATGGACATCACGAAAAACGCTAACAGCTTGGACCCCACGGCCGATCTTCCCAACGGATCAAGCCCCCGTCATCAGTGGTACCTGCGATCTTCGCTGGATTTGCCACGGCACTTTGACCTCGATAACACTCTGAGATTTGTCGATCATCTCCCGGCCCTGAACATACCGTCGTACTACGCGCTGGATGCGCACGTTGGATGGCGCCCAGTGCCGCTCGTGCAGTTCTCCATCACCGGACAGAACTTGCTCGACAATCAGCACCTGGAATTTATCCCTGATTTCATCAATACCGCCCCCACGATCGTAAAGCGGGCCATCTACGGCAGCATCACTGTCAATTTCAAGTAATTGGAAAGTGAACTGTGAAGCACTTTGAACATTCGAGGCCCGCAAAGGTCATGTTGAGACGACTGGCAATTCTGATCGCCGTCTTCAGCATGACGCTGAATTGGACGGCATCGGCTGGCGCGCAAGCCGGCGATGCTTCCGATTCGTCGGAATACCTCGTCAAGGCAGGTTTCATTTACAACTTCGCGAAATTCGTGGAGTGGCCCTCCACGGCGTTTGCGGAGCCGGACTCTCCCATTGTCATCGGAGTGTTGGGAACGGATCCGTTCGGAGAGATCATCAATCGGGTCGTGGAAGGCAAGAAGATCGGGGCGCGAGGATTTGTGGTCCGGCGTTTTAAATGGAGTAAAGATCTGAAGGATTCCAAAGAGTTTAAGGAATGCAGGATTCTGTTTGTGAGCTCCTCTGAGAAACTGCATTTCGAGGAAGTAATTGACGCCGTCAAAGCGCTTCCTATCCTGACCGTCGGTGAAGCGCCTGGCTTTGCCGAACGTGGAGGCATGATCCGCTTGATGTTGGAAGACAACCGCGTGCGATTTGAAGTGAATGTGGAAGCGGCTCAACACGGGAATTTGAACATAAGCTCCAGGCTATTAACACTGGCAAGAATCATCGCGCCAGCCGGGCCTTCGGCAAGGAAGCCCGGATGAATTTTCACAATCTTTCCATCAAGCGGAAATTGACGCTCATCACCATGCTCACCAGCAGCGCCGCGCTGGTACTTTCCGCATTGAGTTTCCTCATTTACGACTTGGTGTCCTTTCGGCACTTGCTCATTCAAGATCTTCGTACGCAGACTGAAATTATTGGTTACAACAGCGCGGGCGCCATGGAATTCAAAGACGTGCCGGCCGCAACCGCCACGCTCTCCGCGCTCACCGCAAAAGAAGACATCGTGGCCGCGGTGCTGTACACCGTGGATGGCAAGGAGTTCGCGCATTACTCGCGCAACAACGGCGCCTTCCCGAAAGTACTTCCTCCCGTATCGCAGGAGCTGGGATATCGATTCGACGGCGGATATCTGCAGGTGTTCCACGACGTAACCTTGAACGGCGAACACCTCGGAACGCTTTTCCTGCAATCCGACATGCGCCAGTGGAGTGTACGGGCCAAACGCTACGGCGGAATTCTTTGTATTTTCGTGTTGGTCTCCGGCACCTTCGCGCTGTTCGTTTCCTCGAAATTGCAGCGCCTAATTTCCAGGCCAATCCTGCACCTGGAAGACTCCATGCGCGAGGTCTCTCTCAAAAAGAACTATGAGGTGCGCGCCACGAAGTCTTATGGCGACGAAATTGGCAGGCTGATCGATGGATTCAACACCATGCTGTCTGAAATCCAGCACCGGGATGGGGCGCTGCGCTCCGCGAACGATGAATTAAAAACCAGAACCCTGGAGCTGGAGAAAGAAATCCTGCACCGCAGGCAAACCCAGGAAGAATTGTTGACTGCTAAACACACCGCCGAGGAAGCCAGTCGCGCGAAGAGCACGTTCCTCGCAAATATGAGCCACGAATTGCGCACACCGCTTAACGCCATCATCGGATATAGCGAAATGCTGGACGAAGAAGCGCGCGAATCGGGGCGCTCGGAAAACGTTGAAGATCTGCGCAAGATTCAATCCGCCGGCAAACACTTACTGTCTCTCATCAATGACGTTCTGGATCTCTCAAAAATTGAGGCCGGGAAGATGGGCCTGCATCTCGAGGATTTCGAGGTATTGCCGCTCATCGACGAAATCGTCACCACCGTGCAGCCGGCTGCTGCGAAAAACAGCAATGAGATTAAGCTCCGCGTATCGGAAAACGTTGGCTTCATGCGCGCGGATATTACCAAAGTCAGGCAGATCCTGTTTAATTTATTGAGCAACGCCTGCAAATTCACCGATCGCGGCACCATCACTGTGGATGTCGATCAGAACGATCGTAATGGGTACATCCGTTTCCGCGTCAGCGACACGGGAATCGGAATCAGCGAGAAGCAGCAACAGAATTTGTTCTTTGAATTTTCGCAAGCGGACGCTTCTATCGCCAGAAAGTATGGCGGTACGGGTCTTGGGCTGGCCATTACCCATCGCTTCGTACAGCTGATGAGAGGACAAATCTCCGTGGAAAGCGAGCCCGGGAAGGGCTCCATTTTCACCGTGCAATTGCCCACTCAGGTAGTTTTGGATAATTCGAAGGTCGCGCGTTCCACGGCGGTCAACGACGGCGAAGCGTCGCCGGCAGGCTCCAAAATTTATCAAGACACGATTCTGGTTATAGACGATGACGCTTCGGTACGGGATTTGATGTCTCGCTTCCTGAGCAAATCAGGATTTCGTGTAGTGGTCGCTTCCAATGGCGAAGAGGGGTTGCGACTTGCAAAGCAAGAGAAGCCCCTGGTGATCACTTTAGATGTGGTTATGCCGGAATTCGACGGCTGGTCGGTGCTGAAGAAACTAAAGAGCGATCCGGCTTTGTCGGACATCCCCGTCATTATTGTGACTATCGTCGACAATGAACCCGTGGGACTTGATCTGGGAGCCGCCAGTTATCTCGTTAAACCCGTCGACCGCGACCGTCTTGCCGTGCTGGTCGAAAAGTACCGTATGGCTCGCTCAATGAGTATCGACCGTCCACATTCAATGACCTCCGCATCGGGGGCCAAGAAACCTAAGCGTCAAACAGAATTGAAATCGATAGGAGATGTACATCATGCCCACGATCTTGTTGGTCGAAGACAATGAAATGAATCGCGACATGCTATCCAGGCGCCTGCAACGCAAGGGCTACACGGTGATCGCCGCACACGATGGCGAGCAGGGCCACTTGCTGGCCTGTTCCAAATCGCCCGACCTCATATTGATGGACATTAGTCTGCCGATGATGAACGGCTGGGAGGTTACCCGGCTGCTGAAAAGCAACGAGTCCACGAAGCACATTCCCATCATTGCACTGACCGCACACGCCATGGTGACGGATCGTGAGAAGGCTTTTGAAGCAGGCTGCGATGATTACGACACCAAGCCAATTGAGTTCTCCCGCTTGAGCGAAAAGATCGAAAATTTCCTGTTGGCGAAGAAACTGTCATGAAACCCCAAACGAACCGCTTGCTGATTGTGGACGACAATGAGATGAACCGCGACATGCTCGCGCGCAGGTTGGCGCGCAAGGGCTATGACGTGCTCGTAGCCAATGGCGCTCACGAATTGGTGGAGCGCGTCAAACAGGATAGCGTCGATTTAGTGTTGCTCGATATTGAGATGCCGGAAATCACCGGCCTCGACGCGCTACGCATCTTGCGAAAAGTGTACTCCGCCGCGGAACTTCCAGTAATTATGGTCACCGCCAAGAACCAGAGCGAAGACATCATCACCGCTCTGGATTTGGGCGCCAACGACTACCTCACTAAACCCATCGACTTCCCGGTGGCCGTTGCGCGCATCTGCACGCAGTTGGCGCACAAGTGCGCCCAGGAAGCGCTGAAGGAAAGTGAAGAGCGCTACGCCCTGGCAGCCCTGGGCTCCAATGATGGTTTGTGGGATTGGAATATCCCCGATAACGAAGTGCACTTTTCGCTTCGCTGGAAATCGATGCTGGGTTTTCAGGAAAACGAAATCAGCAACAAAGCGGAAGAGTGGTTCGACCGTATCCACGATGCCGACCGCGCCCGGGTTAAAAACGAAATCACAGCGCATCAAAGCGGCGCCACGCCGCACTTTGAGAGCGAGCACCGCATGCTGCATCACGACGGAACTTTCCGCTGGATGCTCAGCCGAGGCCTCGCCATTCGCGATCAGTCCGGAAGACCGTTGCGGATGGCTGGTTCGCAAACCGACATTACCCAGGCAAAGGTGTCCGATCCCCTGACTGGGTTGCCAAACCGCCTGTTGTTTATTGACCGGTTGAACCGGCTTATCAAATACTCCAAGCGGCGCAAAGACCATTCTTTCGCGGTCGTATTCATGGACCTCGACGGCTTCAAAATGATTAACGACAGCATGGGTCACATGGTTGGCGATCAGTTGCTGGTAGGCGTGGCGGACCGGCTGGAGAAGTGTCTGCGTGCCACCGATACGCTGGCGCGTTTAAGGGACACCTACACGGTAGCGCGCCTCGGAGGCGACGAATTCACGGTGCTGCTGGACGATCTCAAGGATCCCAACGATGCAAAGGTCGCAGCGGACCGTCTGATGAAGGCACTCAAGCCTCCCTTTCTTCTCGCGGGTAAAGAGGTCTACACCTCTGTAAGCATCGGAATAGCGCAAAGCAATCCGGTATACGAGGGACCGGACGAGATGTTGCGCGACGCGGACACCGCCATGTACCACGCGAAGTCTCTCGGGAAGGGGCGGTATGAGGTATTCGACGCGAAAATGCGTGCCAGTGTCATGGCTCGTTTGCAACTTGAGACCGACCTGCGTCATGCACTGGAACGCGGCGAATTCCGCAATTTTTATCAACCTATTGTGAATCTCGCTTCCGGAGAAATTGCGGGATTTGAAGCTTTGCTGCGCTGGCAGCACCCTACGCGCGGCCTCCTCGGACCCATTGAATTCATCGGCGTGGTCGAAGAGACGGGCCTTATTCGCGAATTGGGCTGGTGGAATTTGAGCGAAGCGTGCCGCCAAATCAGCGAATGGCGCGCGTCTTCCAAGGCCAATAAGAATCTGATCATTAGCGTGAATCTCTCCGCAAAACAGTTCTTGCAGCCCAACCTTGTCGCCGACATATCAAACTTATTGCGTGAAATAAATCTTCCGCCGGAAGCTCTAAAGCTGGAAATCACCGAAAGCACGGTGATGAAGGATCCCTCGGCAGCGGTGGAGATGTTGCAGCAAATCAAAGCGCTGGGAGTGCGTCTCGCTATAGATGATTTCGGAACCGGGTATTCTTCCCTAAGTTATCTGCATCGTTTTCCGCTCGACACGCTGAAAATCGACCGTTCCTTCATTAGCAGCATGGATGACGGTGGAGATGGCATGGAAATAGCACGGACCATTTTGCCCATGGCCAAAAATCTTCGGCTGGATGTGGTGGCCGAAGGCGTTGAAACGATAGAGCAATTTGAACAATTGAAAAAGTTTAACTGCGCATTCGGACAGGGATTTTACTTTTCGAGGCCGTTGTCAGCCGAGGGCATCACCACACTATTAAAGGGAGAGTTAGCTTGGCAGGGCTTCGTGCAGACAAAATAATTTGCAGCGTTTCGTGAATTTTAGTTAGGCTTTCGGTCCGCAATGCCATGCCCCATCCGGCGAAGTAGATCCTTAAACCGTGGGTCCTGCCAGTCCTTCCGGACTTTCACCAAACATGCGTGACAGCTTTAGTTCTTGCTGAACTGTGAAAAATAACCAATTTTGCCGTACGTAAGTAGTCTAAACAATTAAAGGCGCTGCGGGCCTCCATTGGATTTGAGTAGCCACTGGCGCAAAAGCGCTCCGCTTTTTAGCGATACTTCTTCAAACGCAAGGCCCATCCCCGAGCTTGACAGCTGATAGATAACCTTAGCAGTAGCCGCGAAACATTCTGACTCGGCGAAGATTTTAATCGCCACTTCGCGACCGATAGGAAGAGTATTCGGCATCTCTACGTAGCAGCCATACGGACTAAGTGTGGTAACCCGACAACTAAGCTGTCCTTCAGATTCCGCGTGAGCGATTTCGGCAACTGCAATGAATGGGAATCGTGGACTGCGACGGGTTGCCTGATTCATTCAGTATGCCTATCCGGCGAAATTGGCCTCTTTGCCGCAAAAACAGTGACCGCTAATACACCGCACGGGAAAATAAGATTGTGCTTGCAGGAAAGCTTCAATTGCTATCAATTATGCGATGTCCCTGTTCCTTATGACAAACCTTTAACTCCCGCTCCCGTGGGTCAAACCCTTGAATCCGAGTGTGTCATTCGGGAGCTGTCAAAGTGAGAGGATGGAGCTGCCGTCAGATTCGAAGAGAAGGGACGCTAGGTTTTCGACGTTGCTGGTTAGACCTTGCGCGCTGGTTTAAGTATTCGTTCAATGCGGCTCGGTTCTGGCGCTGGAATGCGATTCGACGCCTGATCGGGCGTGGGATGATTTACCTTGGACGGTTTCCCTTCTTCTGCCATGCGTTGATGTGCCTCTTGCCAAAAGGGGATTTCTGAAGATTCCTGGGTCCAATGCACGACAGCCGCCTCGTTGCACCAGTTGAGCAGCTTGGGCATGGCTCTGCGATGCGCGCCGCCGGTACGATAGGCATTCATCGCCGCCTGATCTTCCCAAGCCGTCATGGTCCAAAAAACGTTCTTCGCGTTGACTAATAGTCTACCGCCGAGAAAACCAGAGCTGCGCTCCGCCTGGCGGATGGACTTGAATGTGCGCCAGAAGAACTGCGCAAGAAAGATAAAGGACCGAACCCGCAAACGCGTCACGGAAATCAATGGCATCTTGTCCGGCCCCCATTGCGCATGTGTTTATTGGCGGTTTTCCTTCAAGGAATTCTCCTATCGTAGCATCATAGATTTGGACGACCGCCCGCGTGGGGACCACGTGTCGATTTGAAAACCAAAAAAAGAGGCGGGAAAATTTCTCCCGCACTCGGTCCAGGATTGCTTGGGTGTAGTTTGGCCAAACTATATCCCGACTGCGCGAGGCCTCTATTAGCCGTCTCTGGCTTCTTGGTCATTGCCTGCCGGTGCCACTCGGAGGAGTCTGATGTATCGGCTCAGAAGTCAGCAGGGTCCTCGTCATGGACAGATGGATAGTTCGTAGCGAGACGCATGGGTATGGACCGTGAAGCGTTGAAGTCCTCCGGTTAGTGCGTGGGCTCGGGCGTGACATTAACCAACATGTTTGGCCTCAGATTGAGGCTCTCGACGGTCATCTTGGAGATCAAGCCGTTCACTTTGTCAGGGAGCGCCTGATCAGCGCGCTCATCGAGAATGGCCGCCAAGGTTGTGCGCGGACGCAGGCGGACGTAGCACGGCGTATTGCCGCCCACGACCATTCGATACCAGAGCGTCTCTCCCTGCAGTTTTGACTGTTCCCTCGCTAGCGCCACCTCGAAAGCCTTGCCCGCCCCCTGATTGAGCTCCACCGTTGTGTACTCGGCTCGGAGAGTCGGAGTCGGCACACCATTCCCGCGCGAGAGCCCCGGCAGGAACTCGTATACCCCGTTCCCCAGGAACTGGGCGTGTGGCAGGACGTTGAGAAGGTTGTCCCGCTCGTCTTCGGCCGGTGACACCGGGTTGCTCAGGCTGGCGGCCGTGTGTCCGAAAGTCGCATAAATGAGCCACCGCTGCCGTTCAGTGGATGCCCAGACTGTATAGCTATACCAGCGAAACGTGTCCTTGGCCTGCCGGTGCCACTCGAGATGGCGGATGTACCCAGCCTCCAAGTCGACCGTTTGGCCGTCAAGCGCACGAAGAATCGCAATGCGTGCGTAAGGACCGGCAGCCTGTTCCGTTTGCGCCGTCTGCGCGATTTGAGCGATAAAGAGTGTTGGGAACACAGTGCCGACGAGAACCATTGCGCCAACAATCCTGATACCACCATGATGCTTCATGACTTTCCTTAGGGAAGCGGGATGAACACCATGTGGGATGTTCACGAACCCGCCGTTGCATCCTCACGATTCGAATGGCCCGTTTCAAGTACCGGATTTTAATGACAATGAACCGGCATTTATCGACAGAAAGCAGACGTTTTCCGCCATATCACCACGCTCTTCTTGCTGGGGAACCGTTCCCGTTGCATATTTGACTTAGCGATGTCGAAGGCCAACTCAACCACACGTCCGCGTGGAACTGCGCGCCTCAAGCGAAGCCGAACTATCGTTGTTGTAGTGCCTCCCGTAGACGAGCTTGATCTCGTTGGACCAATCCAGGTTTTTAGCGCCGCGAATCGCCTGGTTCGCAAGACGTTCTACGAAGTCGAGATTGTTACCAATGCAAGAGATCTGAAAGTTCAGGGTGAGGGAGGACTACTCTCTTTCACTGCGCAGGGGTGCTTACAAGATGTCAAAGGGAGAGTCGACTCTCTTCTTCTAGTCTGTGGGCTCGCAACGCGTACTGCGCGCGACCCGGGCCTTTTCGCGTGGATGAGAAAGATGGCCCCGGTGGTTCGCCGATTGGGGGCCGTTTGCGTTGGCTCATTTCTATTGGCCGAAGCGGGCTTGCTGAATGGAAAGAGAGCGACCACCCACTGGAAATTCGGACGCGAATTGAAAAGTCGTTATCCCAATGTAAATGTAGAGTTCGATCCGATCTGGGTAAAAGACGGAAACATCTACACCTCGGCCGGAATCTCAGCAGGCATCGATCTGGCGCTTGGTTGGGTTGAGGAGGATTGCGGAAGCAGGATTTCTCATGAAGTAGCGCGCGAGTTTGTTCTGTTCCTGCGTCGCCCAGGCGGGCAGACTCAGGTGAGCGCTTCCTTGGCTGCACAGGCATCGGAAATGAAGGCCATTCATGAGCTTCAGGTTTGGATCGCGGAAAACCTTCGTGACAATCTGTCCGTACCGAAGCTCGCCGAGCAAACTGCAATGAGCGTTCGAAATTTCGAGCGCGTGTTCACACGCGAGTTAGGAAAAACTCCATCCCATTACGTTTTGCAAATGCGAGCCGAAGCGGCGCGCCGGCAGTTAGAGAGAACGGACCAAGGCCTCAAACAAATCGCTGCCGCCTGCGGTTTCGGCAGTGCTGACTCGATGCGGCGCGCGTTCCTGCGCTCCGTAGGAACCACTCCCCACAAGTATCGCCGTCAGCTCCACAGTTCTGAAAGGCGCGGTTAATATCCTTGAAGAAACAAGGCAAAAACGGTTCGCGCCTGGAGATCCCAAATGCGCAAGTTCTTTGCAGGCGTCATTGCCGGTCTCACGTCCGTGAAGGTTGCCGTTGAGAGCGGTTGTTGGAACCACGTTTAAGACTGTTTAAACGGAATGGCCACCAAACTGGATATCAAGAAGAGAGCTATTTGTCCGCTTTCGGGCGTCCACCATGGCATGCGACGCAGGAGCCTGAGAAAAATAACCTTCCAATGTTATTCTTGGACCGCTCGATCATGACTCAGGAGGGTAAATTGCGAGAATTGCTGTTCATTTGCATGATGACATTCGGTTTGTTCGCGCCAACGCTGAAGTCGCAGGAGAAACTGCCACTAAAATTAATTGCCACTACACCGCTGCCGGGTTTCACTGGCGATCTGGATCATTTCGGGCTCGACCTCAAGGGTAATCGCTTGTTCCTTGCGTCTGAAGACCAAAGGAGTGTCGAGGTTTTCGACCTGCACACGGGAAAGCGGACGCACAGCATCAAAGGTTTTGGCCAACCGCTCACGATGGCCTATCTAGCGGACTCCGACCGTCTCATCGTCGCCGACGGAGGCGACACCGATGCCGTCGAACTGGTCGATTGTAAAGAATATAAAATTATTAATACGCTCAAACTTGGTCCGGGCGTAGACCACGGCGTGTACAACCCCGTGGATAAAAACTTTTACGTCGAGAACGGCGGTGGCCCGGACTCGAAGACTCATGTGCTCACGATTATTGATACAAATTCCTTTAAAGCCGTCGGCGAGATTATTGGACTTCCCGGAAATTCCAATGAGGGCATGACCATTGACCATGCCGGGAAAAAACTTTACCTGAATCTTACCGGCTCAGATGAGGTCGGAGTGATCGATCTAACGATTCGCCAATTGGTGTCCAGGTGGCCTCTGCCGGATGCGCACGTTGCTCATGCGATAGCCCTGGACGAACCCAATCATCGACTCTTTACAGCTACGCGCAAACCGGCACAGTTTATCGTGTTCGACATCGACACCGGTAAAGTTGTGGCCACTCTCCCATGCGTGGGTGTGAACAGCGACATGTCGCTTGATGTCGCCCATAAACGAATTTATGTCACGGGAAGTGAGACCGCGACTGTAATTGAACAACGCGACGCAGACCATTATGAACACATCACTGAAGTGCCAACTGCCTATCGCGCGAAGTCGTCGATTTTTGTGCCCGAACTAAAACGTCTATATGTCGCAGATTCTGGCAAGGGAAAGCCTGATGCGAAATTGGCGTTGCAAATCTTCGAAGTCCGATGAACTGAGGTTCGAACGGTACTTGTTCTTTTGGAATGTCCGACCGAGGCAAGTTGCAATTTAGGTCTTAAAATCGGGCGAACTTTTTTAAATTTTTTTGGAAAATGAATGCTGCCGGCGCGAGAAAATTGGCTATCGCATGCGTCCGTCTTGTCAGTTCAACTTCTGACAGTTCCGTACATAATCACTTATGGCTTCTTAATAGAGGTGCGTAGACCGAGTGGGGCGAGCAAGCTTTACCGCCTTCGGAGCTGTCGGATCAAAGATGGTAAAAAAGAAATCCCTGAAAGGACTGCGTAGATGATGGTTGCGTTTAGCACTGCACAGCAAACGAGTAGGAAGCCCGTCGGGCCTGCGCTAGGAAGATAATCGCTCCAGGGCAAGGCAAGAAGGACGGCAACGAGCCCAGAAAACGTTCTGTGATCAAAAAGCGGATATAGCAAAGCGCTAATGAAGGCCAAAAGATAACACCCAGCTCCGATTGCCGCAATCTGAGAGCGTAAGAACATAGTTGGGAACATTATAGTAATAGCCAGCTAGTTACTCGGGTCCGGAGAAAGTGCTGCGAATGTTTCAAGACAGAGCCAGAGAATGTGAAACGCAATGCTCACTCTCACGATTCCAAGCGCTCCCATTGACCGGAATACATCTAACGAAGAGAGAGCGGCGATTAAAGGCGGACAGTGCGCCAGTGCTCCAACCACATTCCATTTCCTCGAATTCGCTTGAGCCGAGCCAAGGACCAGTAATACCGCGATAATTATCATCAACAGATAAGCCTGGATCAAACCAACCCAAACCATGGGGTTCCTCTGCATGAAACCAAATAGTCCAGTGCCAGTTATCCGTCCGAAGGTTGTAGCCACTGCACTGCTCAACGCAACAAGCGTCAAAATTGTGCCGTGGGTCCGCAGTAGCCACCGCCGAAATGTGGCAATACCTGAAGGGAGTTGTGGAGGCAACAGGCTGGCGTTCACGAGTTTCACCTTATCAAGAATTTACTTTCAATCTCAACGAACTCGCATCCTTTCGCCAGTTTCGTAAATTGGGTTACGTGCCGGGAACCGTAGAAAATTTTTAAAACATTTTTAAAAATGGGTGCTGAAAGGCGAGAGAAAAACGGGCTGTGACACCCGGATACTTCCAAACACCGAAAGGGCCGCCCGCTACCATCGGGTTTTCGCCAGCAGGGTCCCCCTACAACTCCTGTATCGTCAACGACCAAATAGAAATACCTGTGTGTCCGGGTCGGACATTGAGAACTATGGCGAAGAGGGTGGGATTATATCCTCTGCGGACCAGGTGGTGACCAGCGGTTGACCAGAACCGGTATGCTACGTGTTATCAACCTCGTAGTTCGATTTCTAAATTCCTTAGCTCTGGCGCGGCTTCCAAGAAGCATCTTAATCGATGGCGAAGTGTAGCACTGTGTAGCATGCACCGAAGTCCACACTCGGCATCCGCTTGGGTGATCATTAAATCCTCGCCCTGGGTGCACTTTTGAGCACAGCACTTCATGTGTCCTTAGTTATGTTGCTGTTCGAAGGAACTCGAGAATGGCTGATAGGACTTTGTCCGTGTTCGCTCTTATGCTCTGATGCTCGGTATCGCATTGGACTGCGGGTGTGAGAGGAGGTTCGTAGGGATCGTCAATTCCGGTAAAGCCCTGAATTTGGCCCGCCCGCGCCCGCTTATAAAGGCCCTTCGGATCGCGGCCTTCGCAAACCGCCAAAGAAGCGTCTACATAGACCTCTATGAAATTTTCAATCGTTCGCCGCGCTTCCTCGCGAGTCGAACGATATGGAGAGATTGCTGCCACCAACGCGACGATCCCGTTTCGAGTGAGCAGACCCGCGACGAACGCAATTCTGCGTACATTTTCGTCTCGATCTTCTTTGCTGAAACCCAAATCGCTATTGAAGTGTTTTCTCAGTTCATCTGCATCGATGAACTCCGTGCGAATGCCACGCGCAAGTAATTCTGTATAGACTGAACGGCAGGTAGTAGTCTTGCCAGATCCGCTCAGCCCCGTGAACCAAACCGTAAGGCCGACATGGGCCGAGCGGGTCGCCGTACTTTGGACAATCTCAGTAGGACCCAAATTCCTTTCTCCGTTACGGGAGACGAACGTGTCCAAGATCATCCCCCCAGCGACTGTATTATTGTCCACAGGATCGATCACAATGAAGCTGCCGGTCGCTCGCTTCAATGTGTATGGATCACGGAACATTGGCTTCTGTGTTTCCAGTTCCACTGTGCCGATATCGTTGACTTGCAGAGTATTGATCTCTTGCTGCTCGAAACTCCCCAGGTCAGTTCGGTGACAAACTCGGGTTACGTATCCACAAAGCGTTTGAGTCGTGTACTTGATCAGATAGGGGGATTTTACTCGAAGAGGACTGCGAGACATCCAGATCAAATTAGCCAAGACACGCTTTGACATGGCCGGTATACGCTCCGGATCTGTAAGCATGTCTCCGCGTCCTAAGTCAACGTGG
>DASYJM010000338.1:0-36018 GCA_035996445.1 Candidatus Acidiferrum sp. | reverse complement strand
AAAGCAGGAAGAAATTATCGACAGGAGGTCTGAACAGCCTGCGGAAGTACTGACCACCGACGCAACAGTACGTTCTTCGATACTGAGCGATCACAGGGATCTGCCGGTAGTGCGCAAGGAGTCGGTACGTATCCTTTTTTCACTGATTCAACTCATGTATTTGATCTTCTATATTATTTTCCTGGTGCGGCTTTCCTTCGCTGAAGCGGTTTTGAATGACTGGGGACGATATGCGTTTACGGTGCTCATGGTTTTAGTTGTGACTGCGGCAATTGGAATTCCAGTGCGCCTATATCTGCTTACGGCGATGGCTTTCCAGTATCAGGGACTGAACGCAAAATTTAAGAAGCTTTTCCCGTTTCTGTTGGTGCTGGACGAGATGTGGGCATTGACTCCATTTTTATGCGTGCAACAGATTGGAATTGGATTGGCAATCGCTACCGCGGCTGCGCTTCTATACCTGCCGTTCTCGCAACGCTCGTTGTTGCTGATGGGAGCCGAAGGCAGACGGTGAACCTTGGCGCACTCTGTACGCAAAATCAACTGCGAACCTGGGACACCCTGCGCGTGACTACACTCGTGTATTTGTTTAATAAGAAGGACTAAGAGCTGAAATTTTAAACCCAAGACCCGCCCTACAAATCAAGGGTGGGGCACCCTTCGTGACAGCACACTTGTATAACTATTTTGATAAACGGTAACTAGGCCTTTCGCTTTGCGAAATGATTGGATGCGTGATTTTTTTTTGAACACTTACTTCGTTACTTTTGCGATTACGGCTCCGAAGGGGGCGAGCTCCAGCGTTTCTGCTGCGCCTGAGGTGGGGAGCTGAAAAGTGGACAGCAGCACGGATAATTTGGGCGACGTTAAGCCCTGCGGCTCGAGATTCAATTTCGCTTTTTGGGCTGCGTTGGACATATTCAGCACCACCAGGATGGCCTCGTCTTTGTCTTTACGGAGGTAAGAGAGGACGTTGGGGTCGTCTTCATTTAGCGCGGTGTACGTTCCGTTGACCAAAGCGGGTTCTGTGTGGCGCATGGCGAGTAGCTGGCGGTAGACGCTAAGGATGGAATTGGGATCTTTCATTTCTGTTTCGGCGTTGTGGCTTTTGTAACCCGGCGGCACGGGAAGCCAGGGCTTCGCCTTGCTGAAGCCGGCATTTGTCGCATCGCTCCACTGCATGGGCGTGCGCTCACCGTCGCGGCCAATTTCGCCGGGCCAGCCGGTTATGCCTTCGGGATCCTTCACGTCTTCCTTGCGCTTGGGGTCATTGTTTTGCATGCCCAGTTCTTCACCGTAATACATGATGGGGCTGCCGCGAAGCGTGAGGTAAAGCGAGGCCATGAGCTTGGCGATTTCGTCGTTGTGTACGCCGTCGCCGTAGCGATTGTAGGAGCGCACCATGTCGTGATTGCTGATGACAAAAACGGGCCAACCGCCGGCGGTATCCACGGCGGCGATCTGGCGACGAAATTCGGGCGCGGACAATTTGTTTACCGTGCCGAACATCAGGTCCATGGGCATTTGCAGTTCGTTGCTGTGCTCCCCGTAATAATTTTTCAGTTCGGCGATATCTTTTGTCCAGGTTTCCCCGATCAGTACGGCGTCGTATTGGTCGGCGATATTGCGGAGGTCCTGAAGGGCGGTATGCACTTCGGGGAGTTTGGTGTTGTGTATGCGCGCGAAGTTGGGGCGGCCGAACTTGTCTTTACCGGGCGACGGAGGATTGTCGGTCAAGTTGGGATCTTCAAAGAGCGTGTCAACGGCATCGAGACGGAAACCGGCAACGCCGCGCTTGTACCAGAAGCGCGTCACGTCGAGCATGGCGTCTTTTACCGCGGGATTGCGCCAGTTGAGGTCGGGCTGCTGGGGATAAAAATAGTTGTAGTAGTATTGGCCGGTTTTTTTGTCGAAGGTCCAGGCGGGTACCCCGAATTCAGATTGCCAGTTGTTGGGCGGCTGATTCCCTTTGCCGTCGCGCCAAATGTACCAGTCGCGATACTTGGAAGTTTTTGAGGAGCGCGAATCGAGGAACCATTTGTGTTGGTCGGAAGTGTGATTGACGACGAAATCGAGGATTACGCGGATGTTTCGTTTTTTGGCTTCGCTGACCAGGCGGTCGAAGTCTTTCATGGTGCCGTACATAGGGTCGATGGCTTCGTAATCGGAGACGTCGTAACCGAAATCGACTTGCGGAGAAGGGAAGCACGGAGTGATCCAGATGGCGTCCACGCCTAATTCGCGGAGGTAATCGAGCTTGGAAGTGATTCCGTTGAGGTCGCCGATGCCGTCGTTGTTGCTGTCGGCGAAGCTGCGTGGATAAATTTCGTAGAACACGGCGTTCTGCCACCACTGGCGTCCATGGGCATCGGTTTGCTGGGCGGTCGCGGATGCGGCGGTGAGGCAAGCGCAAAGTATCATCATGGCGGTGAACGCAATTTTCTCAAGCAGCATACGAACCCCTCCGTTGTTTCGTACAAGAATGGGAGCAATTAGTATCAGCATTTTTCGCAGAACGGTTAATCATGTTTGCGCGATTTCCGACGGCGGCGCCCTGCTGCGAAATGAATGGTAATAGTTGCATTTGCAGTATTGCGCTTTTCTGCCGAAGGTGTAACGACGTGCAGCCATGTGGTCGCACCGTCACGCACTAATTCCGCGCCATCGACGGAGGAGACTTCGGCTGGGTTGGAGATAGAAAGTTCGTAGTCTCGTTCCGGGCTTCCGGAGATGGAGAGGGTTAATTCATCCCGGGCGTCCGTCCAGGATTCTGAAAGTATTCTCAAGCCTTCGCTGGCGCTGCCGAGCTGAGGCAACTGCGGTTGATAGCTGACGCCAAAATCATTGGCGATGCGGATGCGCAGCTTGGTGGTGCCGGGGCCGACAGAAACGCGAGTGATGACGTGCTGGTCAGTGCCGTGGCTCTGCATGTGAAGGGGCACAGCGTGGCCGCCTATTTCCGCGGAAAGCGCGCGCGCTCGCAGGCTGACGGCGGGCTCAAATTCGAGCGTGCAATTTTTGGCGCCGGTGTTTTTGATTTCAAGCTCGATGACGTCCGGCGTTTTTTTGTAGCCGAGATCCATGGTTGCATCGCCGACGTGGATATTGTGAATGGCGAAGCCGGGCCAATCCGCTGGGAGGTGTGGTGTCAACGTCAGCGTGGCATTTTGCGCGTCGGTTGAAAGCCCCAACATTCCTCGGAGTACGGGAGCCACGACCATGGCCGCTGACCAAATCTGATGTGGCGAACTGGTGGAGAGGCCCTGATAGTAATCGCCGGAGAGCACTTCGGTGACGTGGCCAGGGGAGCCATCGAGCGCAAGCAATGCGTTGGCGCGCAAATTTGCGTATGCCGGATGTTCGTGATGATAGCGGTACTCACCTACGGAGGCCCAGCCGGTGAACAGCGGCCAAACCGAGCCGTAGTGATATCCGCCGCCGCTGTAGCGAGTGGCGCTGCCGGAAATGATGCGCATGCCCCAGTCGGCTTGATGATTCGAATCGGATAACTGGTTGATCATTTCGGCGGCTTTTTCTTCGTCGAGCAAACCGAACCACATGGGGACGGTGGAAAGGACACTGGCTTCATCGAGGGGCTGGTTGTCCTTGTCTAGAGCGAAGGCGAATCTTTTTTTGTCGGGAAGCCAGAAGGCTTTGTTGAGCAGAGTCTGTTGGCCTTCGAAGGCACCTTGCAGTTCCTTGCTTTCGGTTTCTTTACCGGCGAGTCGCGCCAGGTTATTCAGCGCGCGTAAGGCTTCCGCGCCCAAACCACTTTGGTAGAGTTCGGTCTTTACCGGGAGGAGCGGGCCGCCTTCCACCCAACCGTGGCCGAAGCCAAAATTCTGCGGCAGACCTTGCCTGTCATAGGTGGAACGCAGGAATTGGTAGGCCTTCCAGATACTGTCCCACTTGGCTTGCGCGAATGCGGTGTCGCCGCTCTCCAGTACGTAATCGTGCATGGTGATGATGTAGAGCGGGGTGGCGTCCGCCGAAGCGTAGGCATAGGGATAATCGTTGAACCAACTAACGAAGTTCGCCCCCTGGGCGATCTCGTGCGGGATTTTTCCGTCTTCGCGCTGATATTTGGCGATGAACTCGAGGGCCTTGCGTGTGGTTGCGAAATCACCAGAGGCGTCCAGTGCCAGGGAGGTCCACATGGAGTCGCGGCCAAAAAACCAGGCGAAGCCTGGGCGTTGGCTCTCGCCGGAAGTGCGGTAACCGGCGACGAGTCCGGTTCCTAGATATGGATTAGTCACCAGGCCCTGGATCATGCTGACACGCGACCAATCGTAGGCGCGTTGCAATTCTTCATCGGGAAGTTCGATGCTTACGGTTTTTGACAAATAATCGCGATAATAATCGGCCGACTGACGAAGTAATTGTGGGTATTGTTCGATTAGGTGTTGATAAGCGGCTTCGGCTTCGGCGCGGCCTTGCACCGAAGCCGCCAGCACGATCACTTTTGTGTCTCTGCCTTTTTCCGTAGCGCCCAAGCGGAACGAGTCATCACTCTCGCTGGAATAGTTAGTCTGATATTCCCTGCGGCGTTCGGCAGCAGTGGGGGACCCAAGAAAGGCTGCGAATTTCTTTTGCTCTTCGCCAAAATAAAATGCGTTTCGTTCCGGTTCCCAGTTGATATAGGTGGCGCCCAGGGCGGCGGGCCACTCCAATTGAAAATCTCGACGAAAGACAGCTTCTATTTCAAGAGGGAATTCGGTTTCTACTTCGAAGGTTATGATTGCGCCAGGCTCATCGACGGGGACAAAAAAAGTTTCGCGTACGGAAAAAGTATCGCTAGTGTAAACGATGGTGGCGGATTCGGGCCGGACGACCACTGTGCGTGCAAGCGATTCCGCGGGCAAGGCGCGGTCCTCGGTGTGGAAGCGCAGGTGAAAATCGCGAAAAATCTTCAGGGGATAGACCCAGCCCTCCATGCGTCCGGATTCGTTGCCAAAAATTCCCGCGCGAGTTCCTACCGCGGAAAGAAATTCCCAGGTACGCACTGGCCGCGTCAGCTCCAGGGAGGCGGGATGATCCTTATCTTTACCTTTATCGGCGGCGGTGGCTCCGGCGGCGATGATGAGAAGACAGCCGAGGATGCGCAGTAATTTCATGGAAGCGCTTGCAACTGTCTCACACTTGAGTGAGTGTCGAGCATAAGTGGGGGTGGCAATTGCAGGCGCGGGCACTGGCAGGCGCTTGCAAACTGCCATACGCCTCTCTATAAAGGAAAGCGGCAGATTCTAGCACGAGCCAAAGTCGGGAAGGTACCACTCCTTTTGGGTTTTTCACGCCGCTCCTTTTTGAAGTCGTTGAGCCGAACCGCGACAGTACTCTCACTCGAAAACATTTTGGGTTTCTCGCATTCTGCGAGTATGGAAGCAGTGGGGCGCGAGATGTTGCCAGGCGCTGCCGCTGCTCCAGCTTCTATTGCTAGAACTCCCCTGGGATTGAGTTTTCTGAATATTGCAAAGGAAGCGGGGTTGAACGCCAAAACTATTTTTGGCGGGGAGCACAAAAATAGGTATTTGCTGGAAACCACCGGTTGCGGAGTGGCTTTTTACGATTACGACAATGATGGTTGGCTGGATATTTTTTTGGTGAATGGCTGGCGACTGGAGGGATTTCCCGCAGGGCAGGAGCCGACCTCTCATTTGTTCAAAAATAATCGCGACGGCACGTTTACGGACGTAACTGGCAAGGCGGGTTTGGTGCATTCCGGGTGGGGCCAGGGCGTGTGCATTGGGGATTACGACAATGATGGGTTCGAGGATCTCTTCGTCGCTTACTTTGGGAAAAATGTGCTGTACCACAACAACGGGGACGGGACGTTTACTGATGTAAGTGAAAAGGCCGGAGTGGCGGGCAACGGTAAGAGATGGAACAGCGGTTGCGCGTTTGTAGATTACGATCGCGACGGGCGCCTGGACCTTTTCGTGGCGAATTATATTGATCTGGATCTGGCGACCGCTCCAGTTCCCGAGTCGGGACCTTGCAATTACAAAGGAATGCTTGTGGCCTGTGGGCCGCCTGGATTGAACGGCGGCAAAAATATTCTTTATCACAACAATGGGGACGGCACGTTCACGGATGTTTCGCAGGCCGCCGGAATTTTAAATGCCAATGGAACTTACGGACTCGGCGTACTGACCGCTGATTTCGACAATGATGGCTGGCCTGATATTTATGTAGCCAACGATTCGACGGCGAGCGCGCTTTATAAAAATCTGACCAACGGCAAATTTACAGATGTGGCCATGGAGGCGGGTTGTGCGCTGAGCGCCGACGGAAAACCGCAGGCTGGGATGGGGGTGTCGGCCATTGATTACGATCTGGACGGCAATCTGGACATTGTGAAAACAAATTTCGCGGGGGACACCCCTTCACTGTACCGGAATATCGGCGCGGGCAATTTTGAGGACGCCACTTTTCCCGCGGGGCTAGGGAAACACACCCAGTATCTGGGGTGGGGCTGCGGTTTTTTTGATATGGACAATGACGGCTGGGCGGACATTCTTATCTGCAATGGGCATGTTTATCCGGAAGTGGAACAGTTACGAACGGAAGCGGGCTACGCGCAGCGCAAGTTACTGTATCGCAATCTGCGCAACGGGCGGTTCGAAGACGTTTCAACGGGCGCTGGTCCAGGCATTTCCGTTCCGTCGGCATCGAGGGGCTGCGCTTTCGGCGATTTCGATAACGATGGCGACATCGATGTGGTGGTGAACACTGTAAACGACTATCCGCAACTATTGCGCTGCGATCAAAAAATCGGGAATAACTGGCTGAAGGTTCGCACCATCGGCACCAAATCAAATCGGAGTGGCATCGGCGCGCGGCTGCGTTGCGTCACCCATCCTGCGGGGGAGACAAAAGCGCATGCGCAAATCGATGAAGTGCGCAGTGGCGGAGGCTATTTTTCGCAGAATGATTTGCGGGTGCACTTCGGGATCGGGAAAGCTGAGAAAGTTGATCTGCTGGAAATCCGGTGGCCTAGCGGGTTGATGGAAAAAGTGGAAAATATCAAGCCCAACCAGGTTATTTATGTGAAGGAAGGACAGGGAATTGTGCGGAGCATGCAATTTCCGGAAAGCAAGGCTCCTGCGGGGCGCAAATCGCAATAACGGCGCGATGTTTTTTAGTTGCCGTTTACATCCGCAAATCCTCACGTAAAGCCGCACGTGATGCCGTCAATGGCACGAGTACTGCGGTTAACCGCACAAGTCGCGTGATAATATTTCCTTTTGCCGGCCGAGGCCAGTTTTCGCATGAGGGTTTTTATTCCACGGTCTTATCCATGCGCGGTTTTTGCATCCGCAATTCTTCTCGCAGTATTTAGCGGCGTAATCCCTACCGTCCCAGTTTCGGCTCAAACCGGCGTGACAGCCAACGCAGACACGGCGTCCCAGGCACAGACCGAGTACGGCCAAGGAGTAAGCGCATTGCAGCGGGGCGATCTTGCCGGCGCGCGTGCGTCGTTTGAAAACGTTCTGCAACTCCTGCCGAGCAGCCCGGAAGCGCATAACTCGCTGGGTTGGGTGATGCTTGCCCAGGGAAAGACCGATGAGGCCATTGGGCATTTTCGGGCTGCGCTTCGAGTGAAACCGGCGTTTGCTCAGGCACATATAAATCTATCGAACGCCTTGGTGCAGAAGGGCGATCATGAGGGAGCAGTGCAGCAGGCGCGCGATGCTGTGCGGGTTGCACCGCGGGATTCAGAATCGCATCATGCGCTCGCGCGAGCGCTGGCATTTACGGGCGATAGCAAGAACGCGTTGACGGAGATCAGGGTAGCCAGCGAACTGGACCCGACTCGGGCCGATTTACACGACGAATTCGGCACGCTGCTGGTGCAGCAGTCGAATGCCAAGGAAGCCGAGTCGCAATTTGAAGAGGCGGTGCGACTCGATCCGGGAATTGCGGCGGCGCACCTGCATCTGGGCGTTTTGAGATTGCAGAAAAAATCAGGGGATGCCGGCCTATCTGAACTTCGCGTTGCTACGCGACTGGCGCCCCGAGATCCGCAGGCGCATTACTACCTGGGCAAAGCTCTGCAGCAAACGGGCGATGCGGATGGAGCTATCAGCGAGTTGCAGAGCGTGGTGAAACTACAGCCTGATTTCCCAGAGGCGCAGAAGGAATTGGGTTTGCTGCTGCAACATTCTGGGAACGCGAATGGCGCGGCGGAAGCATTCCGGCAGGCGGTGCGCCTGCAACCGGGAAATGCTGAGTCGCACAGCAACCTGGGATTGGCTCTCTTACAGGTTGGAGACGGAGACAACGCCATTGCGGAGTTCAAATCGGCGGTGCAGCTGCGCCCCGGGGACACCAGTTACCGCGCGAACCTTGGCGTCGCCTATCTGCAAAAAACTGATTTCGACGCGGCGATCATCGAATTTCAGTCGGCACTTGCAGACGCGCCCAATGATGCAACGCTGCACTATGATCTGGGGCTGGCGTTAAAACTGAAGGATAAACTTCCGGAAAGCATCGCGGAGTTGCGCAAAGCAGCGGAGTTGGATCCTCAGCAAGCGGATGCGCATTACACGCTGGGAGTCACGCTTTGGCAGCAGGGCGAATTGCCCGCGGCGGAAAGTGAGCTGCGCGCTGCTGTTCGGGCGAAGCCTGATTACGCGGAAGCTTTCTACACATTGGGCACGGTCTTGAAGCAGCAGGAAAAATGGCAGGATGCTGCTGGAGCGTTGCGTGAAGCTATTCGACTGCAGCCGGACTTCGCCGGCGCGCACACGACGCTGGCGGCAGTGCTCCGGCAGCTTGGCGACAGGCAGGGTGCCGCTGAAGAGAGTCGCGCGGGCGCGGCCATGGCTAAGCAGACAACGGACATGCAGGCTGCGGTGTTCGCGACCAATTCTGGCACGCGTTTGATGAATGCAGGCGATCTTGATGCTGCGATCTCGCAGTTTCGATCTGCTATTGCGGCTGCGCCGGGATATGCACCCGCCCATTATCAATTGGGATTAGCGCTGCAACGAAAAGGTGAGCGCGAAGCATCGGGCAGAGAATTGAAGAGAGCCACGGAGCTTGATCCGCGACTGAAGACTACCTCTCCTTAAACGGAGAATTTTGTTCAGGGACCTTTACGCAGCGCGACTAATTCAGTGGCCACCGGAACGCCGCGTACTACCTTGACGTGAAGTACGGCTTCGAAGGGCTTTAAGTCAGCTGCTTTCGACACCGAGAGTTTCGACAACAATTCCTCCAGAGTCTGTTGACGGGAAACATATTCAACGGCAGCTTGCGTTCCCATGGTCGTGGTGCCCGCCAGGATGAGTTCCGAACGCGCGTTGTTTAACCCGCGCACAAGCGCGACGACGGAATAGTCTTCAGTGAGGGTTTGGTTGTTGGGGGAAGCCAGATATTCCTTTGGTTCGCCATTTCTCGGATGAACATTGATGATTTCGGTGTTACCACGGCGGGTGCCAGAGGGAATTTGCCTGAAGATAAATTCCTTGGTGCCGGGAATATCAAGAAGGGACAAATTCTCAGAGGGCGAGCCGATAAAAATCAGGTCATTGTTCTTGGCATCGTCCAGTGTAAAGAGGCTTCCACGTTTTACGCGTATCTCTTGATGAAGGGCCGCAAAAACTTTGTCGAGTTCGTGTACCGCTAAGACTTCGCCAACACCTGTGTAGTGATCCAGGATCGGCCCGCCGGCGTCGCGCACGGGATTGTAATAACGCATGCCCACATCCGGTCTGCCGGCAAAAGGGGCGTTGCTGAAGATTACCCACGGCTCTTCTGGGCCGGTTAGAAATCCACGCCAGAAGGTTGGGAAGGCGGCGGGAATGCCCGGGCGTTCGCTGACGGCACTAGTCTCGCCAGCCTTGCGCGGGAACAACAAGGAGGCCATCACCGTTAAACTTGCGGCGAGTAATACTGCTAAAGTCCCCACGGCAATCGCCCACTTGCGCGGGATCTGCTGCGGTACCGGTTCGTGCTCTTGATGACCTTGAGCGTCGTGGCGTCCTCCGTTGTTGCCTGCCGGGGGATACCTGGCACCTGGGGTCCGCGGATGAAACGTCAGAACATAGGTTCCCTTCGGTAATTCGACCAAAACGGGGTCGTCGGCTGCGGCGTCACCGCTGTAGTACTCAGCGAGTTTTGCTCGCAGGCGCCCCGCTTGTACTCGCACCATGGAGTCAACCTGCGGATCGAAATCGTCTTGGCGACCGAACACTTCGGTGGCGATCTGATATTCCTTCAGTGGAGCGCCTGGGTGATCCAAGGCATGTTTAGCGATATATCTCAGGAGCTTGCAGAGTGACTCGGAGCCATGCAAGACGGAGCTGTTGGCGAGCTTTTCGATTTCAGCCTGGATCAGAGTCTTGTCGAGCAAGTCAACTCCAGTAACAGGGTTGTAACACGAACGCGTTGGTGGATGCAACATGCAGCAAAAGAAGCGCTTATTCGATGTAACCGTGTCTTACGGGATGAGACTTGCCCAAGCATCGATTAAATTGATAAGAGGTAACCACTTAATTGTTCGATTGCCTTTCCGCTGCTTAGTTTGTTGTACTTGCGGCCGGGCTCCGGCTAACCCCGGGATCGATGGCTTCGAGAAGTAGCTGTGTACGTCGAGGGGTCCTGCAGGATGCGAGCGTTTATCCTGCTGTTGGTGGTCCACACAGTCGTTCACGAACCCATATAAATATCAGTCGAGGATGGTGTTCGGCAGCGGTGTGTTCGCGTTGGCAGAGATTCCAAGAGGTCTTCGAGGAGGGGTGTAATGGCGAGACGATCAGTGTGGGTGGCTCTGGTACTTTTCTGCTTCTGCTTTAATCTGTGCACGTACACGGCTGCAGGCCAAGCCGTTTTCGGCAGCATTATTGGCACGGTCACAGACGCGCAGGGAAATGCGGTGAGCGGCGCGAAAGTCACCGTCACATCGATATCGAAGAACACCACGTACGAAACGACCTCGAACGAAAGTGGTAACTTCGCGGTCACGCACTTGATCCCGGATGAGTACAGAGTGCAGGTCGAGGCTCCTGGTTTCAAGGCTTATCAGGTCGAGCGCGTTGACGTTAACGCTGACTCCTCGGTAAATCTCGACGTTCCGCTGCAAGTCGGAGCCGTGACACAAACGGTCGAAGTGACCGGCGATATCCCGCAACTGCAAACGGACCGCGCGGACGTGGACGTGCAGTTCAGCCAGAAGTATGTGGAAGATTTGCCGATCCTGAACCGCAACTTTACGAACTTCGAATTGCTGTCCCCCGGGACACAGAAATTGCCGGGTTTTAACCACGCCGCAACGGAAAATCCGCAGGGCGGCGGGCAGATCCAGGTGAATGGACAGCATTTTTCGGGAACCAACTTTGAGTTGGACGGGACTGATAATCAGGATCCTATTCTCGGCATCATCGTTGTGAATCCGAACCTCGACGCAATTGGTGAAGCCAAGATAGCGCTTCAGGATTACGATGCAGAATCCGGCAAGGCCACGTCCGGTGTGGTCAAGGTGCAGACCAAGTCCGGCTCGAACGAAATTCACGGTACCGGTTTCTTCTTCAACCGCAATAGCGATCAGCAAGCGCGCGACCCCTTCACGAACAAGCCCGGTGTGCCGTTGGCGGCCGCAAATTGGAGGCAATTCGGCGGATCGGTCGGCGGTCCTATCATCAAGAACAAGCTGTTCTTCTTTGGGGATTATCAAGGCACACAGCAAACACAGGGCATCACGAACCTGTACACGGTTCCGACCCAGACCGTAGTTCAATCATGTAATCCTGCGACGAACGCGCAGAGTGCCACTCCGGGCTTTTGTGATTTGAGCCAGTATCTTAATGCCTACGGAGCGCCGGTAGGCGGTGTTGCCAGCGGGCAAATCTTTGATCCCAATACCGGCAATCCACTTACGGGCAGCGGCCGCACGCCTTTTGCAAACAACCAGATCCCCATTGGTCTGATCGGACAGAATGTCGGTAACGTCCTAGCGTTATTCCCGGCGCCGACAGCCGGCGGTGTTAACGACAATTTCGTGGCTAGTGGTTCGGGCCCCTTTGATCAAAAATCGTTTGATGTCCGTATCGACTACAGCGCTCCGCGCAATTATCAGGTGTTCGGTCGCTTTAGCTTGGATTACTTTTCGCTATCCGGGACGGGCGGACTGGGAGCCCTGGGCTCAGTGGGCTTTGGCCCGGGTGGTCTGAATGGTAGTTCCAATGTACACAATTACAGCTTGGCGCTCGGCGTAACTAAAGCGATCGGTACCAAGTGGCTTACCGATGTGCGCTTCGGGTATTTCAAATACAACCCAAAAACTGCGTACTCCGACGGAACTCTGTCGCCCATGGACAAACTCGGATTCCCTGGACTGAACTCGGGACCGGGAATTGTCGGGCCGCCGACTACCGGCGGGTTCTCGGGATTCCTGTTTCAAAACAACGGCGGCAACAGCTTGAATGGTCAACTAGGTAACAACAACGCCGGCACTTATGCATTCGGCGATGGTCTGGACCCGGCGCGTTGCAATTGCCCACTGACAGAGAGCGAACAACAATTCCAAGTGGTGAACAATTGGACGCGCACCCAAGGCAACCACACCATCAAGTTTGGCGCGGATATTCGTTATGCGATGAACCTTCGCGTGCCCAGCGATCAAAGCCGTGCGGGTTTGCTCTTTTTTGATCAGCTCGGTACCGGGAATGCGGGGTCCAATGGTCTCGGAATTGCGACGTTTCTTCTTGGGCAGGTCACCCAGTTTCAGCGGTACGTAAGCTCCAGCATAAGTGCTGCCGAACGCCAGAAACGGTGGTTCTTTTATGGTCAGGATTCCTGGCGCGTCAGCCCCAAATTTACGTTTACGTACGGTCTGCGCTGGGAGCTCTACTTCCCCGAAACCGTCAACGCTAAGGGTAACGGAGGCTTTGCTAATTTGAATGACGGCCTTATCAGGGTCGCCGGGTTCGACGGTGTGGGGTCGAACGGCAATGTGTCAAATACGTACAAGGCGCTGGCACCGCGTTTGAGCGTCGCTTATCAGTTCGATCCAAAGACCGTTGTACGGCTGGGTTATGGTCGCGGTTTCGACATTGGCGTGTTTGGCTCTAACTTCGGACACGTAGTCACCCAGAACCTGCCGGTTCTAGCTCGACAGGACCTGTCGGATACGAGCTTTAACACCGCGGCCTCAAACAATCGGAGCGCGATTTTCACGCTTTCGCAGGGTCCTCCACCCTTCGACTTTGCACCAGTGCTGGGCGGCATTTCATCGCAGGGCACCTTACCGATAAACGGCGTCGACGGCAAGACAAGTGCCGGAGCACGTCCCCTGGTTCAGCGGCTGCCCACCATCGATCAGTGGAATGCAACAATTCAGCGGCAGGTTACTCCTACGCTCAGCCTGACCGTAAGCTATATCGGCAATAAAGGAACGCACGTTTTCGCCGGCGAGGGCCCGTCCTATAACAACAACGAGGTTGCAATCGGACCCGGAGTCAATCCTGTAGCCTGTGATGCCGTGACGGGAGTCTGCAAATTGGGTGGATTTACTCCGGCGCAAGCGCCTGCGAATCGCCGACGGTACTTCCTCAATGGCGTGCCTGCGTTCCAGTATCCAGGATTTACCTTTACGGACGCTCAGAATGTACAGCATCCAACGCCTCCTTGCTGCGCCGTCGATACTTCGTATTACGGCAACGATGCCGACAACAAATACAACGCCTTGCAGATTAAGGCCGAAAAGCGCGTGAGCAGTGGTTTGCAGTTCCTCGCGCACTACACCTTCTCTCACGCCTTCGTTTATGATTCCAATTACTTCTCCGTAAACAAAAAGTTCTCATGGGGACCGAACCCGTTCAATCGCAATCAGGTGTTCGTGGCCAACACGATCTACGAATTGCCTGTCGGAAGAGGCAAAAGGTTTATGACCGACTCTGGCCGGGCGATGAATCTGATCGTGGGTGGCTGGCAGATTACCAACACTCTGAGCTACGGCACAGGGCTGCCGTTCACTCCGAGCATCGGGGAGTGCGGCACTATCTCCGATGCTGGGCCGTGCCGTCCGAACCTTGCGCCCGGACAAAACTATAACGTGGGAAAACGCACCGCTGCATGCCCGTCAGGCACGGGCAACTGTACTTACTGGTTTACACCTGTGGCACCACTGTCCTACGGTAGCCAGTTGAACGCCGGTAACACTGGAGTCGACTCCTGTACCTTCGGGCGGCCAACATCCGGTCCGTTTGCTCTACCGGCTTGCGGGCAGATTGGTAATGCGGGTTACAATTCGCTGCGTGGTCCGCATGCCTTCTACGACGACCTGGCACTCTCGAAGGCCTTCACCATTACCGAACGAGTCAAGGCGGAGTTCCGGTTCGATGCCTATAACCTCTTCAACCACCCGGTGTTGGGCTTTAATTCCAACCAGGGCAACACTTGCATCGATTGCGGCGGCAGCGCTGGTCAGATCACTGACATTGAGGCCGATTCCGCACCGGGTTCGCCGGTGGGTATGCGGCAACTGCAATTCGGTGTTCGACTCACTTTCTAACTCCTACTACTCATAACAACACGGGGAGTCCCTCGCGGGCTCCCCGTTTTTTATGCTCTAATCGTTTCCGGAGTACGGCAGGCAGCGGCTGCGGTTTTTACTGGCTATGGATCTTCGTCAATTCAGATATGCGCTGTGCTCGCAGCTTGTTCTCGGTTTGTTGTTCCTATTGCAACTTTCGGTTGAGGCGCAATCGGTTGCTAAGGCGCCGCCTTCTTACGATGAAATTCATCGGCTCACGGAACAAGGCAAATTCGACGATGCGCTGGCGGAGTTGGATGAAATCTCCAAAAGCAATCCAACGACTAAGAATTTGTCACATGAATTTGGCGTTACTTACTATCGAAAGGGAGATTATCGCAATGCGATTACCGCGCTCCAGCGGGCGATTGCTGAAAACCCCGACGATACCGAGGCTACGCAGCTCATTGGGCTTTCACTGTATCTTTCCAATAAGCCGGCGGAAGCGATCCCTTATCTTGTAAAAGTGCAGTCGTGGTATCCGAGCGCCAATGTAGATGCGTCGTACATTCTTGGTGTCGCGTACATTCAGATGAAAGATTATGCGAGCGCGCGGCGAGCGTTCGCAAAAATGTTTCAGGTTCCACCCGATTCGGCTGCCGCGTATCTTTTCACGGCACGGCTACTGCTGCGCCTTGATTTCGCTCCGGTAGCGGAGGAATACGGCAAGAAAGCCATTGAGCTTGATGCTAAGCTTCCGCTGGCCCATCAAGTGTTGGGCGAGCTTTATCTATACGAGAACAAGCTTCCCGAAGCGACCGCGCAACTCCAACAGGAATTGGCTATTAATCCCGGCAATCCAGCGGCGTACTACAAACTCGCTGACGCTTATTCCCGCGCGCAGAAATTTGATGAAGCGGAAAAACTTTTGCAGCGGTCAATCTGGCTCGATGCAAATTCGAGTGGCCCCTACATTCTGCTCGGAAAAGTGTTAGAGAAAAAGGGAGAGAGCGAACTTGCCGTGCGTGCTTTGCAGCGCGCGCTGGCGATGGACCCCAACAATTCCGTAACGCACCACCTGCTGGGACAGTCTTATCGAGCGCTGGGACGGATGGACGATGCGGAGCGTGAATTGAAAATGGCGGAAAGTTTGCAAGCGGCCAGGGATCAGAAACCGTAAAACCCCGGGAATGTATTGTTAAAGAAGTGCTGATGTTGATGCGTCAGGCTGGAATCGAGTTTATGTCCGCGAAATACACGATTGTTGGTCTCGGAGAATTGTTGTGGGACGTGTTTCCCAATCGCAAAGAGTTAGGCGGAGCTCCCGCCAACTTTGCGTACATGGTTAGTCTGCTGGGTGACGAGGGAGTGGTGGCCAGCCGCGTCGGGCGGGATCGCCTGGGAAACGCCGCCGCGCGGAGATTAGCGAAACTCGGGCTATCGCAGGAGTGGCTGCAACTGGATACGAAGAGCCCGACAGGCACGGTGAAAGTGCAAGTGTTCGAGGACGGCCAGCCGAAATTCCAAATCGCCGAAAATGTCGCCTGGGATAACTTCGAGTGGAACTCGCAATGGCAAGGGCTGGCTGGACGGGCTGCTGCGGTATGTTTCGGCTCGTTGGCGCAGCGCTCGGAGCGGTCGCGAGAAACCATTCGGCTGTTTCTTCAAAACTTGCGGCCTAACGCTCTCAAAGTTTTCGATGTGAATTTACGCCAGTCTTTCTTTACCGCCGACATCTTGCGTGAATCGGCAAAGAATGCCGACATCATGAAGGTTAATGAGGACGAATTGTTACGGGTGGCGGAGCTTCTGGGATACAAAGCAAATACGAAAGAGGCGCCGGGCCCGTGGCTTTTGCGCACGTGTGGATTGAAGCTGGTGTGCATAACGGAAGGTCCGAGCGGAAGTTCGCTCGTCGCCGCAGACGGTGTGCACGGGCACCCGGGATTTCCGACGGAGGTCGCGGATACCGTGGGGGCCGGCGATGCATTCACCGCCGCGCTGATCCATCACTATCTTCGCGGAGCAACTTTAGATGAAATGAATGTGGCTGCGAACCGCATGGGTTCCTGGGTGGCGTCTCAGGTGGGAGCTACGCCGAAACCGGATGTGAAATTTCTGAAGTCGGTGCTGCACTCAAGCGTTCAACAGTTGGATTAGTTTGCAGACGGTGTCGCAGCTTTTGCCGCCACTGGCGGCGCAGCATCTTGTTCTTTTGCCAGGCGGTCAGCCATCGGCTTTGGCAAGTCGTGCAGCAAATTCAGGAACGCGCCGTTGGTCCATCCGAAGCCCACAATATTGATGTGATATCCGGCGGTGACAGCGGTTTCCGAGGAGCGGGTCACGGCATTGTATTTTTCTCGGATGGTGCCATCCCGCCGAAAATTTTCCGCGACGGTAGAGAGAAATTTGTAGGAGACGCGATCGGCGTCTTCGTTGAAGCCGTAACGGCGCATGCCTTCGTCCGAGATCAGTTGATTAGGGGCCCAGGCGTAGGGAAAATCCCACTGGCCGCCGGTTTCGTGAGGACTCATGACCAGGCCGCCCGGCTGCTCAAAGATGGAGAGATTCTTCATCACCGCTTTGGCCTGGTCCGGAGTGGCTAATCCCGCCCACATCGGATAAAAAACGGTGACGTAGGCGTACGTGGATTGTTGGTTTTTAACGAAGTTATAATCGAAAAACATTCCGGCCTTTTCGTTCCACAAATATTTGTCGATATTTGCTTTGCGCTCATCGGCCGTGCGCGCCCACTGGTGGGCTTCCTCGGATTTTCCGAGGGTTTCGCTCATTTGCTGCAAGTCTTTTTCGGTCTTGTATAGAAGGCTGTTGAGGCATACGGGGGCGTAGTTCTGGGTGCCAGCGCCGTAAGAGCCGAAGCGAAAGGAAATGTCATAGCCGGATTCGCGCATGGAGCGGTCGCCTTTATAGAAATCCGCGCTGAGAGCGATGTCTTCGGCGGTCTCGCACTCGGCGTGTGCACCCGCGACCTGCGCAACTTTGGGCGAAGCATCGTGACCGGAGTCACATACGCGCACGCTGTACTGTGCGCCAAAGGTCTGTGGTTCAGTTTTGCCGGGATCTTTGCGCACCAAATAATGATCATCGAGCTCGGGGCGGCGCAGAAAAAACGCGGCTACATCGCGATAGTGGCCAGTTTCATCCTTTACGCTTTCGGGGGATGGGCCATTCCCTCGATCGAAGTAGCGCGACAGGCCGGTTGAGCCAGCGAGATGCGGTTCTTGCGTCCACATGTCGTGGTCTCTCACGGCCAATGCGTATGCTCTGGCGAGCCAATTCTTATCCTCATGCCCGGCGGCTTTTTGCGAGTCGTAGACGGAGAGAATCATGGAAGTAAGAAATGGCGGCTGCGAGCGGCTCAGATAATAACTGCGGTTGGCGTTCAGCACGTTGCCGTAGTGTTCGATCTCGAAGAAAAAATTCTCAACCATGCCACGCGCCAGATCTAGTCGTCCGTCGCTCACTAGTCCGCGAATAATGAAATAACTATCCCAGCCATACATTTCATTGAAACGGCCGCCAGGAACTACATATTTATTTTCGAGGTAGAGGAGACCGGGAGGATTCAAGCTATCCGCATCGACTTGGCCGGGGCCATGAATGACCGTTGGCAAATGTTTCACTTCAAACTTGCATTGTTTCTGCAATGCGGTGAGCGCAGCGGGCTCGTGAAAATCCGCGGGGAGATACATGACCGAGTTGGCTGCGAATTTTGGATCCACCACGGTTGAGCATTCGTTCATGGAGCGCGTCAAGGTGTCCCAACCGGTGGAAATGTAGGCGCGTATTGGGGCGAGACCGTGCGGATCAGTTTTGGCGTCGGGACGTGCCGGAATGACCGCGATGGTGACCGCAACAAAGGCGAACGCCGTCATGAAAGTGTGGTAGCGGCGAGTTGTAATGAAGCGCGCTTTTAGCCTGGAAACGTGACCGGCAAGGGTGTGCATAGTGCTGACAATATAGACTTTATCTTGGATTAGGGCAACGCTAAAAGGAGCCCGCGGGGGGTCGGTTGCCGTGACTTTTTGCCGCTCGTTTAGGCCGTCAACGGATGGCTACTTTATCGACTCCGCTGAAATGTGGACGGTGCCACACAGCCGATTTTTTAGCGTGGACCTGAGATTGCGATAAGGCTTGGGGGCATTGAGTTGTATTTTGGTCGGGGCTATTTAGGTTTTTCGCTAAAAATGTCCTGGGCGATGCGAAACGCCGAATTGGCTGCCGGCACTCCGCAATAAATGGCTGATTGCAAGAGCGTCTCGCGGATTTCTTCCTGGGTCACGCCATTTCTTAAGGCAGCGCGCAAATGCAGGCGTAGTTCTTCTTCGCGGTTCAGCGCCACGAGCATCGCCACGGTGACCAGGCTGCGGGTTTGTCGCGGCAAGCCGGGGCGCGTCCAGATTTCGCCCCACGCATAGCGGGTAATGAGATCCTGAAATGCTTCAGTAAATGCGTTGCGTTTTGCGATCGCAGCGTCGACATGGGCGTCGCCCAATACTTCACGTCGAATCTTGATGCCCATTTCGAACCGTTCGCGTTCGTCCATTGAGGCTCCTTAACTGCGCAGGAATGAACTGACTGCGTCTGTGAAGCGGCTAGCGGCCTCGACGTTGGAAATGTGGGCTGCCGGCAATTCGATATAACCTGCTTCGGGAATTTGCTTCGCGAGTTTCTGCGCGTCAGAAGGTGGCACAGATAAATCGTGCGTTCCTGCGATTACCACGGTTTTCGCGCGAATCGTACCGACTTTTTCCCAGAAATCAAAATCACGGACGGCAGCGCACGATCCGGCGTAACCGTCAGTGCTGGTGCTTTCGATCATGTTACGGGTTTTAGCGATTTGATCGGGGTGGCTGGCGCGAAAATCCGGCGTGAACCATTTTTCCACTACCTGCTGAGCGACGGCTTTCGTACCGCCCCCGCGAACAGTTCTTATGCGTTCGTTCCACATGGCGGGATTCCCAATTTTTGGTGCAGTGTTGGCGAGCACCAAATTTTCCAGCCGCTGTGGTGC
Source organism: Candidatus Acidiferrum sp. (assembly GCA_035996445.1). Taxonomy (GTDB): domain Bacteria; phylum Acidobacteriota; class Terriglobia; order Acidiferrales; family UBA7541; genus Acidiferrum. The sequence goes on along the minus strand of DASYJM010000338.1, from coordinate 16,507 downwards.
ATTTACGGCGAGCCACATGCCGGTCATGCCTCCGATCGAGAGTCCGCAAAAATTTACGCGTTGGAAGTATAAGGCGTCGAGCAACTGAATGACATCGCGTCCCAACATCTCTACTGAATACTCGCCTTGGGTTGCGGAAGTCTGGCCGTGGCCACGCGAGTCATAACGAAGGACGCGAAAGCTTTGGAAAAAAACCGGTAATTGCGAATCCCACAGCGACAGATTGGTGCCCAGCGAATTGGAAAGCACAAGTGTGGGGGAGCTAGCCTGGCCGTCCAGTTCGTAATACATACGCAGATCTTTGGTTCCAACAAAGGCCACCGCAGCACCGCCTAGGAATTTTTATGGGATTTATAGTTTTCAATAACCGCGTCAATAAACTCGCTTGCTATGCCGGTATAATTTCGCGGATCAAAGAGTTTGTCGAGTTGCTGTACTGAAAGGTGCTCAGCGATTTTCCGGTCGTCATTGACGACGTCTCTAAGATGACGTTTTTCTTTGATGGCTCGCTCGCTGGCCGCGTCGATTAGTTCACGCGCGTGCGCGCGACTGATTTTTTCGCCCAGCGCTGCGGTGATGGCTTCCGCAAAAATCAAGCCCTTGGTCAGCTCCAGATTCTCGCGCATGCGTTTCACATCGATCTCAAGCCGCGGGACGACAGTGGCCAACTGATGCATCGCTCCGGCGGTCAGGCACACGATCTCGGGCAGAGTCTCCCATTCGGCATGCCAACCGCCTAAACCACGCTCGTCTTCTTGAATCATGGCGGTCAACATGGTGGCTACTAATCCTGGCGCACGCATTGCGGCCGCGAGGGCTGTGGCACACGCGACAGGGTTGCGCTTGTGGGGCATGGTGGATGATCCGCCGCGATCTTCTTCTGCCGGCTCTCGAAGCTCGTCAATTTCGGTTTGCATGTGCAGAGAAATGTCTCGCGCGATTTTGCCTAAGGTGCCGGTTAACGATCCCAGAGCGGTAGCAATCTCGGAAAAGCGATCGCGCTGACTGTGCCAGGGCATTTGTGGCAAGGGGAGTTTCAGTTGCTCACTCAGATGTTTAGCGATAACTCCGCCTTGCGAACCTAACGCGGCCAGTGTTCCTGCCGCGCCCCCAAATTGCAACACGAGACAACGGGTTTGCATTTCGCGAAAACGTTCGCGGTGTCGTCCGAGGGCGTCCAACCACCCGGCGAATTTCATTCCGAGTGTGGTCGGGACAGCCTGCTGCATCCATGTGCGAGCTACGATGGGGGTGAGGCGATGCTGGTCAGCCATCTTGGCGAGCCTGGCACACAAATTCTCAAGATCACCCGAAATCAGCGGAAGCGCTTCGCGCAATTGCAGTACTAGCGCGGTGTCGATGGCGTCCTGGCTGGTCGCGCCCCAGTGGACAAAGCCGGCGGCATCTTTGTTGTCGGCCGCCACCAAACCTTTAAGCTGCTTCACCAAGGGAATGGCGAGATTTCCAGCGAAGCTGGCAGCTTCGGCCAGTTTTTGTTTGTCAAATAATGCGACACGGCATTTTGAGGCAATGGCATTGGCAGCGGAGGAGGGAATTACATCTGAACTGGCTTCCGCGCGCGCCAGCGCCGCTTCGAAATCCAACATCGTTTGCAAATAGCTATCGTCGCGAAAGAGCTTCGCGACGGGCTCCCAACGGAACAACGGATCAAGCAGAGTCATCACGTGATGTTCATCGCCTAAACACGTTCCAAAATTATTGCTTGTCCTTGTCCCACGCCTATGCACATGGTGCATAGCGCATATTTTCCGCCGGTGCGCGACAGATGATACGTCGCTGTGGCAATCAAGCGCGCTCCGCTGGCGCCCAACGGATGCCCCAGTGCGATGGCTCCGCCGTTGGGATTTACCTGCGCAGCATCGTCCGGGACGTGCAATTCGCGCAACACTGCGAGAGCTTGCGACGCGAACGCTTCGTTCAGTTCGATTACATTCATGTCATCCAAAGACAATTTCGCCCTGCTTAGGGCCTTGCGAGTTGCAGGCACTGGGCCCATGCCCATAATTCTGGGCGCCACTCCCGCTGCGGCCGAAGCCACCACGCGAGCGCGCGGGGTCAAACCGTGGCGTTTGGCGCCGACTTCCGACGTCATGAGAATCGCGCAAGCGCCATCGTTAATCCCTGACGCGTTGCCGGCTGTCACGGTCCCTTGTGGTTTTACAACGCCTTTTAACTTTGCGAGTCCTCCTAAGGAGCTGTCTGGGCGAGGCTGTTCATCCGCTGAAAAATTTATTTGCGGGCCCTTTTTTTGTGGCAAAGGCACGGAAACAATCTCCTGGGCCAGGATTCCGTTGGCCATGGCGGCTGCGGCGCGTTGCTGGCTGCGCAACGCGAATGCGTCCTGATCCTGGCGGGAGATTTTGTATTCTTCGGCTACAATCTCGGCGGTTTCGGGCATCGTGTCCGTCCCATATTTGGCTTTCATCAGCGGATTCACGAAACGCCAACCCATAGTGGTGTCTTCCAATTTCATGCCCCGGGAGAAGGCGGAGTCGGGCTTGCCCATGACAAATGGCGCGCGTGACATGCTTTCCACGCCACCGGCAATCACCAGGTCGGCCTCGCCACTCTTGATCGCCCGAGCTGCGCCGGCAACTGCCTCCATGCTCGACGCGCACAGGCGATTTACTGTGTAGCCGGGCACTTCCTGCGGCAAGCCCGCTAGTAGAACGGCCATGCGCGCGACGTTACGATTATCTTCGCCAGCCTGATTCGCGCAGCCGTAAATCACATCGTCCAATGTGGACCAGTCCACGCCGGCATTGCGTTCCATCAGTGCGGCGATCGGAATGGCCGCCAAATCGTCCGCACGGATTGAGGCCAGGCTGCCGCCATAACGGCCAAACGGCGTTCGAATTGCATCGCAAATATAAGCCGTTTCCATTCTCGCCTTTCGTCGCTATCTTGCCGCCATCAATCCTATTACTTTACCGCACTCCTATGTGTAGACTCTTGTCGATGAACCACACTTCAATTTTGCGCGGCTATGCTCGTTAGTAAGAGAAGCATTCACATTCAATGGGGTGATTGCGATCCGCTGGGCATCGTTTATTTCCCGCGGTATTTCGAATTTTTCGATGCGTGCACGAATGCGTTGTTCGAGCGCGCGGGACTGCCCAAGCAGGAAATGTTGAAGAAGTATGCCATCGCGGGAATTCCGTTGGTGGAATCGCGGGCACGTTTCCTTCTGCCTTCTTCGTTTGGCGACACCGTGGTGATCGAATCCAATATCACCGAATGGGGCAAGGCCAGTTTTTCCGTGTATCACCGGCTGTTCAAAGGAGAGGAGCTGGCGGTGGAGGGTTTTGAAAAGCGCGTGTGGGTTGTTCATGCGCCGGGCGAAAAAAATAAAATCAAAAGCCAGCCTATTCCGCGCGAAATTGTCGAAAGATTTGAGCAATCTTAACGGCGTTTGTCGGACTGTTCGTGGAGTTGGGTATCGGATCGGCGGGAATGGCACGGCGGTGTAATTAAATTACGACTGAAACAAAAATGGCGGAAGGGCGAACCCTTTCCGCCATTTTTCATTCCAACTTTGATGCCGGTTAGTTTTTGGGTTTCTGGACTCCGTTGGGCGTGAGCAGCATTGCGGTGCCCCCGCTGGTGCTGCTGGCTGAGCGGCCTTCCAGTTCTAGTGAGAGCAGGCCTTCGGTGGCGGAGGCTGCTACCAGCGCTCCGTTGCGGCGTACGTGCACCACTGGGAAGAAACCGTCTGCCAGTGGGTCTTCTACACGTTTCCATGTTTTGCCGGCGTCGAAGGAAGCCAGCAAGCCATGATTTTGTAGAGCCACCACCATGGCGTTTCCGCTTCCGGCCACGTCCTGGAACTGTAGTTCGCGAACATCTGAGCGGTTCCAGTTGCGTCCCGCATCACGCGAAGTGTACAGGCCCATGTTGGAGGTGATGTACAGGTTCGAATCGTCTACACGGTGGAGGCGCAAATTGCCGGCAGATGCGAAGGACAAGTCCTTGCTCTCCCAGTGCGCTCCGCCATCCGCGGAGTAAAGCAGGCTGCGTTGCGAGATGGCCCAAATTTGGGTGCCATCCAAAGTGGCTTCTAGTGATGTTGCGGGTTGTTTCAAGAACGCATCGGAGCCAGCGTTTTTCCAGGTGGCGCCGTGATCCTTGGAAACCAGGATTCCACCGGCGGTGGCTGCAAACCACGCTTCGCTACCGAAAGTCATGTCGTTAACTTGCACGGCAACGAACGTGGCTTTCGATTTCGCAGTCACGGTGCGCTTGGCGGTTGTGGTGGTGGACTTCTTCGCGGGCACGCCTTTCTTGCCTTTGGTTGTTGCAGGCGACGTAGCCGCTACAGGAGTTGCTTCTGGAATGTAGAAACCGGCTTTTATCCATTTCTTGCTGGTCTCGTCATACTTCATCCAGCCGCCGTTGTTCAACGAAGCCCACCAGCCGCCCGGTGCTGCGTAAACATGTTTCAGATCGGTGCGCTTCAGGCCCGGTCCTAACGCTGACCAACTGGTGCCGCCGTCCTGGGTGGCCAAAAACGCGTCGGTGTCAAAAGTGAGGACCACTAGTGCGCGTGCTTGATTTTCACGATCGATGGCCACGTCAAGAATGTGCTGGTGTTGGAATCCGGCGTTCGAAGAAGTAAAGGTTGCGCCGCCGTTTTCGCTGATCTGCACGCCTTGGCGTTCGGTGCCGATAATCAAACGATCGGAATGATTCGGATCGATGACGATGGCATTAATGACCCAGTCGCCGGGCGTTACGCGCTTCCAATCATTTTCATTGGTGGTCTTCCACAGGCCGCTGGTGGTTCCCGCGTAGAGTACTTGCGGGTTTTGCGGATCCTGGCGAATCAGTTGCGTTCTGCGGAATACGAAGGGAATACCTTTGTACTTGGTCCAAGTCTGCGCGGCGTTGACGCTGTGATAAATGCCGGAGCAGGCAGTAGCGTGAACGTTTTCCGGATTGGTGGGATCGACAACGATGCTCATGACGTCCGAATCATCGATCATGCCGGTCTTAATTGGGAACCAGTCCTTGCCGCCGTTGGTGGTCTTCCATGGCAAATGATAGGTTCCGGCATAAATGGTGTTTTCGTCGCGAGGATCGAAAGCGACGGAGTCAAAATTGCGAAGGTCTTCGTGCTTGGCTGGAGAAATCAGAGTCCAGTTCGCGCCCTCGTCGGTAGAACGGTAAACGCCGGTCAATGATCCAGCTACCAAAATTTTAGGATTCGTCGGTGCTTGCGCGAGCGCGCGAACGGTTTCATGCGCGAGGCCAATTACATGCCATGAATGTCCTGCGTCATCGCTGCGATAAACTCCGCCGCCGCCGGAATACAACGTCCAGGTGCTGGCATACAGGCGATTAGAGTCGCGAGGGTCGACGAGGATGTGGGTGATGACGTCGTCCTGACCAGTGCCGATGCGGCTGATCAATTGCCAATGCGCGCCTTCATCGTTGGAAAAGAAAACGTGGCCGTCGGAAGTGCCGAGGTACATTTTCTTGATGTTGTGTGCATCGGCCTCGAGCGATATGACCGTGCCGCCTGGAGGACCAACCTGACGCCAAGTTTGTGCCGGCGATGAGACCGCGGCAGCCATTCCGATCGCTGCGACTGCCATGGATCCGAACCATTTTGCGTTCATATGAATCTATTCTCCCAGACCGCGTATGCACTCACAATCCCCGAGTTTACGGAGAGTGCTAGAGAAAATCTCCTGCTCTATGGGACAGATTTGGGGCTAGTTATGGATACGCAATGTACTAGTACACCCCAAGACGCGCCCACTTGTCTGCGAGAACGCTCGTTGCTGCATCTAACCTCTATATGGGTATCAGGGACCTGGGCAGGGTGACCGTACGACGTACCGGTATGGCAACTTATTTCCCGCCGCCGGGTTATACCTACTGGAGAACTACCTGAGGTAGACTCCGTCGGCCGGGCCATGTTGGGTCGGCCAAAAAGAGGGGAACAGACATGTCGAAGACCAAATCTACTGGTAAAAGCAGGCTCAGCGTGCTGCTTGGTCTGACCGGTCTTCTATCTTTCGCGACCGCAACTGCAACTGCAGTTCGCGCCCAAGACGATCCTGGCTACGACGACCCGAATGGCAATTACTCGGCTCGCGGCGGCGATGATGGTCGCCACAATAATTCAGATGACCTGCGCTACAACGATCCGCGTTACGACAATCGTAATGATTCACGTTACGGTGATCAGGACCCTCCTTCGCGCGTTGCCAGGTTGAGCTATTTTGATGGCTCGGTATCGTTTCAGGCTGGCGGTAACGGCGACTGGGGCAACGCGGCGAAAAACCGCCCTATTACGATCGGCGATAAACTTTGGGTGGACAAAGATGCGCGCGCGGAACTCCAAGCCGGGCAAGCCACTATTCATCTAGGTGGCATGACGGCGCTGGCTTTTTTGAATCTGGACCAGAATATTACGCAGATGCGTTTGGCGGAAGGCAGCATTAATTTCCGTGTACGCGAGCTTCGCGAAGGCGACACCTACGAAGTGGACACGCCGAACGTTGCGTTTACGGTGCGCGAAGCCGGCGTGTTCCGCATCGATGTGAACGAGACGGGCGATGGCACACTCGTGACGGTAATTCGCGGAGAAGGCGAAGTCACTGCGGGCGGTAAGAGCTACGCTGTGCGCGCTGGGGAATTGGCGGAATTCAACGGCACGGATTCCAATATCGAATACCGGTCTGATCGCGCGCCCGATCCAGACGATTTCGATCGGTGGGCAGCCGATCGGGACAGGCGAGAGGAAGACTCTGTTTCCGCGCGCTATGTTTCGCGCGATATGGTCGGTTATTCCGATCTGGACGACCATGGAACATGGAGAGATGAGCCGGAGTACGGTCACGTTTGGTATCCGAACAACGTCTCGGTTGGCTGGGCTCCTTACAGCAACGGAAATTGGAGCTATGTTGGACCCTGGGGCTGGACGTGGGTAGATTATGAGCCTTGGGGTTTTGCGCCTTTCCACTATGGTCGCTGGAATTATTTTGGCGGTCGCTGGGGTTGGTGCCCAGGGCCGATCAACTACTATCCAGTCTATGGGCCCGCGTTCGTTGGGTTCCTGGGCGGTGGCGGATTTGGATTCGGAGTGGGTCTTGGAGTGGGATGGTTCCCACTCGGTTTTGGCGAGGTCTATCGCCCGTGGTACCGCTGCGGCGGCGGATACCTGCGCAATGTCAACGTGCACAACACGTATATCCGAAACGTTAACAACATCAACATCGTGAATAACCACTATGCTTACGCACATAATCCTGCGGCGGTCACAGCAACTACACACAACAATTTCGTGAACGGCCAAGTCGTCAATCGCGGATCCGCTCGTGTTACTAGCGCTTCACTGCGCGGGACGCAACCAACGAATCATGTCGCGCTGACACCGACAAAAGCGAGCTACACGGGAGCGGCAAATGCACGAGGTCGAGTGCTGACCCCTCCAGCTTCGGTGCAGAATCGCGCCGTGATTGCTCGCACTGCTCCGGCGGCCGGTGCTTCGCATCTGCCAGTGCGTACGGTAGGCCCCGCTACCGTAACTGGGGGGAATAATACATATGCAAGGACCCGTGGCGGCCGGGCGACGGTGTCCAATAGTCCGACGCCGTCACAGGCGAATACTATCAACGGCCGGCCCAGCGCGACCCACAACAACAGCAACGGGGCTGCGACAAATTACGGTAACCGACCGAGCGCGACAAATAGCAACCGTTCCACGAATAATTCCGCGGCCACGAATTCTTCTCGAGCAGACCGTCCCGCCTGGGCCGGTTCGGGTGCGAACCCAGCGGTGAACTCGCAAAATGCATCGAGGCCAAATACGAACCGTCCACCTTCGGCCAACACTGGGCGCACGTATACTAACGACAATTTAAATTCGTCACCGCGATCTTATTCGGGGCCATCGGGTGGCAATACATCTCCATCACGACCGCCTAACGGGCGCACATATACTAATGAGAATTTAAATTCGTCACCGCGCGCTGATTCGGCGCCATCCGGTGGCAATACATCGTCATCACGACCGCCGACTGCACGCCCATACGCAGCGCCAGACCGGAGTTATTCTGCGCCGCAGCGGCAGTACTCTGCTCCGCCGCAACGCGGCTATTCTGCACCACCGCAGCAGCGCACTTACTCCGCACCGGCGCAACGCAGTTATTCTGCGCCACCTCAACAGCGCGCTTACTCTACGCCGAGCCCCGCGTATTCGGCGCCTTCACACGCTTCGCCGGCTCCTAGCCGCGGTGCTTCCGGGCCGTCCGGAGGAGGACACCCTTCAGGTGGTGGCGGTGGTGGAAACCGAGGCGGTTCTGGACCGCACGGCCGTTAGACCACAACTCCACAGCCAGATTCGGCTACAACACGAAAGCCCGCGGATTCCAGCGGGCTTTTTGTATTTGTGAATTTAATTAAATTGTTTTTAACGTTGATCGCTAAAATTTTCACCGGTGGTGCGGCGTGGCGTGCCCGTTACGCTTGCGAACTGCCGCAACTGTTCCGAGCTCCAAGGGTTTAACATGCATTAGCCTGTCGGGGCTTTCCTGTTTGCGTCTACAGCGAACTCCCGATTCAGGTAACTAGGGGGATTGGTGCATTGTCTACCCACGCTCGCCCACCCTCTCCCGGTTCATTAAGTGTTCACCTCATTCGCATGCCGGTAGTGTGCGGGATGGTCTAAAGTGGTCAGCAACAAGGAGAGAAGAACAATGTTCAGAAAACATGCCCGAAAGGTAGCCAGCGTTCTTGGACTGGCAATGGCGCTTGCGCTGTTCCTTCCGAAACTGGTACTTGCAGATGAAGATGACCCGCCGTCGGTGGTAGCGCGTCTCGCATATTCCCAGGGGGCTGTTTCGTTCCAACCTGCTGGCACAGAAGATTGGGTGGATGCAGGAATAAATCGACCGGTCACCACGGGCGATAAACTGTGGTCTGACCAAGATGGTCGCGTGGAGCTGCAATTGGATGCCTCCACTATCCGGCTGTACCACAGCACGGGTTTCTCATTTCTCAATCTGAACGATAACGTCACGCAAGTTCGATTGACCGAAGGAACGATTCTAGTGCGCGTGCGTCATCTGGATCAGAACGAAACGTACGAAATCGATACGCCAAATCTGGCTTTCTCCATTTACCGCCCGGGAACTTATCGGATCAACGTTGATGAAGGCGGCGATGCTACATCTATCAGAGTTCGCGAAGGAGAAGGCCAAGTCACTGGCGGCGGAGCGTCGTATTCCGTTCGCGCCCATGACGACGCGGTCTTCTCTGGAACGGACCAGCTGAATGCCGACGTGCAGGATCTCCGCGCGGATTACGATGAGTTTGACTCGTGGAGCGCCAACCGTGACCGGCGATGGGAACATTCGCGATCTGCGCAGTATGTTTCGCAGGATGTGGTCGGGTATGAAGATTTGGACGATCACGGAGACTGGCGTGATACGCCGCAATACGGCCACGTGTGGTACCCGCGCGTTGAGGTAGCCAACTGGGCGCCTTATCACTACGGTCACTGGGCGTATATCGAGCCTTGGGGATACACCTGGGTTGATGATCAGCCCTGGGGCTTCGCGCCGTTCCATTACGGACGCTGGGCGAATGTGGAAGGCCGATGGGGATGGATTCCCTCACCGCCGCGTTCTGAAGGAGTGGTTTATGTCCGTCCGGTGTACGCGCCAGCGCTGGTTGCGTTCGTAGGCGGTGGTGGTTTCAGCGTGGGTATCTCGGTGGGCGGTGGCGGAGGAGCGGTGGGTTGGTTCCCGCTGGGTCCGCGTGAGGTGTACGTGCCGTCTTATCGCGTAAGCCCAAGATATGTTGAGAACGTGAATATCTCAAACACCACCGTCAATCGCACGGTGATTAACAACTATTACCAAAACACGGTGGTCAACAACAACACCACAGTGAACAACGTTACCTATGTGAATCAGCGTGTTCCTGGCGCGGTTGTGGCCACTAGCCAGCAAGCGTTTACGTCGGCGCAACCCGTCGCGCGCAACGCTGTAAGAATTGATCAGCGGCAAATGGCCAGCGCGCAAGTGCAGGTGCGCCAGCCGACGATCGTGCCGACCAAACAAGCAGTGTTGGGCTCGGCAAGACCCGCTGAACATCAACCGCCTCCGGCGATGCAGCAGCGTGCAGTTGTAGCCAAGGCGCCACCTCCTCCACCGCCTCCAACCTTTGAAAGACGCCAGGAGGCGATCAAGAGCAACGGCGGCAGGCCGCTTACCATGACGCAAATTCGGCAGATCCAACCCGCGCCTGCTGTTCAAACTCAAGCTGCGACAGTAAGGGTCGCGCCGCCGCCGAAGCAACCACCTATACCGGTTCGAGAAGCTCCAAAGCCAGCGCAGCCAGTTAACCGGACAGCGGCTCAGGGCAACGCTCAGGGCAACGTTGGCAACCGGCAGCCGGGGCAACCACAGAACACTCCGGCCGCCCGGCCGGGCACTCCAAATAACGACCAGCCTGGGAATCGACCGGCTGAGCGCGGAACTGTGATTCAGCCGAATGCGGTCCAGCCAAACAACCGGCCGGGAGACCGTCCGGTGACTCAGCCGAACGCCGTTCAGCCAAACAACCGGCCTGTGGATCGGCCAGTGATGCCTAATGTGAACCAGCCTAACGAGCGGCCAAATACACAGCCAACGAATCGGCCGGGAGACCGTCCGGTGACTCAGCCGAACGCCGTTCAGCCAAATAACCGGCCTGCGGATCGGCCAGTGATGCCGCCTAATGCGAACCAGCCTAACGAGCGGCCAAATACACAGCCGACGAATCGGCCGGGTGATCGTCCGGTAAATCAGCCTAACAATGTGCAGCCTAACTCGCGGCCGCCGGCTGTCAATGATCGCCCTCCTAGCGCACAGCCAAATAATCGTCCTGCGGATAGGCCAGCTGATCGCCCGGTGACTCAGCCTAACAATGTGCAGCCAAACAATCGTCCAGCGGATCGCCCAGCGCCACGGGCTGAGCAGCCTGCAGCACGTCCCGCTCCTGCTCCGGCACCCGCTCCCAGGCCGGCGGAACGGCCAGTTGAGCGTCCGGCGCCACGGCCTGAGCAGCCTGCAGCACGTCCCGCTCCCGCTCCGGCACCGAGGCCGGTGGAACGGCCAGCGGAGCGTCCTGCGCCACCGCCTCCTGCAGCACAAAGACAGCAGCAAAACCAACCACCACCACAAAAGGACAAACCTAAAGATAAGGACAAACCGCCCAACAGGTAAGAGCGCGGCTTGAGGCAAAAGTAAACGTCGAGACGGGCGAGCGTGGCCAAGCGGCCAATGTCTCGCCCGTTCTGTTTGCATAAATATTTTTCGCTGACGAACCAGCATGTTCGTATCTGCGGGCTCGCAACGTGGACACCAAACTCGCTTGGCAAGTTCGTTCCTGTGGTATCTTCGAAAAAATATGAAAACCGGCTTACTGAACAGCGCGGTGTTTCGTCAGGCGCTCGGTCGATTTGCTACTGGCGTTACCGTGGTGACCGCCGAACGTGCGCCTGGCGAGGTGCACGGCATGACCGCGAATTCGTTTACCGCGGTATCCCTTGAGCCGCTTTTGGTTTTGGTGTGTGTGGATGAGCAGGCCCGCATGCTACCGATACTGAAAAAGGCGCAGCGTTTTGGCGTCAGTGTCTTGAAGGATAGCCAGCAGGCCATCTCTGAATTTTTTGCGCAGACGGAGCAAGATCCGGAGGTGGAGCACGCTTTGGGAATACGTTTCGAATGGCCGGCGGATGGCATCCCGGTTTTGCGGGACACTCTCGCACAGCTAACGTGTAGGGTGGTGGCGTCTCATGTCGCTGGAGATCACACTATTTTTCTTGCTGAGCTGGAAAGCGCGGAAGTGTTTGAGGGCGAACCGCTGCTATTTTTTCGCGGGACGTACCGGAGGATTTCGCCGGTGTGAGTGTTGGATTGCTGGCTATTTATTTCGGGGGAGCGAGAACCGAAGGTAGATCTCAAAACCAACTCCAAGATTCAACCGCAAGATTCAACCACAACCCCCAGACCCAGGTTCTGGACGGCGAAACCTGGGGTACCCTGCAATGGGTTTTTATATTGTAATGTGCTGAGGGCTAGTGGTGGGGGCCCAGGGGGTCGCGCTTAATTCCATATTCGGTGCCCCATTTATCGGTCATTTGGCCGCGGATTTCCCATAGTTCGGGGAAAAATTTTTGGTGCATGCCTTCCTCCAATATTTCGACGGCGCGGCCCTTCAGTGATTTCGCGCCGAAGCCGATGGTGCGGTGAATGAGTTGCATGTGTTCGTAGCGGAATTTTTGAAACAAGGCGTCGAATTCCGCGAGCGCCTCGGCTACTACGTAGGCGTCGCTGTGTGAATATTCGGAGTCGTAGATTTTTTCCAGCGTGAGCTGATGCCTTTCGAGGTAGGACGATTTGAAGGAATTCCAGATGGGCTGGAACATTTTGAGAAGCACGCGAAAACCGGGTGATTCCTGCCCGCTACCGTTTCCCAGGCGCGTTCGAATGGTTTGATATTCTTTCGGGGACATAGTTTCCAGCACGGCGATCTGCTGGATCATCATTTTTTGCAGGAGGTGAACGCGGCGGAAAAGAGTGATGACTCGATTGGTATTTTCCTGCTGCAAGTAATCGTCGATGTCCAGCAGAGTGTAGGCAATCAACTTCATCCACAATTCTTCTACCTGATGGACCACCTGAAACTGCAATTCATCGGCGTTGCATAGTTCGTCAAATTTGGATTGGCAGGACAACAACGCCTTGGTATTGAGATACACCTCGTAGTCCAGGGTGCCCTCGCCATTCATGATGGAATAAAAGTGCTCGCGATTCATGAAGCCCCCTGGTTCGCAGCGTTTGAGCGCATGTTGTCTGAGCGGCGCCTTGTGGATGATTGGTGACCTTAGAAAATTTACGGAAATTTAGCGTTCGGAGCTGCCCGATGGGCGGGCAGGTTCGGCGGGATCGCTCATCTCTTTACGGTGGCTCTTTACTTCACGCAAGGAATAGATCGATTTGTTCTGGGATTCATAATAGGTGCGGGCAATAATTTCGCCCAGCAGGCCCATAGAGATGAGTTGCACGCCACTAATGAAAAGCGCCACGGCGAGCAGCATCAACGGGCCGTGCTCGGTCATGATGGTCTGGCCGTAGTAAAATTTTTCGAAAGCCAGAAAAGTGGCAATCAACACGCCCGAACCGGCGCCTGCGACGCCCAGCAAACCAAAAAATTGCAACGGACGGGTGGAGTAGTCCAGCAAAAATTTTACGATCAACAAATCCAGAAAGACGCGAATGGTGCGACCGATTCCGTAATTGGATTTGCCGCTTTTGCGATCCAAGTTAGTGATGGGCACTTCCGCAATTTTCGCGCCGGTGGAACTGGCCAAGGCGGGAATAAATCTGTGCAATTCGCCGTAGAGTTGAATCTCCTGGATAATTTCGCGACGGTAGGCTTTGAAGGTGGTCCCGAAGTCGTGCAAGTCGATACCGGAAAGGCGAGCCATCATCCAGTTGGCAGCGCGGCTGGGAATCTGGCGCATGAGCCAATGATCTCTACGTTCGTGTCGCCAGCCACTGACCAGATCGTAACCCTCTTCGATTTTTTCGAGGAAGCGGGGAATTTCTTCGGGATCGTGTTGCAGGTCGCCATCCATGGAGATAATGATTTCGCCGCGAGCAAAGTCGAAGCCGGCTTTTAGTCCGGCGGTTTGTCCGAAATTGCGGCGCAGGCGGACGAGGTTGACACGGCGGTCGTGTTCATAAATCTCAGAAAGTACCTTGAAGGTATTGTCGCGGCTGCCGTCGTCGACAAACACTAGTTCGTAGGGTTCACCGATGGCGTCCATGACTTCGGTGAGCTTCATGTACAACGGGGGGACGTTTTCCTGTTCGTTGAAAAACGGCACCACGATGGAGTAGCGGATGGGAGACTCACTTCTCATACTTTTTCAGCGACCTTCTCAGGCCTTTCCGGCCACAAAAGCATAGTCTATCAGGCGAATCCCTTGTGATGCGACAAGATTTCGAATGTCCGGACTGGTTAAGATCTGGACTTCCAGTTCGCGAGAATCCTGCAACCTGGTTGCGGATTCCTCGAGTTCTTTATCCATAAAGCCCGGGTGGCACATCATTTCGGTGGTACCCTCAGGCAAGTTTTGGAGCAAGCATTTCATCCCTTCGATGGTCAACTCTCCGGTCTGGGCGATGCCGCAAAAATAATCGGTGCTAGCGATTCCGGCGGCTTCCGACAGTGCCCGAGCATCCCTGGCCAATAGCTTGAGCACGCGCGCCTGCACGCCTTGCTTCATTACAAGCGGCATATTCTGCTTTTCTCCGGTGGATAATGCGGCGCGCAGTGTGGAACCTTCATGAGAAATGCGCACAGCGGCGATGTTGTGGCGCTTAGCCAGGCGCAAGACAATTTCAAACATTCCCGGCAGCATGTGTACATGCTTGTGACCGTCGAGATGTGTGGGTTGAATACCGGCGTTGACTACTTTCTGAATCTGACTCTCCCATTCGATTTCCACCTCTTTTAACCGGAGATTTCGGCGCGCAACACGCAGCAGCAAAGCGTCCGGTCCGCCCTTGAACTCGCCGCGGTCATTCAAGATACTGGGCACGGTCTCTGGTGGGGATACCGGTTTGCCATCGCTTAAATTCAGGTGAACGCCGACGCCGAGAGAGGGCGTGACTTTTACGAGATCCACGGCGGATGCAAAGGCGGCGCCGTTCGCCAATATCGTGGTGCTGGTCACGATGCCGTTGCGGTGCGCTTCGGCAATGCCGCGATTTACACCCTCCGCCCAAGCAAGATCATCGGCGTTTACGATCAAATTTCTAACCCTTGCGTTTGCCACTGCCGCCCTGCTTTAACCTGCCCTAATGGCCAGATGTACCTTCGGTATCACTTTGAAACAGTTCCATTGACCACCTTTGTGCGCAACTTTAGCATGACCTCATCGACTGTAGAGGGTCACGAATTTGTTTTTTGGACCTTGAGGCCACTATGTCCGTAAAGTTTGTCGAATCGAATCAGGCCGCCACGCGGCATAGGGTGTCGCGCCGTGGCCCGCGCATGAATTCGCGCGTTCCCGTTCGCCTCGAGTGGGACACCGCAGCGGGCGAGCGCATCCAGGTGGCAGCGCACACGCGGATCGTGAATCCTTACGGTTGCATGATCGTGCTCAAGCAGTCGCTGGAGTTGGAAGATCGGGTGGCGCTCACCAACGTTGCCACTCATTCCACTAACGCTGCGGTGGTGGTGTGGAAAGGTGGCGCGCGCCCGGACGGCTGGGAATATGGCATCGAGTTAGTGGCGCCGGAGATGGATTTCTGGGGGCTGGAGCTGTGAAAAGCCACTCTGACATCAATGGCTTGGCCGCTACCGGCACGCGCCCGGCAGTTACGCGGCAGCCTACCGCTGAGGAACGCCGCCGCGCTCAACGGGTTCTACTGCGCATGCCGGTGTTGCTGCATATCCCGAATCAAGCCGATCCGGTGAAAGCGGAAACGCACACGGTCAGTCAAACTGGTGCGATGCTATTAGTGCGTGAAGGATTTCCGGCGGGCGCCAAGTTTACACTCGAACATCCCCCGACCAAGAATCGCGTTGAGGTGCGCATCGTGCGTACGGCGCAATTGTCGCAAGGCGGTTCGCTGCAACCGGTGGAATTTCTGACGCCGGCTCCCAACTTTTGGGGGGTCTTCTTTCCGCCGGCCCTCAATTAATTCCGTTCCATCGCTGAACGGACTTTCCTAGATCATCTATTGCTATTGAATCGTTAAATTAATGCTTCCGGAGCCGCTCGGAGCGGCTGCTAGCGGCAGGGAAGTGGTGCCTGTGACCGTCAGGCTTAGGGCGCCGCTGGCGGATGGGAGCGTGGCGGTATCGCCCAGGTAATGGGCACTAACCGCGTGAGTGCCGATAGTGGGCAGCCCGGTGTTGATCGCAGCGGCACCACTCGACATAGACACTGGCAAACCCAGCGCCGTGCTCCCGTCAAAGAGTTGCACCTGGCCGGTAGGAGCTGCGCCGGAGGAGGTAACCGCGACGGTGAACGCAAAGTTGTTGCTGGTGGATGCTTGTTTCGCGGTGGTAACGGTCAGCGTGGTACGCGTCGCAACCTGTGTGATTCCACCACCGCCTCCTCCACCACCGCCGCCACATCCCAAACTAAAGCTCAAGACGCAGAGCAGTGCTAAGCCCAGCGCGGCGCGAAGTTGTTTTCGCCCTAGCAAGGCAGGAAAGAGCACGAGCAAGATCGAGCTTAGACCTGAGCCTGTGGTGAGCGTCCACCAAGCGATCAGGCGGTGGCCCTTTGAATTGGTGGGCGGCCTCACCTTTGCAACCGCGTAGCGTGGATGGTGCTCGGGCGAAATCCTGGAAGCAGACAACGTTGCCGACGGTGCGGCCACCAAGACTGTCAACGCGCCGGTCACAGACGCAGTACCAGTCACGGTGATGGTCAGCGGATGTGGAGTGCAGGTGACGCCCGGCGGCA
>DASYJM010000337.1:0-4609 GCA_035996445.1 Candidatus Acidiferrum sp. | reverse complement strand
AGAGTCGACAGACTCTGGCCCTTTTCTTCACTATCGTACAGTCTCAAAAAAGCAGATTGAGAGAAGATTTGTGTCAGAGGTTGCGGAAAAGCTCAGATTTGGTTCCACAATCGCTTCCACTTTGGCGCACTGATCCAAAGCATCGACTGCCGTGGAAGAGCGGCGCCTTCAGCGCCGCGCGAATCGTGCCTTGCTGGGAACGCGGGCCTGCAAGGCCCGCTCTTTCACGGCGGCGCACGCAGCATCGAAGTCTTTCCTCCACAATCGCTTTTTGTCCACGAATCATAGTTTTTCCGCAACCTCTGAAGCTGTGCTCCGAAACGAATCTCTACCAAACTGCCCACCTACTTTTGTACCTCTTGCTTGTTCATTACAAATTGCCACTCGGTAGACTTGGCCGCCTCCCAAATTTCTCTGACCAACGAATCCTGCCGGTGACTTGCATGACCACGAACAAAGTAATCACGGAGATGATTGTGATTGCCAGCCCGGTGAAGCCTTTCCAAAAGAATGCGTAGGAAAAGACCACCAGATAAATTAGTTGCGCAATACCCGCATCCAAGGCGGCGAAGCGAATCCCAACCACCAGCCGCAGATAGCTAACGACCAGGCCAATCGACACCAGCGACGAAATCACCATCGCAATATGGATGGAAACGTGGTCTACCAAATAGGCCAGCAAGAGATGAAACGCGAAGAATGCTCCAGCTAGAAAAAAGTAGTTCATAGGATGGAGATCGATTTCACGAAGAGTGGTGATGATCATCATGAGGAAGAAAAAGAAAAACAACGAAACCGGCGCGGCATAACTGATATCGCCGGCGAGCGGCCCCGGTTGTAATTTTTCGGGCATGGTCATGCCGATCTGGAAGCCGGAAACCAGGTTGGCATAGCTCCAGGCTAAGTCCCAGCCGTCCGCCGTGCGTTGCTTGGAAGTGGGGGACAAAGTGTCATCGGCAAAATCGATGTCCTTAAAATTCGCATGCATGGTCAAAGCGAAGTTGTGCGATTGCGCCACCCCGTCCGCCAGTTTATATCGCCAACTGGAGAGACCCTGGGAGTGATAAGCCACATGCAGTGCGGAAGCTTGATTTGGCGTCAGCGTGGATCGTACGGAGATTCCGCCATCCTCCATGCTCGGGGCAAGAGATTTGCCATTGACCTCGACGACGAGCCCATCGTAGAGCGCTTTCTGTGCCGGAAACTTCAGATGAAACGTGACCTCTCTCGGCTTTTCGGTGTCATTGAGGAAGCTGTAGTCTCCCGCGAAATCTATGGCGTAAGTGCTATACCACAGTAGCCCCTTCTGGCGCGGATCGAGATTTAGGTTTACGTGAACTCGACTGGATTGCAGTGAAAAGCAATACTGTTGCACGAGTGTTGTATTGTGCACGATGGTGCGACCATCCTCGATAGTTGTTGTGCTTTTAACCTCGGAATCTTCATAGGTTGCGGTCGGTGGGGACTGCTCTTGCGAAGTTCCCCAGGTCGAAGCGACGTGTCCATCGAGTTGGTCGCTGCGGGACCCGGTGCGAGAAAGAAGGGTTGTGCCAAGAATAATCCAGGCCAGGCTGGTGCAGGCGAAGATGAAAGTGATGGCGGCGAGCTTGCGTATGTTGAATTTTCCGGGCGCGGGTTCGGGTGTCACTGAAACCTCCTGCGTGAATGGTGTCAGTCGTTACACAGCACGAGGCCTTCCGCGTGCAAGCTGGTTGAAAATAGGCGTTTTGACAGTGGTTCGGAGTGGCTGAGCGTGTCAGAAGCGACACGTGTGTGTCCCGGGGGACACGGGCGCATAGCTCGTTCGTTCTAGCCCAACAGACTACGCAATTCTCTGCGCAGGATTTTGCCGGAGGGAGTTCGCGGGATACTTTCCATGAAACGAATTTCGCGAGGTTGTTTGTGATGTGCCAGACGATCCGCGACAAAGGCGCAAATCTCTTCCTCTAATTTTCTGGAGCTTGAAACTCCCGGACAAAGAACGATAAACGCGACGGGAATCTCTCCAGCGATGCTATCTGGACGACTAACGACGCCGCAATCGCTGACCGCTGGATGCTCCTGCAGCAAGGCTTCCACTTCCGCTGGAGCCACCGGGAAGCCTTTGTACTTGATCATTTCTTTGCGGCGATCGAGAACGTAGAAAAAATCCTGCTCGTCGCGCATCACAATATCGCCTGACCAGTACCATCCATCGCGCAAGACGGCGGATGTGGCCTGCGGTTCCTTCCAATAGCCCAGCATGACTTGCGGTCCCCGCATGACCAGTTCCCCGGGTTCCCCGCGAGGAACTTCCAATTCCTCATGATCAGATCCATTTTCTGCATCGCCGATGACGCGGCATTCCGTCTGGACCAGGGGCCGGCCGATGGAGTCGGGTCGATAAAGTTCAGGTCGGAGATAACCGACGTGTGTGACCGGCGAGGCTTCCGTCATGCCATAACCCTGACAGACCAAAACACCCGTCGACGCAGTAAAGCTTCTAGCTAATTCACGTGCCATGGGAGCGGCCCCGGTTTTTACCCAGCGAAGCCGATGCTGGGTAGGGAACTGTCCGAGCGCCGCACTCTGGCAAAGCGCGTTAAGCGCGGGCGGCACCACCGGCATCATGGTGACGCCTTCCGAAACCATCAACTCCAAAAGATTCGGGAGGTTGAAGCGCGGCATCAGAACCAACGTCGCGCCGAGGACGAGTGCCGGATTCAAAACCACATTCAGACCGTAGATGTGATAAAGCGGAAGAAAACACAGGATGGTGTCGTCGGCCGACAGTTCGGTAGTGTTTGGCGCGATGAATTGGTAGACGTTGGCGATCAGATTGAAGTGCGACAGCATCACGCCTTTTGGCAGACCCGTGGTGCCGCTGGAGTAGGGAAGAGCGCCCAGGGTGAGCGACGAACTTTCGTCAGGCATGGGCAAAGTGGACGACGAGGTCTTCAGTAGATCGGCAAATGACAACGTCCCCTCGGCTACCTGGCGAGTTGTATAGATCTGTCGCAGATTGGGAAGCCCGGCAAAGTTAAGGTCCAGAACATTGGGACCATCGCTGATCAAAAGAACCGCGCCTGAATTTTCCATTTGATAACGAACTTCGCGCTCGCGGTACGAAGGATTCAGCAACGTGGGAATTGCGCCGGCCAGAGTCGCAGCGTGGTAGGCGACGCAAAATTCCCAGCAATTGGAAAGGTAGATTGCAATTACTTCGCCGGGCCTCAGTCCGGACCTTACAAATCCGAGGGCGACGCTTTCGACCAACTCGCCATATTCCGCGTAAGAGATGCGCCGGCCGCATGACGAATCGACAACCGCGATTTTGTTCCCCATCCGCCGGCACGAACCGAGAACGGCGTCGTGGATGAAGATGTCTTGCGGGTCAGCGTAGAGTCGAGAGCGCAACATGCCGGGAGGATTGTAGCGGAAACCAAGGGGTCCCGTGACCAGAGGACCTTACCTTCCCCACGACGCACATGTACCGATTGAAGCGAGACATAGCAAGCTACGTTTCTACTGAGGAATCCGGGACCCGCCAAACAGATGGCCGGCCGTCGCTAAAATCAGGAAGCCAATGACGGACGTCAGGATGCTCGGAATCCAAAAGAGAAAGATTCCCAAAGTCTTATTCTGGACCCGGCTGGCGCCATAAAACATAAGTAAAAAGATGACGACGAGAAGTATGTACATGGTCGAGAAGATGGTGCTAAACCCGCCGGCAACGGCGCCAAGCCCGGTCGTTCTGCTACGGCTCATTTCGTGGAGCACGGCCAGCAAGGTGGGAACCAGTACCGCCAGAAATAAGCTGGCGATTGCACTGAGCAAGCCTTTCAAGTACTGCATGACTGTTTTGCCTCGTAATTCAAGAAGACCCTATACTGCGAACCCGGGTCTGTCCAGCGATTCCAACAGTCGGTGGTGGGGACTCTTAGCATCGTTGGTTCGATCGGGCGACATGGCATTCCAGAATGCTAGACTCAGCCCATGCGGATCGACATTCTGCCTCTCTGCGACAAGCATTACCGCACCATGGAGGCTTCCATCGCGCCCTTTAGCGCCGATTATTCCATCGAGTTCTTTCGCTGTACGGACAAATTTTGCCATCGTTGTTTCAGCGAACGCTTGGGATATGTGACACCGCAGCGTGGCGCGCCACCGCTTTTTTCCAGCGATCAGCCTCGCTGCGATTCGCACAACCGTCCGATGTTTATTTCAAATCTTGATCGCCAGCATAATCTGGTCAGATATGCGTGTCCCGAGCCCAACTGTACGGATACCGGGACCGAGCCAGTAGGGAGTGGCGGACCGATGCGACCATGAAAGCCTTCCGTAAGGAGATGGTTTAGCTAGCTGGCAAGTTTGCGGAGAAATTCCCGCTCGTCCATTCGGTACTTAAAGGCTTTGCGGCCGTCGATAAAGACCACCGGAACTTCGTCGGTGAACTGGCGACGCAGGTCTTCGTCACTGTCCACATCGATTTCACGCCAGGAGAATCCCCCGCGACGGTGCAGCTTGTGGAGCGTCTCCTTGACGATCTCGCAGAGGTGGCAACCCTTGCGAGAGTACATTACGACTTCCCGTGGGTCGGGCATATCGGGGATTCTATCGTGTCCCGGGG
>DASYJM010000336.1:0-12055 GCA_035996445.1 Candidatus Acidiferrum sp. | reverse complement strand
TACATCTCCAGATATCAGGGCATGTCGAGCGTGTGGAAGCATCCTCTACACATCTTGAGGGTCAACTTGACAGTTCGGCATTAGGGAGACTGATTGAGGAGAAAGAAATCACTGGTTTGCCATTGTCCACCAGAAACTTTGCGCAGATAGTGGGCCTGTCCGCTGGGGTCACGACGGGAGTTTACAATGCGGGGGAGCTTGGCCGTGGTGATACAGATCTGTCGCAGCTTGGAAAGTCCAATGACGGGATATACGTGCACGGTGCGCGCTCTTATGACAACAACTGGCAATTGGACGGAATCAGTGTCAGTGACGTGCAGAGTACGGGTTCGACGAGCGGAGGCATTGCAGTCCCCAACCCTGACACCTTAAAAGAGTTTAAAGTCCAGACCGGGCTCTACGACGCGGCCTTCGGCCGTTCTACGGGAGCTAACATCAGTGTCGTAACGAAGACCGGCGGAGACGAGATTCACGGAGATTTCTTCGAGTTCGTCCGGAATGATGTTCTGAACGCAAACGATTTCTTTTTGAATGAAACCGGCCAGAGGCGCCCAAACCTCAAGCAAAACCAATTTGGGTTATCTGTCGGAGGGCCCGTTAAGAGAGACGAACTCTTTGCTTTTGGGTCCTACCAAGGAACACGTCAAGTGAATGGCTTAGCAGCTGGGCAAGCGCGAGTGGCATGCACTGCAAGCTTGAGCTCACCTGCCCTGACTGATGACAGATCGCCAGCCGCCCTGGGGCTGTTATTTGGAGGCATGAAAGGCGCCTTGGGGGGCGTTGCTGTGAAACCCGATGGATCTAACATAAATCCCGCGGCATTGGCGCTCTTGAATTTCAGATTGCCCGACGGAAGTTTCTTGATTCCAACCGCTCAAACACAGAACCCCTCGAAGCCGTTCGCGAGCCGTGGCTTTTCAGCGTTCAGTGAACCTTGTGACTTTGCGGAAAATCAGTTTCTAATTAACAGTGATTACCTGATTTCTAACAAAAGTCGCATAGCTATGCGATTTTTTCTTGCAGACAGCAATCAAACCGTTACATTCCCGGGTGGCGGATTAAATGCAAGCGGTAACATTGGCGGGTTTACCAGTCTTGGCGAGTCCAACTTCGTAGTTATTTCGCTCTCACACACTTACACCTTAAGCAGCGCATTGCTGAACGAAGCCAGATTTGGGTTTGTTCGCACGAGGACCGCAACAGGCGCTAGCGCTCCTCTCAAATGGTCCGATGTTGGCGTAACAGAAGGTGAGATGAACCTAGCCAATGAACTGCCCAGTCTAAATATTCTTGGTTCCGTCAGCATGACGCCTGCGTTCCCGCGGGCATATACGCAAAACAGTTTCGTCTTCAATGACATGCTGAGCATAATACACGGGGCTCACGCCGCGAAATTCGGAGGATCGCTCACCAGGGTGCAAGATAACCTCAGCATTTTGGGTGCTGGATCGTTCCTTCAGTTCCTGAGCTGGCCCGATTTTCTACTCGGACTAAATGCGAAGGAGAACGGCACCGGGAACTTTAGCAATGTGTTTGCATCGGCGGATCTCTATGGACTGCTGGATCGTGAGTATAGAGCATGGGAAGGAGCTGCATTTGCGAATGACAGTCTTCGGATTAATCGATCGCTGACTATCAATACCGGTGTCCGTTATGAGTATATTGGTCAGTTCGGCGACAACCTAGGCAGGAGTTCCAGTTTTGACGTTAACCTGGCTGCTGTCAATCCACTGCCTGCCGGAAGTGTAAGAGGTTACATTGTGGGCTCCAATTTTCCAAGCAGTGTGCCGACTGGCGTTATACGCGCGGGAAATACATCCGCGAATTATGGTGTCGGACCAAACACCCTAGCGCCCAGAATGGGATTTGCCTGGCAAATCTTGCCCCGGAACGACAGGTTAGTGCTGAAAGGTGGGTACGGCATTTTTTACTCGCGCCCTCCGGGCCAAGCGTTTGTTCAATCGGTCGTCGGCGCTCCATTTGGCATGCTTCGATCGTCTTCTGGACTGGCCAACGCAAACGCTACGTTTGCAAATCCGTTTCCTCAACCATTTCCGACAGCGTCCTCCTTTCCATTGTTCCCAGCGTATTCTCCAAGCACCAACGCAACCGTCCGTGCTCTAAGTCCTAATTTCCGACCGGCGATGGTTCAGCAATTCTCTTTAAATGTCGAGGGAGAATTGTATGCTGGCTGGTTGCTTGAGACCGCGTTTGTTGGCGCACGGGGAACACACTTGCAGCGCCTTCGTTCCCTAAATCAGGCCCTTGATGCCACGACTAACGCCCCAGTCCGGGGCGAATACTCCGACACGCTCGCAAACATTAGCTTGCGCGTACCTATTCCTGGAATAAATGCCGACTCTCTCCGGCAGCTCGAATCCGAAGGCGACTCTTGGTATAACGCTCTTGAAGCTAGTTTGACTAAGCGATTTGATGACGGCTTGCAACTTCTTGCGTCCTATACTTTCTCCAAGACGATGGACACCGACGGCGCCGACATTGACGCAATTTCGTCAGGAAATGCCTTAACCGTAGGCGACCAGAACTCTCCCGGTCAGCGATGGGGAAGAGCGAGTTTCGACCGCACTCATCGTTTCGTGTTCAGTGCCATATGGACACTGCCCGGACCATCGCATGGGATGCAGAGAGCAATTTTTAATGGCTGGAGCTTGGCCGCGCTGACCATCATACAGTCGGGCAGTGCGCTTACCGTCCAAGATACGAACTCCACCAATGTTTTTGGAATTACCTCGGATCGAGCGCAGCTGAGCGGCGCTTGCACGAAAAGCCAATTCGTGGGTGCTGGGTCGATCGGGTCGAAACTAAACAATTATTTCAATAAGGCTTGCTTTTCCGCTCCCCCCGTAATCGGCGCCGACGGTGTCGGAACGGCATTCGGAAACAGTGGCACGGGTATCGTAGACGGGCCCGGCCAAGCAAATTTGGATTTGGCGCTTTCGAAACTTGTGAGATTGGATTGGCCACGCGAGAACTGCAACATCGAGTTTCGCGCGGAGTTCTTTAACGCCTTCAACCATCCGCAGTTTTCAAATCCTGACAGCAACTTTACTTCACCTACGTTCGGTGCCATTAGTAGTACCTCCGTAAACGCGCGTATCGGACAATTCGCTTTGAAGTTCGCGTTCTAGATTTCAAGTTTTAAGGGGAAAACACCGGGCTAGAGTATCGCCCCCGAAATCTGCACTGAATATCCTTGAATGGTTGATATGTTTGAGCCCAGAATGCTAAAGGACAGAACACCAATGGAGCCCGGTTGTCCTCAATTCGAATTCTCATAGCTGATGATTACGAAGGCTGGCGACGCAAAATCCGTCTGCTGCTTCAGGTACGGCGAGAATATCAGGTCGCTGGCGAAGCATCGGATGGATCAGAAGCCGTTCAGAAAGCGCAAGAACTGAAACCGGACTTAATTCTGCTGGATATTGGGCTCCCAAAACTGAATGGAATTGAAGCCGCCCAGCTGATACGACAACTTTCTCCCAGTTCCAAAATACTCGTCCTAAGTCAGAACAATGATCTCGAGGTCGTGCGGGCAGCTTTGAGCGCGAGCGCCCGGGGTTACGTTCTAAAGGCAGATGCCCGAAGCGAGCTGCTGCCTGCCATGGATGCGGTTCTTCGGGGCAAGCAATTTCTTAGTAGCAGCTTAAAAGGGGACGATTTCATCGACACCTCAGGAGAGAATGCCCCCCACCGCCGCCATGAGGTTCTGTTTTATTCTGATGATGCGGTTCTTCTGGATGGCTTTGCTCGCTTCATTGCTGACGCCCTCAAGGCCGGTAACGCGGCTATTGTGCTCGCTACGAAGTCACACCGGGATAGTCTTCTTCAGAGATTGAAGGCACGGGGTGTCGATACAGATGGCGTCCTTCAACAGGGTATCTACGTTCCATCGGATGCTGCCGACGCGCTTTCAAAAGTCATGGTGGATGGTTTGCTTGACTCGGTTCGATATTTGGGCGGCATTGGTGGCTTAATTGAAACAGCTGCTAAAGCAGCGAAATCACAACAGCCTCGGGTTGTTGTGTGCGGTGAAGGCACGGCTCTCTTGCAGGCGGAAGGCAAAACGGATGCGGCGATTTGGATCGAAAGAGGCTGCAACGATCTAGCCAAAACGCACGAAATAGATATCCTGTGTGCATATCCATTGACCACCTTTCACGACGAGAAAAACGAGAACGTTTTCCAAAGCATCTGTGCGGAACACTCAGCCGTTTATTCGCATTAAAATCGTTGATGACTCAAAGATTTAATAGACGCTGAGAGCTCCTTCCTGATCTCACCCAGCCGCGTCATATCGACTGCCAAAGGAAGCAAGCCAAATACCCTTGTAGCCCAGCCAACGAAAAACCCACAAAGCTATTCGTGAAGCAATCAAACAGTGTTAGTCAAGCTGAATAAGCCCTGTCCCCGTACCCACTATCAAGATTGGCCAGCGCAGTTGCCATTCAGACTGACAATTCTGACAGTTTGAAGCAGGATCGCCACACGCAACAATTCAATCATCGGCCAGGCCAGTTGGAGGAGGCTGTGCGATGAAATTCCGCCAGATCGTTATACCGCTTGCTATGGCCTTCTGGGCCGCTACAAGCTCTGCTCAGGCACCTTCGTGGGAACAGGAAAACGCCGCGGGGATGCAGGCGTATCGGAAGCAGAGTTACACGGAGGCTGAGAATCTCCTTAAGGATGCATTTCGACAGGCCGAACAATTCGGAGAATTTGATCCTCGTTTAGCAGCAGTGATGAGTAACCTGGCTGCGGTGCAGCAAGCGGAAGGTAAGTTCGCCGAAGCTGAGCTGCTTTACAACCGTGCTCTGACCATCTGCGAAAAGGTCGACGGACCGGAACAGCTTGAGGTCGCCACATCCCTCGACGATCTCGCCAATCTTCTCGTAAAACGAGCCAAATATTCGAACGCTGAACCACTCTTTGAGCGCGCTCTCACAATCCGTGAAATGGCCCTTGGACCGGTGCACCCTGACGTGGCAAAAGTTCTCAGCGATCTTGCCGGGCTAAAGTGGGTGGAAGGTATGTATTCGGAGTCCGAGTCCCTCTTTAAACGCGCGCTTGCGATGGACCAAAAGACCTTAGGACCCGAGGACCCCGAAGTGGCTTTGGTTCTCAACTACTTGGCGACCGTTTATCAGAAGCAAGGGAAGCATAAGGAAGCCGAGTCGGAATTCTATCGGGCCCTAGCCATATGGGAAAAGACTCTCCCGCCAGAGCACCCTAACATAGCTACAGCGCTCCAAAATCTGGCCACGGTCGAGCAAGACGAAGGCAAGTACTCAGAAGCTGAATCCCATTTTCGGCGGGCGCTGGCCATCGAGGAAACGGCTCTAGGACCAGACGACCCTGGAGTGGCCAATATCCTTGATAATATGGCCTCGTTCTTTTTGGAGGAGGCCAGGTACTCGGAAGCTGAACCTCTCTTCCAGCGTGCTCGAACTATCGCGGAAAGTGTCTTTGGGCCAGAGCACCCGCTGGTGGCCCGCGTCCTCAACAATCTGGCTAGGCTCCTGTGTGAGGAAGGCAAATATTCGGCGGCTGAAGCTCTTTACCGACGCGCTTTGGCGATTCGGGAGAAAACCTATGGACCCGATCATCCAGACGTGGCTTCCGTTCTCAATAATTTAGGAACGCTCTGGCAAGGGGAGGGTGATTACTCAGCCGCTGAACTCGCCTTCCAGCGCGCTCTCGCTGTCTGGGAGAGGGTTCTTGGGCCGGAACACCCGAACGTGGCGGCCGGCCTCAGCAATCTTGCGGCGGTTTTCCTTAGGGAAGGTAGGTACTCGGAAGCCGAACCTCTGTTTCGGCGCGCACTATACATTCGAATGAGAGCAATTGGACAGGACCACGCCGAAGTGGCCCTCATTCTTGATAACAGCTCGCGGGGCAAGGACAAGGAAGCTCTCTACCAGCGCGCTCTAGCCATGTCGGAAAAGAAGGCTGGACCACACCAGGCACAGGTGACCAGCATCCTCATCAATTTGGGGAATCTGAAGTTTAGTGAAGGCAAATACTCAACTGCTGAGAGCTTCTTTCAGCGCGCACTTGCCATGCGAGAAAAAACGCTAGGCCCGAACCATCCGGCAGTGGCTTCCATCCTCAGCAGCCTGGGCATGCTCGATTACTTGGGCCACAATTATTCAGACGCTGAGTCGTTTTACAAACGGGCTATAAGCGCGTGGGATCAGGCGTCCCAAACACAAACTTTTAACTATGCGCAAACATTGCAAAATCTGGGTGTGCTCTATTTCGATCTGCGGAAATACGATGAGGCCGGAGCGCTTTTTGATCGGGCAGCTACGATCAAGGAACATTTATTGGGCAAGGACCATCCACGTGTGGCAGATGCGCTGATCAAGGTTGCTAGTGCAAGTTTGGCTCGTGGCTACTATGCCGAGGCTGAGTCGCCCTCCCAACGAGCGCTCAGCATCTTGGAAAAATCATCGCCGCCGAATTATCCAGCGTTGATTCAAGCATTGACCAATTACGCCTTGGTGCTCGACAAGACGAAACGGAAAGCCGAAGCCGAACTCCTTGAGACCCGGGCGATGGTGTACCGTGCCAAGCTCAAGGAAAGCAAGAAAAAGGGTGAAGCTGTCTTATCTGCGCGTCAGCCGTGATTTTGAGTGGCAGATAGATCATAACCTTATTCAATCGCGGGTTAGAACTGATACCGAGGGAAATATAGTGTGGAAGTGTGCGCTTCAATCCCCTCCGGCGCAGCCGACTAGTTGCCGACAAACTGCAACTCGAAAGCCTGCGCGCCGTCACCGCGCGACACTGAAGCATCGCGTTGCAGGCAATGTCCACTAGACCCTCTGATGGTAATCGTGACGTTAGCTTCGCGACCCGACTACTGACGGTAGTACCGGTAGCCTGAATCGTCTAGAACTAGGCGAGGCCATATTATGCCCCGCAAAATCAGCGGTGATACCACTTAAGAGGGACGTTCTCCACCTCTGAGTACTCGACTTTTTCTACGTTGGATATTCAATTCCGCGCTGCGCCGTCGATTATTTCCAGCGAATGTGATGGGAAGAGGATTTAAAGACACGATGCTACTGCTTTAAGTCCACCGGAGGTCCGCCGACCCGTTTCGCTTGGAGGTCCACAGCCACCTCGACGCGGTTTGCGATCTTTATAAAAGGAATACCGCTGTGCATCCCATATTCCTTACGGTCGAAGGCCATTGAACCTTTGATCGAGCCAGAGCCTGTCCCCGCGCCGGTAACTACTAGGGATAACTTCTCGGGCCTAGTCACTCCGCGGATGGTAAAGTCGCCATCTACCTCGAAGGTGTTCTGCCCAGTTTGTACAATCTTCGTTGACTTAAAGATGATAAAAGGATTCCGCTTGACGTCGAAAAAGTCCTTGCCTTTCAATTTGCCGTTTTTCAAGCCGCTTCCGGTATCCACGCTCTCCGCTTGAATCTTGATCTCCAAAATCCCTGTACCAATATCAGGAGACGTAAATGTGAGAGTCGCGTCCCACTTGTCGAAAGTGCCCTTTATATCCACCGATGCTTCCACGTCGAACTGAATCGAGCTTGACGCCGGCGTAATCTCGAAGATAGGAGCTTGTGCTCCGCTTACTGACGGAAGCATAGCGGACGTCAGGAGGTATAAGACAGCCAATCGCATAGTATCTCTCCTACAATGGGAAGAAAACGATAGAGCTTACTTATCAAGGCAGATTGTCAGGAGGGGACTGCAGCTCCTACTGTCAAAAGTGACAGAACATTGCGCCCAGTCAAGAAAAACGAAAACAGATCGCTCGTCGACAGACGAATCGCGAAACCTACCGTAATACAAAGTCTCCTGGTAGCAAACAACCCCGACATCCGATCATTTTCCGTCACTTCATCCGCGCGCGGAGATCGATCAGCATCTCGCTGGAGTGGTCGAGGCGGATCAAACCCGCACGTGGATATTCAATGTCGAGCATGACATAGACGATGACGACCGTGAGGACCGTGAAGCTGAGGATGTGGACCCAACTCCTGTGTTGGCCACTGGACATCCGATAACCAGCCAGCAGGGAACAAATGAGACCCAAGCCGAACAAAAGCGCATAGATGATCCTCGGAGGGTGAAGTTGCAGCGCCATTGTGCGGGTGGTAGCTATGTCGAACATGCGGTTTATCGCGGGAAGCAGCAATAGACCTGAGGAAGGATGGGAATCGGGGAGCGGAGTAGCCGCGACTGCCGCGGTCCAGACTTCTTGCTGGATCTTCTGCGTGTTAGCCATCTCCATTTCAGCCGCAACCATATTTGGAAGCCTGCGATAGGTCTCTAGCCGAGAGTCCAGATAGTGACGAAACAATTCCTGAAGTGCAGGCCGGGTCTGGCCGGACAGCAGGTTGAGCCTCAGATAAGCTGTTTCGATGCAGTTGACTTCCTCCGCGATTAACATCCGTTTCTCGTTAAACCGGGATGCCGCACCCGAGAACGTGAACGCTACCATCAAGCCGAAAAGGGCGAAAACCGCACCTTCGACCGTGCCAAGACCACCCCGCTCGCCATCCGATTCTTTTGGGCGGCGATTGACACCCACACGGCGGCCAATTTCCAGCAAAAGCAACATACCGATGAGAAGAACTAAAGCAAAAAGTAGCGGGGGAATGGGGGGCTCCACAAGGGGCGCTCCTAATATCTCGCCCGTCGATAGTTGGGACACACAGAACGTGAGCGAGGAGAATAAAATGTCCAGACTGAAGACTTCCGACGAACCGACGGACCTCTTCGACGGATACTGCGGTTACTTGATCGGATCTTCTCTTAGTCCTCCGGGACCGGTATCCAGGAACTATCTGGATTGAAGCGCTCCATTTTCATGAATTCATTCAGGCTGGCTGATCCTAAATCCTTCTCGTAGACAACGCCGTCTTGGCTGACGATGAAGCTCTTGACTCCGGTCACGCCGTATTCGGCAGGTGTGGCAACCAGGGCGAAGCCCCCGATCATTACACCCTTCACAACGAAGTCGATCTCACCGAGAGGCGCCGCTGGTCCCTGACCTTTGAGGATTTTGAAGAAATAGCCGTGATATGGCTCCGCCCCGATGGAGTAGCCCTGTTCGATCGCACGGGCAATCTTTTCACCTATTGGTCCGTCCCAAGTACCGTCCGGATTTTGCCATGCCAGGCCATCCTGTTTGCCGGGAGTGCTTACAATGCGCTGGGCGTACTGGTTTACATCGTAGCCTTCGCGCTTCTGGAGTGCGTAATCGTGCTGTGCTTCCATGTAGCCACGGCAAATATCAATCGCGTCCAGTTCATTGCTTCCGATGCGACGATAGAGTAGTTCCTGGCGACCGGCTTTGGCATCAAACGTCCATTTGGTGCCCAGCTTCACGATTGGTACAGGGAACGGCCAGTCCTCGTTGCCCACCAGGAGGAATGCCCGGTTCTCTTTTTTGGGATCCACGGAGACGTTTTTCTTTTCGCGAGCCTCTGCAGCGAAATCGGAGGCCCGCTTCCGGTCTTGTGGGTATTCACCGCTAAAAACGATGTCCTCGCCCCCGGGACCGAAGATTTCCGTCAGAGTGCGCTCATCAAACTGCTCGGCCGCGGCGACCAGCGCGTCGGCAGCTTGCTGCGGAGTATCGAAGGTTTTGGCACCAACAGCGATGGGTGCAGAGACAGTTTTTGCAGGAGGCTGTTGCGCAGTGAGTTGGCCGGGCACCGACAGAAACGCCAACACGCCCGCGATCCACAGAAGCCTTGGGAGGCTCGCCTTCGCAGATTTTGATTTCATATCCATGCTCCTATGACTTGACTTGCGTGGCCTAAGCCGCTTTACCTTCTCCGCCCCCCGCCACCACCACGGCCACCGCCTCCTCGAGATCCCATGCTTGAAGAACCGCGGCCACTGCTGGCGCGCGCGCTCGATCCGTTATAACCCTTCGAGCCCCTGGAACCTCCTCCGAAGGCATCCCGGTTTCCGCCCCCGCCGCGAGAGACGTCCCGGCTTCCCACCCGATCCGCTCTGCCTGCTCCCGCCCTGTTGCTAACGCCTGCACTGCCAGCCCTGTTTCCAGCACCCGCTCCGCTGGCCCGATTGCTAAAGCCGTTTCCTCCGGCCCGATTGCTGGCCAGATTTCCTCCCTGTCGTCCAACCTGTTGCCGAGCACTAGCCTGACGATTGGAAAGGGAGTCGCCTCGTGCTGTACCACCAAACCTATCCGCGGTACCTCGGTCTCCGTAAGGGGCACCGCCGCGATGCTGAGGATTGTGTTTCCAGCTGCCATCTCCACGGCTGCCAGCACCGCGGCCCGGCTGCTGTGACGGGCGGTTCCCTCCACCAATATTGTTGCGGTTACCACTGCCAATATTCGAGTTTCGGTTGAAATTATTGTTGTTATTGATGTTGATGTTGTTGTTGCCGCCCCAGCCGGCGCCCCACCCCCAGCCGCCGCTCCAGAACGCCCCCATCATCACCCCAACGCCGAAAGAAATCGCCATTCCTGCGGCATAGTATCCTGCAGGCGGATAGTAAATGGGTGGGTAGGGGTAGATGGGCGGACCGTACACCATGACAGGGTCATACGAAGGTACATACACAACCTGTGGATCAGCCTGTTCGACCACGATCACGCTCTTGCTCTCGATGACCTTCGTTTCTACCTTCTGTTGCTCTGTCGATTTCAAATTGCCGGTGTCCTGTGCCTTTTTGCGCATACGCTGCACGGCATCCATCACATCGCTCTGCTGTGCCAGGAAGGCGTTGCCCACATCCGTGGTCCACTGAATGTCGTCTGCCAGGCGCTTTACGATTTCGGGCAGCCCGGCCAACGCTTGAATGCTCGGATCCCAGGGCTGTTTCGTGACCGCATCGGCGAGCGCTTTATCCTTCAGCGCGGGATTCTTTGCCAGCCACTGCTGGAGCTGGATGAGTTCGAGTGGATACGTGGAAGCGGCGAGGGTCTGGGCTAGCATGGGGTCTGGATAGAGGGAAATGGGGGCAACGAGGGAGTCCAGTTGGTCGGATGGAATCTTCGCAACCTGGCCTTGTGATGGAGCCGCCTGCGCCCAACGGGGTGACGGCATGTTGGCAAATGTGTCGCCTGGCACGATGGCGATCGTGCAGATCATCACCAGCAGGTATCGGAAGGTTGCGTCCAATAACTTTCCTGTCGGATTCATGACTACCTCTATTATTGATGGCCCGCTCAAACTGGATGAATTCATCGAACACGTCTGCCCGCACTGATTCATCCTCTGACTACGGCGTGCGTGAGCGTCTCCCCAAGAATGGGTCGCGCTGTTTTCACGCAATACTGGTAAAAATTACAGCAGAAGGTCTCGGCACGCAGGACGGTCCAGCAGGGGCAAGAGAGCGCGAGTGTGGGAAGTTGCCGAGTCCGACATTTCCATCCTGAAGCAGGTGAACGTGGTGTATACGCAATAGCGGTAACCGTTCTTGAATCTTGTGCGCGCGAACCCTACTAGTCCCAGTTGAGCCGGGCACCGGGTGTCTGCAAACGATCGAGACTCCGCAATGTCCGGTCTACCTGGTTCTGATTTTTTCAGGAATTTCTTCTCGGCAATCAGGCGATGGTCTCTTGAAACAAAGCGCGGTTAAGCTCTGAACTAGTCTCCTGAAAATTATTGTCGGTTCTTATCCTTTTTTGGAAAAGAAGAACTGTCAATACTCACAGATGTCGGTCCTAGAGCTTGCTCCTAGACTCACCGGGATCGGGAACTGGTTCGAAGCAACGGTGCGCAATCATGCCCGGCCAGCTACAAAACATACAAAATCTTGGTCAACGACTGCGTTCGGCTATGCCCATTCTTCATTGGGCGCCGCAGTATGAAAAGCAGTGGCTGCGTCTAGATTTTGTCGCAGGATTGACATTGGCAGCTTATGCCATTCCCGTTTCGCTGGCCTACGCATCCCTCGCTGGGCTGCCAGGAGAAGCAGGGCTCTATTCCTGCCTCCTGGGAGGTGTAGTGTACGCGGTGTTTGGCGCCTCCCGGCAGATGGCGGTGGGGCCGACGTCGGCGATCTCCATCCTGATCGGCGCCACT
>DASYJM010000335.1:0-14306 GCA_035996445.1 Candidatus Acidiferrum sp. | reverse complement strand
CCTGAAATTCGTACAGAAAAATTGTTTGTTTGAGTCATGGTCTGGATGTCCTTTCATATCGTTCGCTCTCGTTTGAGTCACGCCAGCGGAGTCACCCGCCCACGCCAATTTATAGTTTTGGACAACTGCTGAAATTTACCGTTTCAAGCTACGGGGTATTTGGTTCGGCGGGAAACTCCGTGGGAGCTGCCCTGCTGTTCACTTACCGGACGACTACCAAGCCGACCCGGCTGAAAAACTCTTTTGCTATCCCTCACACAGATTAGCAATTGAAG
The DNA here is from genome assembly GCA_035996445.1 of Candidatus Acidiferrum sp. Taxonomy (GTDB): domain Bacteria; phylum Acidobacteriota; class Terriglobia; order Acidiferrales; family UBA7541; genus Acidiferrum. The sequence goes on along the minus strand of DASYJM010000335.1, from coordinate 14,031 downwards.
GATCGCTAACGGCGACCGCTATATTGCTGATAACACTGTGAACTGCTGAGCCGAGAATCTAGTTTTTACGGCGTGCATTTGTTAACTACTTTTCTGTCAGCGACTTACAGAAATCAACAAGAGAAAATCCTAGAAGCAATTTCATATTTCTTGGCCCCTTGTGGGCCGGTCGTTCAGTTAGCGAACAACCTCAGGTTTTAATTTTTGTTAGCCTTCGCCGCATCCTCCGCGAGGGCTTCGGCCAACGGCTGAAAGATTTTCGCCTCATAGCCATTGGCGATTACCTTTGCACCTTTATGCTGGTCGGCTACCAACTTTAGATCGGCAATCGCAGCCCTTGCTTGGTTTGGATCGTGGGGAAGGTCGATGGACTTAATTACTTTGGGTGGTGGCACGTTTCTACCCCCTGTTCCCCAATGTTGTGCCGGTCCAGCGACTAGCGCCACTCCTAAAGTGTTGACGTGCCCGATTACTAAACTCAATCTCGAAATACCCACACTAATATGGCGGCTGCAAGCATCGTCATGGGTGAAAGCCAGCCGAGAACCAGGCAGACGAGCCCGGACCAGAACAAGAGTTTTTTCATGCTGCCGCCTTTTCGCACTCTAGGAGTCTGCGGATATCGGCCATCACTTTTTCTCGATGCCCGGAAATAAATGTTTCCAACTCTGCGGACGGTTCGAACCACTCCCCAATCTTTCGGGTGCTTGCGAACAGCTCGTGTAACTGTTTTTCGCTGGTTAGATCGGGAGCGAGGACAGCCAAGATTTCCAATTTCTCCGGGCAGCTTGTTTGGAGATTTCTGAATCGAGCGTCTACGTCATTCGCAATACCGATTTTGATTCGACGGCTCTCCGTCGCTTGAATGAAATATATTGGAACGTTGGACCTAGAGGAACGGCGATACGCCATGCTTTTCCGTGGGCGCGAAACTGGTCGCTTGCTGAATGTGTCCGCTACCTGAACCGCTTCCTCAATCGTGTTGCCGAGTGAAACCCAAGATTGCCATTTGGAACCCGCTTCTTTGAATCGACTGAAAAAAGGACCCTGTAGCATATCGGATCGGCGGCCCCGTCCAGTGTTCACCCGCTGATAGCGCCACTTGCCCAGCTCGTTCTTTTTGCGAACATATACAGCGTTCATGCCGCACGCTCATTCTGTCGCCGCTGCTGAGCCGCCCATGTGTCAACGTCTGACGCGGAAAAACGGATAGCCTTGCCGAACTTAAAGTAAGGAAGCGGTCGCTTCGCTCGCCGACGAATTGAGTTCGGAGATTTGCTCGGGCGTCATGCGTAGACGTTCTGCGGCCTCTTCCCGAGTGAGAATAGTTAGAGGGACAGTTTGCGTTTCAGATATCGCAATACCTTGACTATGTTTTATTTTTGAAGCTGTGCGACGAACGGGCATAGGCACACACTCTCATTTATTTCAGAGAGCGCCCGTTGTCCTTAACTTTGGAGGGTACGCGTATACAGGGGGAACGTTGGTGAATCCCGCTCGGTGGCGGACGGCTTTGCTTACCCACTGCCTGCCTAAATTTGCCGCTTGGTGCTGCGACTCATCAATTATCACATAGTGCCGCGTCGTTGTCTCGACCGCGGCGCGGCGAAGTATGCTTTGAATTGTTCTGGGTGCAACGCCGAGTGTGTAAAGGTTCGTCGCCAGGCCTCTGCGACGGCCGTGCCAGGCATGCCACTTCTCACGCGTGAGAGATTGTCGGGATGCATACGAATCCCTTTTTGTCGCCGGAGAAAATGTTAGACCGTCCGATTTGCGGATTGCGGAGGCGATGCGGCCTCTAACATCTGCGAACTAGCGGCCATCGACGAATTTTAGCGCGTCTCCTCTTTGTGCAATAGCCGACCGCCTTCAAGAAATCGGATTTCTACACCCCACGGCTGTTCACCGCCTGAAAGAAGAACCCGGCTGCATTCGCTATCTGAATTTCGGCCATTAGAAATTCCATAAACAGCCCGCGCGCGGCCCCATGGCCCGTCAGGGGAAAGCGGAAGATGGAGAGATAGAAGGTCGATTCGAACCGAAACTTTGTGCCGCGACGCCCGCTAATCTGATGAAAGAGAAATGCTCCACGGCCATAGTTAAAGTGCTGCCGCCAAAGCGAGCGAGGAGTGAGGTAGTGCCGATGATGGATGACTACTTCGGGAATATAGGTCATCCGATATCCATGGCGCAGCCAGCGGTCGCAGAATTCGCGGTCCTCGGCGAACTTGAACCCGGAGTTAAAACCGCCCACGGCCTGGAATTGCGCAGCTGTCATCGCGATATTGTTCGAGGCCAAAAATTGCGCGTTAGTGGGGTCGCGGTTGAAATGGGCATAGATAACATCAATGAGCGCCTGGCTTGTTGCGGAATAAATGTTTTCGGTTAGCGCATTGATGGTCCGTCCGCCGACCAGACATGTTGGAAAACTAGTCAGGCGTGCCGCCATGTTCTGCAGCCACTCGGGAGTTGGAGCACAATCGTCATCGGTAAAAGCCAGGAATTCGCCGCGCGCTCGGGCGGCGCCGGCGTTCCGCGCAGCCGAGGGGCCGCCATGAGGCTCGACGAGTAGCGTGACATTGAGCACCTCGAAGAACGACGCGACGATCTCCCGGGGCGGTTGGGCCGAACCGTCGTCGACGACCACCACTTCGAATCGCTCGCGTGGGTAAGCCTGCAGCGCCAGCGCCTGCAGGCACGTTTTGACTTGCGCATTCCGGTTATGCGTCGGAATGATAACGGAGAAAAATGGGAGTTGTTCTTTCACTCAGTTTCCAGTGCCCGCGTTTGCGGTACCGGGCAAACTGAGGAGCGAGCGAATCATGTGCTTCTCAGCTGTGCTGAATTCTCCTGAGACAAAATAACCGAGGCATATCAACAGAGCAATCGCCGGCAGTTTCAAGAGCAGCAGAATGCCAGGCGTCGGCCACCAGGCAGCCAGGATGTAAGCCATCGTGCTCAAGAGAAAACTTCGCAGCAGGGTGGAGGCGGAAGGAAGTAGTCCCCACAGGCGCTTGACCACCAGCATCGAAGCGATGGCGCCGACGGCCGCGGAAAGCGTAGTAGCCAGCGCTGCGCCTCGCAGGTCGAAGGCTGGGATCAAGTACAAGCACCCGGTGAGCGTCAGCGGAATGAGCAATGCGGCGAGCACTACTGCCCAACCTGGCTTACCGGAGCCGATCAGGATCGCCGAAACAACCGAGATCATCATCAACGCGACCGCTCCAAAAATTAGCAGTGCCAGAGGCGCGGCAGCGGACAGGAATCGCTGACCGAAGATAAGTCGGACAATTTCCGGAGCTGCTCCGGCCACCAAGGCAGCGAAAGGAAAAATTCCCAGGACAAGCCGCATGGCGTCGCGGCCTAAATTTCGTGCAGCCTCTGCTTCACCGTTGAGCAACAGGCGCGTTAGCGTCGAAAGCAGAAGTGGAGAGAATGAGAATGCCAAGATGCCGGGGATGAGCGAGAGACTTTGCGCCGCTCCGTAATTTCCCGCCTGCTCGGCCGAGGCGCCAAGCGCTTTCAAAGTTACCAGGTCCAGTTTATCGAACATGCGCAACAACACCGCTGCAAAGAGCAGCGGCACGGCATAGCCCCATAAGGGCCGGACCGAAAAGCCTGCAGGACGCCACATCGACGGCCGAATATAGATCCGCCCGATAACCAGTTCAACGAAAGACGCTGCGATGCTCCCCACAATAGCTCCGGGGATGGAAAATCCCAATTGCACAAGAAGCACTATGGCAAACAACCGAGTGACCCAACGTCCCGCGCTGGCTAAAGCGCGTTCACGAAAGCCACCGATTCCGACCAAGATGTTGCGGTGGGCTTGTGCAAGGGAGAATAGGGGAATATCCAGAGAAAAAAGTCTGAGGTAACCCGCCAAATGCGGTTCGTGGAGAAGTGCGGCGAGTGGACCGGCCAGAAGGGCCAGGAGTAGCATCGCCGCTGCGCTGGTCAAAAGGTGTAGCCAGACTACTGCGGCGCCAACGGGTCGCCAGTCCTGCGCTTCACTAACGAATTTGATAGTCGTGCGGCTGAATAACGCGGCCACGCTCCATTCCACCCAAGCTGTCACGGTCGCGGCCAGAATGAATAAACCGTATCCCTCCGGACCGAGCCGCCTTGTGAGATACGCGGTTGTGAGCAGGCCGGTAGGCAGGATCATCATGTCCGCAAGGAAAACGCGAAGGGTACCAGCAAGCACCTCCCGCGTCGGATGCGCGGAGTGACGTTTCATCCAGCCAGTTCCACTTGCCGGTCCTGTTCCGTGAGATGCTCGATGCGGGTCATCTCGTAACTCGAGAACTGCTGTTCCGAGTTCCCCATGCCTAAGGCATAACCCACCAGTTCACCCAGCGCGTGGAAAGTTAATCCGACGCAGAGGGCGGGTAGAACAGAGGGAAGCAACCGTTTGCTTTCGCCAATCCTGAGGATCTCGCGGTAGCAGCGTCGCAAACGTACAAGAGGGACCAGTGGCATCGCCGTGATGTGCAGCAACCGCCGCAAGAGCGACCACTTCCCATAACCCGCTCGCTTGGCGCCAAACAGTCGTCCCCCCACATAGGCGTGCGCAATTACGGAGGCACGCAGCGACGCATTTACGTGACGGACCTTGGCCATCGACGAAAGATATAACTCGTAGCCGCGATCTGCGAGTTTTTGCTGCAGAAATCCCTCAGCGGCAAGTAGTGCAGGCAACTCAGAACCGTATTCCAGCAAAAGCTGGCGCTTGTAGGAGGTGTTGTGCCACGGCAAGGAGTCCATGGGTCCGCTGCGAATGGGTTCGTTCCAGCGAGCATGCGTCATCAAATAGCTCGCCCAACTATTCAAGGTATCGGGATTGGCATTCTTCAACGATGGCCCTACCGCCGCCCATCGCTCCCGATGCGCTTTGATTAAGTGTTCGGCCCAGTCCGGTTCCGGGTAACAGTGGTCTTCAGCAAACGCAATCACCGGGCTTGTGGCATTTCGCACCGCGGACAGCTTAGCCTCAGGCATCGATAGGATCGGGCCCACCTCAAGCACTCTGACAGCAGCAAAGCTCTGTACTTCGGAATCTTCAAGTGCCAACCCTTCGCGCGATGGAACGACAATCAAAAGCTCCAGCCGGTGCCTGAAAGTTTGCCGCGAGAGGTGGCGGATAGTCTTGCGGATCGAGTGGAATGGTGTACGGGTGACCAGCACCACAGACATTTCGGGAAGATTGAGATCAGGAGCGCTCATAGCCGTTCGGTAGTTGACGGACTGGGAACTCGGTCGTGCTCATTTTTTTTTCTCCCGGTTGCGCCTTCGTCTCGATTGCGGTGAAACTCGAGTCCCATCAGTTTTGCTGTGGTTTCCTCGCGGGCGCCCAATAGATAGCCAAGCATCTGTCCCGCTCCGTCCATGCTGAGCCCCAAAAGCAGCTGCGGGAGGACCCGCAACGCTGATCGGGACCCGGCGCGGCCAGACTGACTTATGTCGCGCAGGATCCGCCACAATCGCACCAAGGGGATCAAAGGAGAGCCGCATACGAAGAGCAGCCGACGCGGCCACGCCCAGCGACCGTCCTGCGCCCGAACTGTTGCAAACACCCGCCCCCCATAAAAGTGCGCCGCGACAAAATGGCCAGGCAGCGCGAAATTAGTATGTGCAATCTTTGCAGCAGGTTCCAGATACAGCTTGTGACCTTTGGCTCGCAGATCCCAATGCAACACGGTTTCCGCTTCCATCATTCTTTCTAATTCTTGACCGTATTCCAGTAGTATTTCGCGCTTATAAGAACTGTTGTGACCCGGGAGGTAATCCACAAATCCTGCGGGTGCCGGATCCATCCAGGGTCCATAGCCGATGAGCATGTCGGCGCAACTGAGCCTGCTCGCCGGGTTGGCGTTGCGAATGACTGGGCCGACTGCGGCCCACGGTTGTCGTTGAGTTTCGATCAGAGCCTGTGCCCAACCGGGCTCCGGAAAGGAATGGTCTTCGGCTAACGCGACGACGGGTGCAGTGGCATGGCGAATACCAAGAGCGTTTGCGGAGCCGACCGATCGAATAGGCCCCGCTTCCACCACCCGGTAACGAAAAAAATCTTTCATATCGTCTTCCACCAGGTTAAGAGCAGCTGCTGAGGGCGCGATAATGACTAGTTCCAATTGTTCGCTGACACTCTGCGCTCGCAGATGAGAAATCGTTTTGCGAATGGTCTCATAGCAGTCGGGTGTGGCCAGGATCACTGAAATCGCAGGTAAAGTGGCGAGGTTCAAAGCTCTCTAGCTCCGGATAAAAGATCCTTAGCGGTCTGTACCAGCCCGCCGACTTCGCCTGCTGAGGGCCGTGCAGGGGCCTCTGCGCTTTTGTTGGGCGATTCCGAAACCTTAACCGCCCGAGACTCTGAATCCGAAGCTAATGCCGCGAGCGAAATTTGAACGGCGCGCCGGCCGTCCTCCAGGGTACATTCGACCGGCGTGTCGCTGCGGATTGAATGCGCAAAAGCTCGCCACTCCGCTTCGTAGGTGTAACGGAATTCCCCTCCCCGGGAAACCCGGGCCATAGCCCGCGGAATTTCTCTTAGCGTCGCTAATAGTTTGGACGGAAATCTCTGAAATCCTCCGAAGGAGCCCGGCGCGGTGACGAATTCCAGACCATCAAACCGATAAGACGACACCCGGATGGAACCCTTGCGCCCACAGATTTCCAACTCGTTGCCCTCGGTGGTCTGATCGGAAAAAACGGAAGTGACGAGCAGTCCATTGTCCATGCGGGCGGTAACCATCGCGGACTGACCGCCAGAATCGCGCGAATGGCTCATGGCAGAAATTTCTTCCACCTCAGCGCCCGTCAGATATCTCCACAAGTCAAAATGATGTACGCCGAGATCAAGCAGCACCCCGCCACCCGGCGACCGCCAGGAACTCCATTCCGGGGAGCCCGTTTGCAATCTTCCTCCGGTGGTAAATGCGGTGCGGATGAGCTCCAGCTCTCCAAGGGCGCCGTCTTGAATCATCTTGCGGCTCCGCCGAATCAGGCGATGCCAGCGGAGATTGAATCCCATCATAACCTTGCGCGGAGAATGAGCAGCCTGCTCGAGGAGCTGATCACATTCGCCGAGCGATACGGCGAGCGGTTTTTCGATGAATACATGTTTACCGGCTGCCAGGGCAGCCAGGGAGACTTCGGCGTGCAAGCGCGGGGGCACGCACACCGCAACAACGTCCACATCAGGGTCCGCGAGCAGAGGCTGATAATCCTGATAACGGCGCGAAATACCGAAGCGATTCGCGGTCACATTCAGGCGGGCTGCGTCGCTATCCGCTGCCGCGATCACCTGCCAATCGGTGAGGTGTCGAAAGCCCGGGAGGTGCAGGTTCTGCGTTGCCCGGCCGCAACCCACGAACCCCACGCGCAACCTTGTACTTGATTTCTCCATCGCTAAGCAGTCGCCTCTTCAGTTACCACACCAAGAGTGAGAACCGATTATTGCTTCCTGTCCCTGACGGTCGCATGGGTGCGACCGTCTGCGTCGCCAGAAACGCGAAGGCAAACAGTCCCCCAAAAAAAGGCACTTGAAATAGATGAACGGAGATTCAGGTCATTGTGCCCTACTTTGGCCACGGGTGCCCCGCAATCTGAGATAGGGTCAAATGAAAATCGTTGTGTATGGTTTCGACGGGAACGGTAATGCTTTGTGCTGTTCGCTCAAGGTTTCCGCGGTAGCGAAAGACCTGAATTTCGCGCGCGGAGACATCAGGCCAGTTTGTGAAGACCGGAAAGGTGCGCACGAGTTCGAATTGCGGAGAGTAAAACACTTGGTGCACGGGCCCGAAACTCGCGAAGAGATCGGGATCTTCTATGACAGCATAACGGATGCCCCAAGTTTTAAAAAAATTCAGGACTTGCTCAGTAGTGGGCAAGCCTGCAGGCGCGAACGGCGGGACGTTACTACGATCCACGATGAGTTTATCCCGTGCCACGACACGCATTTTTTGCGGATCGAATTTTCGGACAAAGAAAATGAAATCGCCATTAAGACGACCCTGGTAATAGATGATGTCTGAATCCGGCTGGGAAAGAACATAATGAGCGACTTCCCGTGCCCCTTGCACAATCGGCCGCTGGGTTCTAAGGCCATTGACCAAAAGTCCGAAAGCCAGAGCTGAGGAAACGACCAGCGCCCAAGTGCGGCGAACTAATACAGTATCGATGGCGACGAACGCGAGATACAGCAGCGGCGGAATCCAAATCATGGTATGCCGCGGATCCTTTTCCCTGATGAAGGTGAAGCAGAAATACCCGGCGAAGATCCAGGTGACCAGGAATCGATGCGAGCTAGTTCGTTTCAGCAGCGCAACCACGAGGCCGACACACGCGAGGCCGAGAAGGATGGGTCCGAGTTGCAAATAAACCTGGTGTAGATAAAACCAATAGGTAGCGGGATGCGTCAGGTAGTTAGACTTGTGATTACCTATCGCGCGGGCCCAAAACTGACTGAGTGTGTTTGATGCGAGGACATACCACGGCAAGACGGCTAAAGCCGAAATGGACATAGCCAGCCACACATCGATGCGCTTCAATAGCCAATAGGAACGCTCCACCAGGCAATGCAAAGCGAAGAAAACCACGAGGAAGATAGCTTTCTGACTAACGAGAAACGCTATCGTCGCGAAACCAGCGATGGCCCATAGGTCGCGACGGCGCCCGCTTTCCTGAAATTTAAGCCAAAAATAAATGGTGGCCAGGCACGTCGCGAGAGACGGAACTTCGAGCATGGTGACGCGCTCGTAGAGGAGGATAAAGGGGGCGGACGCAATTGTCAGAGTGGACAAGAAAGCCCGGTATTGCGGGCCGAGCCTTTCTGCAATGCGATACCAGAAATAAGCACCCATCAGTGCGAAGCCCAGAACGGCCAGGCGGCTGATCCAAGGCGCTAAACCAAAAACAAGGAAAAACAGGCCTTCGATGAAATGAAACAAGGGCGGCCAATGCGGAAAGCTGATTGCCGGATATTTTGCGTAGTATTGAACGGCATATTCCATGGGGTGGCGCCATGGAAAATCCGCGAGGAAATCTCGAAAAAATACTCCGTTCATGGCGTGAGACATTTCGTCGTAGTAAAAAAAGAACTCTCCTTGAGAGATACCACGAGAAATCACCAGGGTTACGAGAACCAAGAGAATAACCGGTGGCCGAAGGAAAAAATCGAAGAAACGATCGAACCGTGGGGACCGAGAGGAGTTTGCGGAAGCCGACATAGAACCCATCAGCTGACCGATAGCCGAAGCTCATTCCCTATGAGGGGTTTTGTGCGGGAATCTTTTTCACTCATATTTTGACCTGCAACCGTGAATCGAAGGTAAGTTGTGGGGCGAAAGCCACGCTTTTAGATGCGGCGTCGGTTATAACTCAATCCCTTCGCGCGAAGTAGGCGAGACCACTGCCTGGGCGGCGCGGCGTCGATTGCGAATCACTGAAGGCTCCGCATAAGCCGGGCGCTTGAATTCCCTTGCGATTGAATTTTGAGGTATATCTTGTTTTTCCTCATGATATTCAGGCTCGGTGTTGATGGCCCAAAGATCATGCTTAGCTCCCAGGATGTTCCGAGCGGCGCACAAGGCGGTCATCATGGAATGATCCTGATTATTATATTTATGCATGCCGTTTCTCCCGACGAGTTGCAGGTTGGGCATAGCGGTGGCCAGGTAGCTTCTGATCGTCTCCACCCGCTGCGCCCACCCGCCGTCATACATGGGGTAGGCCTTGAGCATGCGCACGACCGCGCCATCCTCGATTTCTTCAGAACGTACTAAGCCGAGTTGCACGATTTCGCGTATCGCCAAAGCGATCAACGCTTCGTCGGAGCTGGACCACAATTCATCGTTCTCAAAAACGAAATATTCCATCCCAAGGCACGTCTTGCTGGAATCCGGCACCATGAAGGGCGACCAGTTCTTAAAATTCTGAATACGTCCGACGCGCACACCGGGCTCGTGGATATAAAGCCAGTTGTCCGGCATCACTTCCTTGCGATTCACAACCAAACTAACAATCAAGAAATCGCGATATCGCAGGCTGTTGGCGGCATGAAGGACTTTCGGAGGTGGCGGAGGATCGAGTGCACTAATTAGATCGCGGATCGGCATGGAGCTGATGAAATCAGTCCCGCAAAAGCGCTCCATACCATTCGGGCCCTGGGTCTCAAGGAAGGTCACGCGATTATCCTCATGAACAATCCGCGTTACTGGACGCCTCATTAAAACAGGATAGCCGGAACCCTGAAGCCGCTGCGCCAGCGTTTCCCACATTTGTCCTGGACCGCGCTCCGGATAGTCGAAGCTATTGATCATTGTTTTTACTGTCGGAGTTTTCTGCTGGATCAGCGCGTTTCGAACGGCGGTTGTTAGTGAAAGTCCTTTGATTCGCTGAGCGGCCCATTCCGCGCCAATCTCGGTACAAGGGACACCCCAAACTTTCTCGGTGTAAGTTTTGAAGAAGACTTCATACAGCCGTTTCCCAAATCGGTTGGACACCCACTGCTCCAGGTTTTGCTCATTGTGGTAGTACATCAGTCTAGAGAGCAGATAACTGAAGACGATGCGTATGGCCTCAAGCAATCCCAGACCGAAAAACGCGTTCGCCATCTTTAAAGGGTAGTAGAAAAATTTCTTGCGGTAATAGATGCGAGATAAGCGCGGTCGCTTGAGGAAACTCGCCCCGAGGATTTCCTGCCACAGCTGAGTTATTTCATCCCACCTTGAGAAGAACCTATGGCCGCCCACGTCGAACAGGTAGCCCTTGTAGTTGATGGTTCGCGACAAACCGCCGACCGTGTTGTCCGCTTCCACCACCATAGCTGGAACGCCATGCTTGGACAGTTCGTAGGCGGCCGTCAGTCCCGCTGGACCTGCACCGATGATGACAACGCTTGACGGTTTCGCGGCGATAGGTTCCATGAGTGGGTTAGAGAGTCAGGTGCAATCGATAGCCCAATGCGACCCGTTAACTACCTACTGTAAACAATGGGGTTACTGAATAAACGTGTGTAAGTCGCCCTTTACTCAAAGCCGGTGGGAAAACCGTTGCCCGGTAATGCTTTTCCCTTTCGCATTGTGGAAGATTATAGACCACAAGTAGCAGGCCCCTATGGGCAGAAGTTCTGAATAAAGGGTGGGATTGTATTGGGATATTTCAGATCCGGGCGAACTTGTTATACACCGCGCCAAGAATCACGCCGCTTATAAATCCGACTGCGAAAGCATAACAAAAGCCTATGATGCTGCCGAAGAAAGTAACTCGATAACCCGGAAAAAAAACGGACAACAAGCTTAAGTGCGCTCCAACGTTTGGACCGCCCTTCAAGACCAGAAAATTAGTGGCGAGAAATAAGCCCGTCCCCATAAAAATTCCAATCACAATTCCAAGCAACTTGGCATTCAAAAGAACCACCGCTTTTTGAATCAAGACTTCTTCCGATTCCATACGCGCTCCTACAGATGATCCAGGAGATCTGCATACTCATTCATCTCCGCACGTGAACGAATCACGGTTAGCCAAATCCACACGGCGGCGTTGCGAATGAGGGCGAGACTCCATCCAAAAATAAAACCTACGGCCATTCCCCAGAGCAAACCGATGAACACACCTTGCCAGGAGACCGAATAACCCCAAAAAAACTGGCCCAATAAATCCAAACTGAAACCCTGATGGTAACGCCGCACCACCAAAATCAAGGTGCCGATAGAAAGGACACCGCCCAGGACTGCACCGCAAGCGATTCCCAACGCCCGGCGATGTATGGGAGCAAAGGCCAGTAAGAGTGGACTCGGGGCCATCTGATTTTTCTGCGCTGGCATTCCACCGGCACCTAGCCTTAGCTTATCTCACCCATTGGGGGAATATGTCACTCCCTTTTCCTGAATGAATTCCCGGACGCCGGTTTGTTCGCATTGTGCGCAGAGGCGAACGGCAAACCAGCGAAGTAAACTACCGCACACAGGGAGAAAGTTGCTCCGCTGTACAGGTAATACAACAAGTGAAATACTACGGCCCTCGCGGTAAACCACCAGCCGCGCTTTTGAAGAAAAAATAGATAGGTATGCAAATTCAAGGCCACCAGCAAAATTACCAGCAAGGCCATCGCGGCAAAAATGGGAAGCAAAGGAATTCGCAGAAAACCGCCAACAGCCAAGAGCAAGATAATGCATCCCATCGATAAAAGACCAACCGCGAGGGAACTTACCCGCGAAGAATAAGTTAGATTGAGATCTCGAGGAAGCTGGCGAGTTTTCAGAATCAACTGAGACCACGGCACAGCGCGATTAAGAATATCCGCGCGCAATACGCTTCGAAATGTCCAACGTTTTAGATGCTTAGCCTGGATGCGCTTGTCGAGGAATATCCTCCGTCCGCTCTGGATCAATTTCAATCCCAGCGCTATGTCCTCGATGGAAGGTGCGCTGTACTGCGTTCCGTCGAACCCTCCTATTTCATCAAAAACGGACTTCCGAATGGCGCCGCACCCGGCCCAGAACGTTACGGACGATTCGCTTGAAATCTGGTGCACGTAGTGGTGCATCAGGTTTTTATACTGTGCGATGAAAGTTGGCCACGCTGGCTTATCGTCGTAGGAACCGAAGACCGCCGAGACTCCGGGATCGCGTGAAAAATCCTCGGCAAGCAAACTTAGCAACCCCGGAGGAACCACCACATCAGAGTCTATAAACACCAGGATATCGCCGCGAGCATGTTGCGAACCGAGATTTCGCGCGCCGCCTGGGCCCATCGCTCGAGACGTTTGAAGGTAGCGCGTCTTGTAACGTTCGGCGATTTGTGGAGTGCTATCCGTTGAACAGTCATCGACCACGATCACTTCAAAGGTCGAGTACTCGGAACGAACCAAGGCGTCCAGGCATTGTGGCAGATGCAGGCGGCCATTTCGGACGGGAACGATCACAGAAATCCTGAGGCTTCCCTCGCGGCCTGGGCTTTGGGCAGTCATCGAAGTTTGCACAGATAGTTGCTGCGCCGCATATCGATATCTTCGGGGAGTTGCACCGTGGAATTTGTTAAGGTGCCGTTGCTGGATGTCTCTACCGCAAAATGACCGGCATCAATCACCAAGCCAGAGCGGTCGAGCTGGAAGGAATTAGCGGACCTTGCGCGACGAACCGGCGGATACGGACGGCCCCTACGCCTCTCCGCCCACATCAACCCGCCGCAGCAGCGTAGACGAATGCCCCTGCTCGCCCTGCGCGTGGACATCACACAACCACCCGTCGCCTGTTGGGCAGTGCACGGTCGCCGGGTAGTTGCGGGCCACATCGCCGCGTGAGACGCCCTGACACAAACGCCCCCGGTCCTCGCTCTTGCCTTCCGTTTCTACCATGGGCACGACACACCCCGTGCTGCCATTGTACGCACTTTACTCTGACCGTGGGAAAACTAAAGGCGCTTCGTCGGTTAGCGAGTTATTGGGCGTGGAGTGAACTGGGTAGAGCAGAACGTTGGCTTACGTGTCTTGTCGTAGGTCTCAAAGTGTCCTAAACGGTTATCAAGAATGCCGGGGGGCCTAAGCTTTGCGTGAAAAAACGCGTTCCTAGACTAACGCCGACATTGCCGCCGCAGGGCGATTCCCGCGCTGTCGACAAAGCTGCGCAATTGACTGCGGGCGACTTTAGCGCCTGGGCTCGCACGACTAGCGTACACACACCCGCCAACGTCGTTAGATGCTGTCAGCAGACGCCTCTACGCGCCAAGACCCGAGGTCTCCGTTGCAGTTAGAAGATGACCTTCAGAGCGAACTGGATTTCTCTCGCGGTGGTGGTTGTTCTGGTCAAGAGTCCGGCAATGCCAGTTGGCGCCCCAGTTGGATCAAAGATGTCCGTATTGTCGGGTGTGACCGGGGGTGCGAAGTTCGCATGATTGAAGACGTTGAACATTTCCGCACGGAATTGAATATTGAAGGTCTCGGAAATTTTACGGATGTAGTTGTTTTTGAATACCGAGAAGTCAACTTCTCTCAGACCCGGTGAAATCACGATATTTCGGCCGGAGTTG
>DASYJM010000334.1:0-8702 GCA_035996445.1 Candidatus Acidiferrum sp. | reverse complement strand
AGAACTCGACAGTGTCGTCCAACCTCAATAGCCGCTCGTCATGAAAGTACGGCGGAGTGTCCTTTATTCCTCGTAGCGTGAAAGTCTTGATGGCACCGTCGGCGGAGGCCATGACCCCATTGATCATTCGCGACTGAACTGCGGAAGCCTAGAATGGCTCTACGCTCCACCAACACCAAACAACGTCGAATGAGGTGTCGATGCCAGCCCAATCACAAACCACCGCGGAGAGAACACGGGAGTAGAAAAATATGACAACTCGACCGCTGAGGTCAGAGCGATGTCCTTCAGGACAATCTGCCTTCACATAGAGGCACCCGGTTCCGAGAGGTGCTCCTATCCAATTGTGCAAGCTGAGGCCAGCAAAATCGGTTTTAAGTTCAGCAAATCTCTGCAACTGGCCTCGCGAACGGAAAAACAGCTGGGAGACAGCAGGGATGCCCATCAAGTTATTTGGCCAAAGAGACCGAGACGATGTCAGTCTACAAGAAATGGGAACTGCTCGAGTAGGGAAGCGACCGGTTTCTGTGAAGCGGACGCAATGGGTTGTGGGCGGAATGTGAAGCCGAGATTGAACCTCAACTCGAAAAGAGTGTGGGGTTCCAGGTCGCTCGTCCTTTCAGCAAAGGTCTGCACTCTCTAATCCGTCGGTTTCTGCTCACAATTCAGCATAAATGATGATAAATCAGCCAGACTATGCTTATTTAGACCAAGCCCTTCAATAGCTTAGCAATGGTACCTACATTGCACTTGTGTTTAGTGCAGTCTGAGCGGTCTGGTAAGAACTTACGACGCTCAAGATTGACAAGTGGGCAAAGAGTCATGGAACGACTATCGAGTTTATCGGCCAAATACAACTCTCCGATTTGGGGGTTAAAAGCCGAACTGCAACATAGCGAACTGATGATCATTTTAGATCTCGAGGAAGCATTCCTTGTGGACGTTGACGCGATCCGTTTTCTCGCAGAGTGCGACATCCAAGAATCCACAATTGTTTGCTTTAACGTACGACACTGGATAGCAAGAGAAACGAAGGAGGTAAGCATCCCGTGGCGTCAGGCGCGAAGCCGGGATATTTGCATCCTGCTTTGTTCTTCGATCACCGCCCTCACTCGACCTGGAAGGAATGATGCTGGATTGAGACGCCGTGGGCTCGGTTGCGGTGATCGAGATGTTAGCAGACCATCTCTTACGCCAAATATGCGCACCTGGAAGACAACAGGACAAACCGAGCGAGCCTGCTTTCAACGGTTTCGGAACTGTCGCGATTAATGATCATGGCCAATTCAGCCTACAACGACCAGCCGCGAGCCCCCTTCCGCTTCACCTGCAAATAATGGAGGGGATTGCACAAATGACTCGTGGCCACTGTTTACTTTGCGGATGGCCCGACCAAGCGAACGATTCGGTGCTTCTGTTGGTCGACCCGCCGCGCTGCAAAGCTCTGGTCGCGAAAGTCGAAGAAGTAGACAAACCGCGAGAACATATGCTGACCAACAAAAAAACAATTCACGTCGAATGGGGCGACTGCGACCCGGCCGGGATCCTGTACTACCCGCGCTACTTTGCCTATTTCGACAACTGCACGGCAGCTCTGTTTGAAGCGGCCGGGCTGCCAATGTACCAGATCGTGAAGGCATACGGGATCATAGGCATCCCTATGGTGGATACGCGTGCGCGCTTCCTCGCGCCTTCTCATTTTGGAGATCAGGTTGTCGTTGAATCCTCGATCTCGGAGTGGCGTCGCAGCAGCTTTGACGTGCAGCACAAGTTATTCAAAGACGATGTTCTGACAGTGGAGTGCTCGGAAACCCGCGTCTGGGTAGTGCGCTCAAAGGCGAATCCCGAAACGATCCAGGGTCAGCCTGTTCCGCAAACACGTGATCGCCAGGTTTGGGCTCCCCAAAGGCCACGACTCCGGGAATCGCCAGCCAGAGGAAACAGGGAAGTGAGCCAAATACGCGCAAGTCGGAATTGTGCAGATCGGGAAATACCACGGTTGGTGATCCCCTCAGCGGCAACTGACGTCGCCGCCATCCGCCATTTTGGCGGATATGGGGTCAGAGCGCGTTTCAGGCACAGGTTTCTCCCATGCTGCCGATGATGGTCAGCAAGGCCGGCAAGGAGCACTGGCCGGTCTAGACCGGCACGGACGCCGAGGTGGGGCTAGTCGGCAAAATTGCTCGGTATCTACGGGTGAATCGAAGGCTTGTAGAGCGAATGCCGCAGCTCGAGATTCCTCATGCCGGACCGGGCAACTAGATTACACAAACGTAAAAGGCAGGTAAAATATGTCGTTTTTAGCTGGACTGGGCGACTTTGATTGGGTCTCAATAGGCCTTTTACAACGTATTCTTCTCGTAACGGACGGTACGCTAACCGACATATTGCAGATCGCATTCCTTGAACCGATTGGAGTTCTCAAACTCGCTGTAGATGTTGGAAAAACGTGCATTCCTCTTGAAGCACTTGAGCTAATGCCTGGCGATGTTCGAATGAAGAGAGATATAGTGCTTTACGGTCAGAACACCGGTAACAATTATGTTTACGCAGAATCCACAGTGGCGATAGATCGGCTTCCCAAGGGGCTTCGGGAAGAACTGGTTGACTCAAACAAGCCAATAGGGCGCCTGTGGTCAGAGTATGGGGTTGAGACACGTAAGGAGTTACTTCACGTATCCAAATGCTCGCCCCCTGAGCTTTTAGCATATTTCAGTTCTACGGCTACGAACGGACTATTGCTCAGGCGCAGTTATCGGCTTGTTACGAGTGGCCGCCCGGTCATTATCATCACGGAGTACTTTCCTGATATGTACAGCACGGTCGTGTTCGATAGCGTCCGCCAGCGATAAGCTCTTGCGCAAAACTCAGGAAACCTGCGAAGCTCTTCTTGGCCTATTAACTCATTGACGAACACCTTATGTTTTACCCGACCGATGATCTCCGCAATGGACAAAGGTGCTGCTGCCACCGGTCTTTCTTGAAGAAAAACTGCCCCACTGAGAAATCTTGCGCGGCAATTCACCGTTCTCGCGCCGAGAGTGCGAAAATCTTGATGCCGATGACCCTCGTTTGCTTGTGGTTGTCGGACCCTGTTCGATTCACGACACGCGAGCCGCGCGGGAATACGCTGTCCTTCTGAAGGGCACGATCAAGGAGATTGGCCGGGAATTACGCCTGGTGGATGCGCCTGTATTTTGAAAAGGCTCGCACCACCGTCGGCTGGAAAGGTCCAATCAATGATCCGTATCTGGATCAGTCATTCAAAATCAACGATGGCCTGAGTTGGCACGGCATTTGCTTTTGGATTTGGCCGAAATGGGTGTGCCGGCCGGGACTGAGTCTCTGGATATGATCATCCCTGAATATTTGGCAGGCTTGGTCAGCTGGGGAGCGATCGGGGCGCGAACGAGCGAGAGCCAAGTGCATCGGCAACTGGTTTCGGGTTTGTCGTGCCCGGTGGGATTCAAGAATGGCACGTCGGGCGACGTGCAGGTCACCATTGAGGCCATTCAATCGGCGGCGCATCCTCACTGCTTTCTCGGCATTACCAAGAATGGACAGACGGCAATCTTTGCCACCACTGGCAATCCGATGTGCCATTTGATCCTCCGTGGCGGGCGAACCACGGTGAACTAGGGCGCAGATTCGGTGTCTCAGGTGGAAAGCCTGCATGAGAAAGCAGGTATGCCCCGCGGTTGATGATCGATTGCAGTCACGCGAACAGCCGGAAAGATCATCGCAAACAGCATTCTGTCTGCCGCGATGTCGCAGAACAGATCAGGAAGGGCAATCGGCGGATCATTGCTGTGATGATGGAAAGCAATCTCGTCGTGGGAGCGCAGAACCTGGTCGTCAGCGAACCACTGGTCTACAGGCAAAGCATAACCGACGCCCTGTATGGGCTCGGAAGAGACTCACGATTTATTGCGGCTATTGGCCGACGCGGTTCGGACCGGATGCTAGGCCCGGGCGTCGTACCCTTCCGTCCTAACTATTATTTCCCACTGATTGAGACCAACGACCTTCTATAAATGTCGAGGTCAAGCTTGGGAGAGCGCCGACCCACCATCGCCGCCCGAGACTGCATGAGTTCCTCACGGGCGAGGTAGTGTCGAAATTCGTGATACTCCCTTGCCCGTTGCGGCGTCTCGCGGCAGGTCGATCATTTTGGTAGGTGACCGCCCGCTCCGGAGTTGAACCCAGTTGTTCGCGAGAACCTTGATAGTGACATCGCCATCCGGAAGCAGCCGCAGGTGGTCGTCATGTTGCGGGTCGGGATGGTGAAGGCGCCCTGCTCTACCACCTTCGCGGGGCAGAAGGTGCGGATACTGAGAAGATCGGTTACCGTGAGCTGCAGGACCTGCGCCGTTCCGGAAGTTGATTGAGAGGATGGTGTTCGAATTCGGCTCAAGCGATCGCAGGCATAGTTGGAGAGGTGCAACGAGTGTACTCACGCACCCATTTTGCCCAGCACCAAGCAATTGTTGCCCGCCACCTTTGGCTGAAGTAAGTACCCTCTACGTATCAGAAATATGGATTTACCTCCGCTTAATATTGTGTAGTTCCATTTTGGAACTAGCCAAAGAACAAGGGACGATTCTAGGTCAACCACAGGGAATAAATCCGTCATTCAGCGGTTGTGTTCAGAGAAAAATGATTTGAGGAAACATTATGCTTCGATGCTCCTTATCAGGTGAAGTTCCAGCCCCCGTGATGGATGTCATCATGGCCGTCGAGAAGAACGATCATTCACTGCTCGGCCAGGCGATGACCTTACTCATTCGGGATGCTAGCCAGCTTGGATTACCCAAGAAGTTCTTGACCGATATCATGCAAGGTTTGGAGACCGGAGACTGGTCGGGCTTTGCCCAGGCCCTTAAGACCCTTGAGTTCCTGGGAGCAGAGGGACGCTTTTTCCTTCTTGCCCCTTACACCACATCGCGCGAGGCCAAGTTGGAAACGCTGCTTAGTGCCCTTTATGCAAGTCGTCTGGATCTCGGCGAAATTCCTGCAACCCTTCCGATCCTGATTGAACTATTCGGGATTGTGCATGAGCAAATTCCCCAAATAGTTCCCATCCGCGGACACGCAGGCGCCGGCTGGTTTGCAGGAGAGTCTGGTGAAGCCTTTCTCGTACCTAACGGCTGGGCGGGACTGCGGGATGGCGACGGGCCAGTGCTGAACAACATGTCCGAACAACTCGTTCGCGTGGAGAGAATCGCTTTCGAAGCCATCCAGACGATATTCGATGAGCCGTCATCTGCACTCCTACTGGGCGCTTATACACCGCAATCCATGTTAGCGGCCACATTGAATGCCGAGTACTCGTTCCATGAAGCGGGCCATGCATCGGGTATCGGATTGAATCACAAGCTCGCTGCGGGAGTACTCAACTCTCCATTTTACGGAGCCGTTGAAGAATGGCGCGCGGATGGGGTGGCATTCGAAGTTGCTCGTCGCTCGCTGCCTGTGGAAACCGCAGGAACCTTGGTCGCCTCAAATTTCATTACCCGCTTGGGGATCGACGCGCATAGAAGGGGCGCGCTTGATCTTGATACGGACGTCAATTCAGTGCTCCTGACGTTTCATTCCATTATTGAATCCGGCATGCTGAAGGTTCGTCATGACAACCGGCTTGGTTTTGTCGACGCGACGTTTTCCGGGCTGGTTCGCGCAACCGAGTTGATGTGTGCTTCTGCCATTTCCTTGACGCGCAGAGAGATGCAACTGTCCGACCCCCGTGCCATCTGGACCCTCTACCCGAATGTGATCGCCGTGCCTGAGAGTGTACGTCATTTGTTCCGTCAAACCGTAATCAACCCTTGCCGGGGACTCTACCGGGAGTTGCGTTGACATTCATCGACGATCTGATGCAATGCAATGCTAGTCAAGGATAATTACAAAAGCACCACCGCTGCATGCGCCCCTGTTGCTCTTGTTCATGGAGTCATCATGCCGCCGGCCGCCATGAAAGCGCATTTCGCCGCCAAATAATCTGGAGAAGCCAACAGTATGAGATTCAGAACTCTGCGCGGACCGTATACGATTTGCAAGCTGGATGCTGCTGCGGCCATTCCCGACTGGGCAGCAACCGGAGCTTTTTCGTCCATCACCCGAACGTCGGATGAGCTTTCCATCGTTTGTGAAGAAGCAAACATACCCCCGGACACGAGAGTTGAGCGAGGCTTCTCCTGTCTACGGTTGGAAGGACCATTTGATTTTCAGGCTGTTGGAGTCCTGAAATCGTTCCTGGAGCCTCTGGCCCAGTCCGGTGTGCCCGTATTTGCGATTTCAACTTATGACACAGACTGGATCTTGATTCAGGACAAGCACTGGGAAAATGCACTATCTGTGCTGATTGACGCAGGACATGAAATGATCCCCTAAAAGCATATTGACAGAAAAAATAATCGTGATGCATTATCTTGTTCTTCTCGGCGCGGTAGTAAGTCTTTATGGTATTGCGCGCTATATCCGCGACATTTTCCGTGGACAAACGAGACCGAATCTAGTCACTTGGGTGCTCTGGGCAATGGCGCCGCTCGTCGCATCGGCAGCGGCGATTTCGACAGGCGCTCGCTGGGCAGTATTACCGACTTTCATGGTTGGTTTCGGCCCAGTGCTCGTCGTTATTAGCGCGTTGACTACACGAAGGGCTATCTGGCGACCTACGAAGTTCGGCTATTCGTCTGGAGGCCTTTCGTTTGTGGCGATCCTTCTGTGGGCTGTAACGAGAAAACCTGAAATGGCGGTCCTTCTCGCAATCCTGAGCGACGGCTTGGCCGCCCTCCCCACGCTTATAAAGGCATGGCAATTTCCGGAAACGGAATCGGGTATCGCGTACACGACGGCATTATTCAACATACTGACGTCGTTTGCCGCAATTCAAATTTACACCTTCTCTGAAATCGGATTCCCGATCTACAACACACTAATAAATATTGCCCTTAGCCTGGCGGCGTACAGGAAAGTTTTATGCTCAACATAGTGAAGACCACCAGACCACTGGCGTGGATCAACCGCTCTTATGAATCTCTAGGGCCGCGCGTTTCCGCGCTTTGCCCCAACGACTCCTGAGTTCGTGGTTGGATGGATCCGCCATGCAGCGGCCAGCGAGTGTCAGCACTCGCCGGATTCTTCTCCTGCAATCTCACGAATTGTTGCCTGCCACACTTGAGAGTATTCAACATCGGCTGTCGTGGGTGGTGAAATAGACGTTACGCCTTGTCGTCAGCGATACATTTTCCAAAACCCGCGCGCCTTTTCTTGAGACACACGTGGTACCCGGGTTTGCGTATGCGTAAAAAGCCCGCCAAGACTTCCTCGGGCAATCTCTACCGTGCGATGCCGGTGAAATATTCTAGCAGCTCTCTCCCTTCGGGGATCGGACGATGCCCGAAAATGCGCGGCTCGCGCCCATTCCTTCGGCGAAATCGAGCCACGATTCCACATGCGACTGCTCCGGTACGCCAAACGCATCTCTTGCACCTTTTTCATCCAGCATGTTAGCCAGTAACGCCCGGCGCAGTTGGCCCTCTTCCAGACGCAACCCAGGTCGGCCAAATAAGAAGGAAATGGCTCGACATGGTGGTAATAATCGCAGGCGTAGTCGCGCAGGCCCTCGCACGTCACCCGCCCGCCGCCAAGCCTTATAAAATGGATGGCATAGCGGATCGTACTTCTTGATTCGTGAATCCAGTTCGTTGAGAACGGCCCCGGTAATCATTCCCCTCCTGGCAGAGCGTGTGCATGAGGTCTACGCTAGCGTGACGCTGGTTGACAGTTGCTCAAATGTAGGTGCATGGAACAACAAAAGAGTGAGGCAATTGGATCATGATAGGATCAGAAAAATCTGCCTCAAATACCCGTACGCTCTAGTTGTTCATGACGCTTACGATCACCTCGGCTGTATCTGCTTACCCTGACCGCGTCAAAATTCTTGCCGGACCGCAGGAATATTTTTCCAGCTTTGTAGTTGTACATAAGGGGAATTGCCAGCGCCACGAGGATGCTATCCCTGGACCACTCGTGAGCGCTCAGGATACAGTGCAGTTCTGACAGGATGATCTTTACCGCCGCATGCTTCCTGCTGTTAGGTACGGTGCTGAACTCAGAATGAAAACCAAACTATTGTTCGCTTTCGCCGCTTTTTGCTGTGCCTTCCTGGCTTACGGGACCTATCAGGGGCTGGTCGTGGCGCCCACGGAAGAAACCATGGGCGACGTGCAGCGGATATTTTATGTCCACGTGCCCGCGGCTACAGTCGCATTTACGCTGTTCTTCGTCAACTTCCTCGCGTCGATCTTTTACCTGTGGAAGAGCAGTCCGAAGGCGGACGCCCTGGCTGCCACCACCGCGGAAGTCGGCGTGGTCTTCTGCTCCGTCGTGCTGATCACCGGCCCTATCTGGGCCCGCTATGCCTGGGGTGTCTGGTGGTCGCCATGGGACATGCGCTTGAATACGACGCTGATGCTGTGACTACTTTATGTGAGCTACCTGATGATGCGCCGCTCTTCGACAGCTGGATCTACGTCGGTCTTAGCGGCTGCGCTGGCGGTTTTTTCTTTCCTTGATGTGCCAATTGTTTACATGGCAAACCGGTGGTTCCGCACGCACCATCCCGCGCCCATGATCGGCACACCTAACCTCGATCCTCGGATGCAAAATATCCTGTTCATTAACATGCTGGCCTTCCTCTG
>DASYJM010000333.1:0-19773 GCA_035996445.1 Candidatus Acidiferrum sp. | reverse complement strand
GACATTGCCCTCCCGCCGCTAGGACGCAATTTTTTGCATGCCGCAAAAATTGTTTTTTCTCACCCGCGAACCGGCGAAAGAATGGAGCTGCGCGCTCCACTGCCGGCCCAGCTCCGCGACTTCCTGCATACGCTGGCCAGCGCCGCTGGGGGAGACCCAGCAAAAATTGACGCTGCACTCCACGGGTACCTATAATCTGGGCAGATGCAACGCAAACCCATTTTGATTTTGGCCTTCGCACTCGTCGCCATTTTGTTTTTGCCGGCAGGACATTCCGCGCAACAGCTCCCTCCGCCGCCGGCGCAATCCACACCTCCGCCCGCACCTGCGCAGAATGCGTCACAAGCGCCACCCGCTGGCCAGAACCCCACGGTAATCCAGAGCCGCGTCAACCTCGTGGACATTCTGTTTACCGTGCTGAATCGCCGCAACAAACTCGTTCCCGACCTGGAAAAGGGCGACTTCAAAATTTTCGACGATAAAGCACCGCAGGAAATTCGCTATTTCAGCAGGCAGACCGATCTCCCGCTGCGCATAGGAATGTTGCTCGACACATCCAACAGCATTCGCGACCGCCTGAAATTTGAACAGGACGCCTCCACCAATTTCCTCTTCAGCGTTTTGCGCCATAACAAAGACGAAGCCTTCGTCATGACCTTTGACGATGAGCCCCAAGTGATCCAAAAATTCACCGGCGATGCTGGAGCCTTGCGCGATGAAATTTTCAAGACTCGAGCAGGAGGCGGCACCGCCATTTACGACGCCATCTACTCCGCATGCTTGAATGAATTGAGCCACCCACCCCGCCCGCCCGGCGATCAGCCCGACGTGGTACGCCGCGTGATGATTTTAATCAGCGACGGCGATGACAATCTCTCCAACCACACTCGTGCCGAAGCCATCGAAATGGCCCAACGCGCCAGCGTGGTGATTTACACCATCAGCACTAGCACGCAATGGATCGCGCTTTCGCAAACCGATCCATCCAAGGCCGCCAATCGTAAGAACCACCTCACGCCGGGTGATCAGATTTTGCAGGATTTAGCGGAAGAAACCGGGGGCCGTGCTTTTTTCCCTTACCATGTGGACGACCTTGACCAATCCTTCCAGGACATTGGTGACGAATTGCGCAACCAATACTCCATCGCTTACAGCCCTAGCAATTACGTTATGGATGGCCGTTACCACAAAATCCGCATTGAGACGCCCGACCATAAAGGCTACCAGGTGCGTGCCAGACACGGTTACTTCGCGCGCGCCAACGCCAACTCACCAGCAGCAGGAGCTCCGCCGGCCGGCTCGTCCCGGTAAGCGGCTTCTCCCTTGGGAGCGTAATACCCCTTCCGCGCCAGCACTTTCAAGTCGTGGTTGTTCGTTTCTACTTTAATTTTGCGAAATTTCCCGTCGCGCGCCGCGTTGCTCGGGTAATAGCCCAGCGTGTATTGGCTGCGCAGCTCGTCCGAAATTTCATCGAACGCTTCTTTTAATTTCTTCTCCGAATTCACGACAATCATCCGTCCGCCGGTTTCATCCGCAAGATGCTTGGCTACGCCGCTATTCCCCCCGCCAAATCGCCGGTCCGCCACCAGCAAAATGTGGATCACCGAATCCGTCCTCTGCGCCGATTCAATAGCCTCTTCAATGCGCACTTTGCTGCCTTCGTCTTGCGCGTCCGTGACAATCACGATCGCTTTTCGTCCCGCCTCGGTGTTCAATTTTTCGCCGCTCGCCAGGTAGATTGCATCATAGAGCGCCGTACCCACCATCTGCTGGTTGCCGATCGGCCCCGGGTTTCCTGCGATCATTCCTCCGCCCGGAGTGTTGATGCGCGCCCGTCGCACCGCCCGATCCAGCTGCGCCCGGTCATCAGTAAAATCCGACAGCATATCCACGTCAGTATCGAACGACATCACCAGCGCTTCATCGCCCTTACGCAGCACCCGATCCAGAAACTGGCTGCCCGCCGCCTGAATTGCGCTCAGCATGTCCTGTTCGCTGCCAGAAGTATCCAGCAGCAGAGCCAAAGTAATCGGCAGGCTCACTTCCTTCGAAAAAAAAGCAATCTTCTGGTCCTGGCCATCCTCGACAATTTTGAAGTCTTCCTGCTTGAGGTCCCCGATAATACGTTTATTTTTATCGCGCACCGTGGCGAACACATTTACCAGGCTCACTTGCGACCGGATCACCGGCCCTTGACCAGTGGCTTCCTGCGGAACCGCGGGCATCGCCAGCATTGCTGCGCTGCTCAGTGCCAACCACACCCTCACGAGCTTGCTCAAAGAACCCATGTATACTTTCCTTTGTAAGAATCCGATGTTGCTCGCCTCTGGCGGCCAGCATGCTCTACGATGCCGTGAACGGACGGGATGGATGTTTAGCTCGAAAACGCCCGAGAGGCTAAAATCGACACGAAGTTTGGCTTGAGGTCCATGAAAAGTCTAGGAAAAACCGCAATTGTCGCCCTCGCGACGCTGCTCGTCCCCTTCCTTTCAATGAACGCGCAGGAAACTAAGCCAGATACGCCTGCGCCAACTCCAGAAGCTCAGCAGCAACCGTCGGGCGCCCCGCAGCCGCCACCCACCGATACTGATGCCGCCGCCAATCGCCAGGGGAGAATTATAATTCCCGTTAATCAGGTCATCGTACCGGTCACCGTGAAAGACCACTCCGGCCGCCTCGTGCCCGACCTCACCAAAGACGACTTCCGCATCTTCGAGGACAAAGTAGAGCAGCGCATCGCCTATTTCAGTAACGAGGCCTTCCCCCTTTCCATGGTCATTCTCATCGACAATGATTTAAAACGAAAAGACGCCGAACAGGTCGCCGCCAGCCTGAAGGCCATCGTGGCCGGCATCAGCACCGCCGACGAGGCCTACATCGCCCGCTTTGATCAGTTTTTTCATGAAGGCAAGGGCTTCATTAAGGATCAGGACAAATTACTCACCGAATTAAAACGCACCGAGCTCAATACCGAGCCGGCGGTAGCGCCGCCTTCCGCGCCTATGAGTGAAGGTCCGGTAATCAACGGGCACTCTGCCATCGGAGATTCGCCGAATGTCGCACCTACCGTCAACATTATCAATCGCCAGACTACCAAGTGCCTGGACGACGCGGTCTACAGCGCCGCGCAAGTTCTAAAAGATCGCGGCCGCGAACGCCGCAAGATGATTTTTCTGATTTCCGACGGTGCCAACGGAATAAGAACTAATACCCACGACTACAAGTCCACCGTAAAAGAGCTACTGCGTTATGGCGTCTCCGTCTATAGCGTCGCCGTCAGCAGCGCCTATTTCGAACGCCGCTTCAGCCGCCTCGTCGATTACGCCCATGACACCGGCGGAGACGTGTACTTCGCGGCCAAGCGCAGCACTATGGAAGAACTCTATTCGCGGGTCACCGAAGAAGCCCGCAATCAATACACCCTGGCCTATTCTCCCTCCGGAACGAATCGCGCCCTCGACTATCACACCGTCGAAGTCCGCGTGAAGCGCGAAGGCCTCACCGTGGACGCCCGCGAAGGCTACTACGCCGGTGCTGCGCCTCATTAATTCTCATTAATTAACGCACCGCACTTCGCGTCCGCACCTTCGAGTCTCTCGCTTCGACCGATTAAATAAAAATTTTGTTTTTTGCTGCTAGTCTGCGCGACCTATTTGTGAGACAACTATAGCGGGCCGAGCGATTTTTTCCGGCCATTGAAAATTGCGGAGGTCTTTGTGAAGAAGAAGCCAGCAAAGAAGAGCACCACAAAAAAAGGTAAATAGCACCTCAATCAGATTGAAAAAAAGGGCGCAGCGGATTTTTTCGCAGCGCCCTTTATTTTTTCCGCCGTCCGTCGGTTTGCTTCTAACAGCTCCGCTACGAGCACAACGCCTCTTCATGGCTCGGGCAGATCGTCCGGTAAGCGCAATTGCGGCATTGGTACCCCGGCTTCGGCGGAAACTGCCCCGCGCGAATGTCTGCCGCGACTTCCTGCACGATCTTTTGCGCCTCCTGCAGTTGCTTGGCATCCCGCGTCGTCGCTTGCATCTGATTGTTCTGCAGGTAATGAAACACCAGCCGCACCGGGTTCCATTCAAAAATTTCCACCGCGGCCAGCGCATAAATACTCAGCTGCAAATCGCGCCTCGCATCCAGATCCTTCTTAGGCTTCCCGGTTTTGTAGTCCACAATTTCCACGTCATTGCGCCCCAACGCGTTCACCTGGTCAATGCGCCCGGCGATAATCACGTTGTTCTCCATCGGCAATTCGAACGTCTTTTCCTGCTCCAGAATTTCCGGCAGGCTTTCCAGCGTCGCCGCGTGAAATACGTTCAGCTGTTGCAGCCCATCCTTCTTGTATTCGTTCTCCTGGTAATCGTCTTCAAATCCCGCCGATTTCCATTCCGTTTCGAATATCCGTTGCACTTCTTCAAACGGCAATTTGTTGCCCTTGCGCAATTCCGCAAGCGTTCGCCGGATGGTGTCGTGCACCACGCGTCCAAACGTCAACGTGCCTCGCGGCCCTTCTTCCAGCGCCCACAGTCGCCCAAACAAATATTGTTGCGGGCATCTGCGGTAGTTATCCAGCGCCGAAGGGCTCAACTTCAGCGGCTCCGGCGACGGCGGATGAAACGTTTCCGCCCACGATGCAATGCGCGAAAAAATTCGCGGCGGATCGATGGGAGCCGGAAAGAGCGAACCCGCCACTGCCGCGCCACTCGGAACCTCATCACTCGGCGCCCGCGGAGCCAGTCGCGGCGCAATCTGCACCACGTCCCGCCGCTTCACCAGCGGATCCATCACAATGTCCTCGACAAAAGTAGGCACTTTGCCTTTTTTGTCCGTCAGCGTCGTAATCGTCAGCCGCTCGCGCGCACGCGTGAGTGCCACGTAAAACAGTCGCCGCTCTTCCTGAATGTGAAATTGCTCCGCAGGCGCGCCTTCTTTCATCAGCTCGGCAGGGAATTCAAACACCCGCGATCGCTCCGACGCGGGAAACGCCTTGTTATTCAACCGCAACAAAAACACATGCGGAAACTCCAGCCCTTTCGCGCCGTGCACCGTCATCAGCTGCACGGCGTCGCCCGGAACATCGTCCTCCAGGCTCACCGTGCCGCCCGCCTGATCGAAATAATCCAGATACTCCAGAAATTCCGCCAGGCCCTTCGTATCGCTCTTGGGTTCCCACTCCACGACAAATTCCGCCAGCCGCGTCACATACTTGCGATCCTGCACCGCCGCCCGCTCGCGAATTTCCAGCCAATCGATCACCGAGCCCAGAATCTGCTTCGCGCTCCGGCGATTAATTGTCTTGCGTTGCGCTAAAAGAAAATCCAGCAGCACCTGTACCGAAGCTTGCGACGCATCAAACGCCAGTTCCGTCTGCGGCGCTTGCAGAATATCGATCAGCGCCGCGCCGCGTTTCTTCGCAGCGCGCTGCGTCAGCCTCACTAGGTCTTCCGGTTCCATAAGCCACGCCGGCGCAGCCAATACCCGCGCGCAAGCCACATCGTCATACGGCGCCGCGATTAGCCGCAGGTATGCCACCACATCCCGCACCAACGGGTGCTCCAGAATCGAAAGCTTGCTGATCACAAACGGAATCTTCGCCCGCGAAAGCTCTTCCACCAGTTGATCGCGATGCGCGTGTTGCCGGTACAACACCGCGAAATCCTTCCAGCGGTGCCCCCCGCGGTGTAGCCGTTGCAGCTCGCCCGTAACCCACCGCGACTCGTCGTCGGCATTGGCCAGTTCCACTATGCGAATTTTTTCTCCCTCCGGATGCGAAGTAGTCAGCATCTTGGGAGGGAAGCGATCGCTGCGCTCGTTCTGTCCGATAACGTGCGTTGCCACTCGCAAGATGTTTGGCGTGGAACGGTAATTTTCCGTAAGCGTCACGCGGTACCGGCTGGGGTCCTCCGTATCCTTCAACCCCGCGAATCGTTTTTCAAAAATGGAAAAGCTCGCGAACGAAGCTCCGCGGAAACGGTAAATGGCCTGGTCGTTGTCGCCCACCACGAAAATATTTCGCGGCTCCGCGCACAACAGATCCAGCAGCTCGATTTGCGCGATGTTGGTGTCCTGAAACTCGTCCACCAGAATGTAGCGGTAACGCTGCCGCAATTTTTCTCGCAGCGCCGCATCTTTTCGCAGCAGCTCCACCGCTCCGGTAATCAGCGAATTAATGGACGCGCGGTTTTTCTCGCGCAGCAATCCCTCGCTGGCCCCGTAAGCGCGTGCAATTTCCTGTTGCAGCGCCACTTGATCGGCGCGCTCCGCGTAGGTGTCTTCGTCCAGCTCCCGACGCTCTCCTTCCAGCTTCGTTCCTAAGCCATCCGCATAGGCTTGGAAGTCTTCGCAGGAAACCAGCTCGTCCTGGCAGCGGCTGAAAAATTCCAGAAAATCATTCAAAAACTGTCCCGGGTCCGGCAGCCGCCTGTATTTCTCCAGTCGCAATCTCGCCAGGTTTCGCCGCAACAAGATCCAGTGATCGCATTTGTCCAGAATGATCCGGCCGGGATCTAGTTCCACCAGCAGCGCCTCGCAGAAGGAGTGAAAGGTCGCTAGCGTAACGTCCTTGCCCCGCTCCCCCACAGCCTTCACCACCCGCGCCTTCATCTCCCCGGCAGCCTTCTTGGTAAAGGTCAGCCCCAGAATGTTTTCGCCCGCTAGCGAAGCATCCGTCTCCAGCAAATTCCGGATCCGCTCCGTGATGACCCGCGTCTTTCCCGTACCCGCGCCCGCGATAACTAGCAGCGGCCCTGCGCCATGCGTAATCGCGCGCCTCTGCGCCTCATTTACATCCAGCAGGGGACTCGCCGTCGCCGGCAATCCCATTTCAAAAAGTGTAGCCATCCGCTCCATAGTCTATAAGAATGCCAGGCGAACAGGAAGCGAAGCCGTCACTAAGCCTAATCTCGGTAGTGGGTCAGTTAGGGGAATGGATGTAGCGTGTGCTGTCGCGTGCGACTGCAGGCGATTGGGGCATGAATCCGCGAGCAAGCTTTTTCGCCGAAGAGAGCGGCGGAAGCAGCCTTGCCGAATTCAAAATGAAAGTCATTTCTGAAGAAACGTGGATGAATGCAGCAAGGAGCGGGTTGAGAAACCCAAAAGCAGCCAGGCCAACACCGATGCTGTCCACTACTAGTGTTCCGATAAAGTTCTGCATGATGGTGCGGTGGCATTGCCGCGCCATCGCAAGAGTCTCGACCAGCTTAGATAGATCATTGCCGATCAAGACGACATTTGCGCTTTCGCGAGCGACGTCCGTCCCAGCGCCCATCGCGACGCCCACAGTTGCCTTCATCAGAGCTGGGGCATCATTGACTCCATCGCCTACCATCACGACGTTATGTCGCTCCCTGATGAGCCGGGAGACGAATTCCAGTTTGTCCTCGGGCAAAAGTTCTGCGGCGATTTCGTCGACGCCCAATTTGCTGCCGATGTCCTCGGCCACGGCCTTTGCGTCTCCGGTGAGAAGAACCGTTCTTAGCCCCATCACTTTGAGGTCTTGGATTGCTTTCGTTGCTTCGGGTCGAAGCATATCGGCTACCACGAGACTTCCTAAGAACTTGCCCTCGCGTGCCACAAAAATCTCAGCACCAGTCCGGGACCGGTTGTCGACTGGGAGCACCACACGATGGCCCTCCAAAAAGAGGCGGTTGCCCACGATGATTTCGGCGCCTTGATAAGCTGCGACAATTCCTTTTCCAGGAGTGTACTCAAATGTTTCGGGCTCTTCGGCGGAGATGCCCACGCTTGACGCTTTCTTCAGAATTGCCTTGGACACCGGATGCTCGGAACGCGATTCAGCCGTCACCGCCGCCTGTAGAAGAGATGTTTCCGGCACTCGCTCGGCAGGGTGCACCTCAACCACCTCAGGCGTGCCATAGGTCAAAGTGCCCGTCTTATCAAGAAGGATCGTGTCGATGGTCGCAAGCGATTCCAGGTAGAGGCCGCCCTTGATGATCGAGCCGTTCTGGGCGGAGCGTCCAATAGCACCAAGAATGGCCAAGGGTGTCCCCGCGGCAATTCCGCAGGCCCCAGCTACGATGACAACAGAAATCGTCGAGCGTACATTGTGAGTGATTAGGAAAGTAAGGGCAGCAGCTCCGAGCGCAAAGTAAACCAAATAGCCCGCAAGGCGATCTGCGATTCTTTGAATGGGGGCACGCGATTTTTCCGCCCGCTCCACGGCGTCGATAATCTTGCCGAACGTGGTATCGCGCCCCATCCGAACCACTCGGATTTCGAGAGCGCCAGTCTGGTTGATTGTTCCAGCATAGACCGATGCTCCTTCATTCTTCTCTGCGGACATCGATTCGCCTGTGATCGTTGCCTGATCGACGAAGGAATGGCCTCCGGAAACGACGCCATCGACCGGAATTCGAGCCCCAGGCTTCACGAGGACGACCTCGCCAACAGCGATTTCTTTCGTCTCAACGTCTCGCCAGCGATGGTCTTGGCGTACCGTCGCGGTCGTCGGCAACAGAGCTACCCAACGGCGGATTGCGGTGCGTCCCCGGTTAACCGTGAGTCCCTCAAGGATTTCGGCAGCAAGCACAAACAGGGTGATTACAAGCGCTGTAAAGATTTCACGGATTGCGAGCGCTGCGACAACAGCGATAGCCATCGAAAGTTCCATCGTCATTCGACGCTGAATGATGTTTTCGTAGGCTTCGTGGAATATCGGAAAGCCGCCAACGATAGTACAAATTACGCCGATACCAGTTACGTAAGGATTCCGCGCGCCTCCCAAAAACCAAATTACCCCCGCTGCTGCGGCCACGAACAATACTCGGTTGATCTCCCGCCAGTTGAGCGCATATTCGCGCTCGTGGCTATCTCCGTGGTCGCCGCGATCTGACGAAGGCAGTTCCTCGATTTCTTCCACTTTCCTAGCTTGCACTTGGGTCATGATGGAACCACCGTTTCTGTAAGATTCTGAGCCTAGTCGAACTACTTCAGATACCTTCGAACCACGTCGATGAGTTCTTCAGCCGCTTCCACCTGCGGAGCGTTCTTGCCAGCTTTGGGGTCGAGAACATGGAATCGAATATGACCCTCCAGCACTTCCGCCATAAGTCCGTTTAAGGCCCCTCGGCAAGCCGCCATGAGCTGAAGCACGCTGGAACACTCCTGGTCGCCGTCGAGTGCTCGCTCAATGGCTTCTACCTGTCCCCGAATCCTCCGAACGCGGCTCAGGAGCTTCGTTTTGTCCTTTGTCGTGTGAGCCATTCACTTCCTCCATTTATAATATAATATACTACAGTATAGTATATGAGGAAACAAATGAGTTATCACTTGTAAAGCTGCAAGTGGAGTGCGAGTCCGCAACGCCAGGCTCCGCTGCAATTCAGTTCCAATTGAGAAATTCCGCCGAAATCCTGATTAACGCATTATAAAAGGGCGCCCTTTTGGAGTAGGTTTTGATCGTTTGCATCATCACCTACAAGCAGCACCCTCATGAATGACGCCAAGTATATTGGTCTGCATGTGCACCAAGCAACGATCTCCGTGGCCATTTTGGATTCCGCTGGGAACTTGGTGATGGAGGCTATTCTCGAAACAAAATCCGAAACAATTCTCCAGTTTATCCGCGGCCTGCACGGCAGTTTGCATGTGAGCTTCGAAGAAGGCACCTGCGCCGCCTGGCTGCACGATCTGCTCAGGCCGCAAGTTGCACAAGTGCTAGTCTGCGACCCGCGCAAAAACACCCTAGGAAAAGTAGGCAACAAGAACGATCGCGATGATGCACGCGAGTTGGCCGAACTGCTGTATAGGAACAAGCTTAAGCCGGTCTATCACGGCGAGCACGGTATACGAACTTTGAAGGAACTGGCCCGCAGTTATCTGATCATCACGCGAGATCTGACACGGGTGATGAGTCGACTGAAGGCCATCTATCGAAGTTGGGCGATTCCTTGTACCGGCCAGAAGGTGTACGCACCGTGCTATCGGGCAGAATGGCTGGGGAAGATTGCCGAACCTGGAGTGCGCCGTCGTGCCGAATTTTACTACCAGCAGTTCGATGCCTTAGCAGCGTTGCGTCAACAAGCACGACGAGAACTACTGCACGAAAGCCAGAAACACTTCGCGGCGAAATTGCTCCGCCAGATTCCTGCGATCGGTCCGATTCGCTCCGCTCTATTGGTTGCACTGATTCAGACGCCGCAGCGTTTTCGCACCAAGCGGCAGTTCTGGTCCTATATCGGTCTGGCGCTGAAGACCTACGGGAGTGGTGAATACCGCTTCGTTGGCGGCCAACTCCAACGATCCAAGAAGGCTTTAGCCGTCCGCGGACTCAACCTCAACCATAACCATGGCCTCAAAAATATCTTCAAGACAACGGACCTTTCCAGAATTTCTACCAAGCTTGTCTGGCCCGAGGAATGAAGCCGTCGATGGCGCGCCTTACGTTGGCGCGCAAGATTGCAGCCATCACTTTGCTCGTCTGGAAGAAAGGAGTGCGTTTCGAACGCCGAATATCTGAAGCAACAAGCAGCTTGAGCGTCTGGTCGAGAACTCTTCATTCCCAGATTCATTTCTGGCGATGACAGTTCGGTTCTTCCGGCGCTCTGGTTCGAGGGTGAGTATCCATTACTGCGTTCAGACGGAGAGTGTGCTTCGAGCACCACCAGTCTCTTGATTAACTATATGCCCCCTCGGACAACCAGAAAAAGCTATAGGCCACGAGCCTCAGATAGAACCATGGTTGGCACTTAACAACCACACTGCTTGGTCGCGTCAGAAGCCGAAGGCGTCACGACAGAAAAATGAATCTGCAGAAAGAGAAAACCGCCAGAGCCTCCCAACATGACATAGGCTGGAGAGTAAGCCGAAAATCCCTGCAACCGGAAACTGATTACTATCCCAATCTCAGTTAATTTAAGGGCAAAATGCCCCATAACGGGTCGTCTTCCGGGGGTAAAGAAAACTTGCAATTAAAATGAGGCTGAATACAATCCACACTGAAACTGGCACCTCCTAGCTTCAGCGCTGGGACTTCTCGCCCGAAGCCACCTGCGCGTTAAACTCGCCCGACTGCTTCCTGGGAATCGTAAGCGTTCGCCAGTTGCTTCCGGCAAGATGCCTCGCTAGATAAACGATCTGTCCAACATGATACGAATAGTGCGCAACCTGCCGGTTGATAGCCTGCGTCACCGAATGCGGCTCGGTGCGAATTGTAATTGTTCTGGATAAATCAGCATCCGTCAGCGAAGTGAGCGCTTCGATCAAATAGTTCCAGCCCGCGTCCCACAGTGCTACGATTTCGGCGCGCGTTGCAGGCGCATCTTCAAACTCCGTATCGCGATGCCGGTCCGGCTTCTCTCCGTCCGTCGTTAAAAAATTACTCCACCGCGAACGCATGTTGCCCGCCATGTGCTTCACGATGATAGCCACAGAATTCGATTCCGGATCGATCTCCGCGCAGAGTTTATCGTCGGGGCATTGCGCAATCGCGTTATCCCCCAGCCGCTTGTAGTAACGAAACAGATCAATGGCATCCTTCAGGTACGAAGTGGTGAATTGGTGAGCCATGCCGCCATTTTCCGGCGGTCCTCCAGGAAACGCAACACCAACTCCGTCTGCTCATTCGAAAGCGTGGACATTCGGAATAAAAATGTCGGCCTATTGATTAATAATTATTTATATACCTATATAGTAAAATAGATTGTGATCGTCGCAGCACCCTTCCGGATCGTTCTTAAGTGCCGAGCCTTGCTGGCATTCCACTGTGTTCCGTTGACTTATTCAAAACGCCAAGGCATGTGGCTCCCGTGCCGTGCGCGAGCCCTGAATTCATCGCAATTTCTTGGTTATCTCCATTATTATCAAAAAGTTATGAACTCTTGCACGCTTTTTGCACCGTCGATCCTTTGTTTTCAATTACTTTCTGAGCTCTTTTCACAAAAACAGGGGTGGTACATTATTTTTTTCTACGGCAACAACCCGAGTTTGCCTGCCTTTCCCGTGTTCCAGTACAATCAATCCTCATCCCCACTTAATTCTGCCCGGAGCAAAAGATGCCTATCAGCGAACTGCTAATCACCGAATGGGACCAGGAAGGCGCAAACACCCGCAAGGCCCTCGAGCGCGTCCCAGCAGATAAATGGGATTGGAAACCACATCCCAAATCGGGAACGCTAGGCTGGATGGCCTCGCACATTGCCACCCTGCCGCATTTTGCAGTCACCACCATCAAGACCTCCGACTTCGAAATCGAAGGCGGCGAACGTCCCAAGGTGGATGGCCATTCACGGCTGCTTCCCGTGTTCGACGAGCAGCTCAAGAAAGGCCGCGATGCCATAGCCACCGTGACCGACGAGCAACTTCGTCAAATCTGGACGCTGAAATGGAAAGGCCAAGTCCTGTTTTCCATGCCGAAGTACAACGTGGTCCGTGTCATGTGTTTTAACCACATCGTTCACCATCGCGCGCAGCTAACCATGTACTTGCGTACCTTGGATATTCCTGTTCCTGCGCTCTACGGTCCCAGCGCCGACGAGCAAAATTTCTAAAAGTTATTGTGGGTCCATTAGCTGTTCAGAAGTCGGAGATCGAAATGGAAACGCCGGTAATTCTCAGCGCCGTTCGTACCCCGGTAGGGAAATTCCAGGGTGGCCTGTCGAGTTTTTCAGCAGTTGAATTGGGCTCCAAAGCGGTTGCCGAAGCGATCCGCCGCGCAGACCTCGACCCAAAACAAATTGCCGAAGCAATTCTCGGCAACGTGGTGCAGGCCGGCCTCGGCCAGAATCCCGCGCGCCAGGCCGCGTTAAAGGGTGGCTGCGATCCGCGCGTCGCCGCCATGACCATCAACAAAGTGTGCGGCTCGGGTCTGAAAGCTGTCGCACTCGCTGCGCAAGCCGTGCAACTTGGCGAATCGGAAATCGTCGTCGCCGGCGGTATGGAGTCCATGTCCAATTGCCCCTACCTACTTCCGCAAGCCCGCACCGGCTATCGCATCGGCGACGGCAAGCTGATCGACTCCATGATTCATGACGGCCTGTGGGACGCCTATGAAGACTTCCACATGGGCATGACCGGCGAACTGGTCGCCGAAAAATACGGCATCACCCGCGAAGAGCAGGATCGTTTCGCCTTCGAGAGCCACCAGAAAGCCGTGTGCGCGCGCAAATCCTGTTTTTTTGAAGCGCAAATTCTTCCCCTAGAAGTCCCGCAAAAAAAAGGCCCCGCCATCGTAATCAAATATGATGAATCACCGCGCGAGGATACTTCCCTGGAAGCTCTCGCAAAACTAAAGCCCGCATTCAAGAAGGATGGAACAGTCACCGCAGGCAACGCGCCCGGCACAAACGACGGCGCCGCGGCCGTAGTTGTCAGCAGCGAACGTCAGGCCCAATCGCTCGGCAGAAAACCGATGGCGCGCATCGTGGCTCAAGCCGTCAGCGGAGTTGAGCCAAAGTGGGTAATGATGGCCCCCGTCGAAGCCGTCGAAAAATTACTCCGCAAGACCGACTGGGATCGCAACAAAGACGTCGATCTCGTCGAGCTCAACGAAGCCTTCGCCGTCGCGGCCATTGCCGTAACGCGCCAATTACGCCTCGACCCCGAAAAAGTAAACGTAAATGGCGGCGCCGTGGCAATAGGACATCCCATCGGTGCCTCAGGTGCGCGCATCCTCGTCACTCTTCTTTACGAATTACAACGCCGCAATCTGAAGCGCGGAATCGCCGCTCTCTGCCTGGGCGGCGGCAATGCCGTAGCCCTAGCCGTAGAAATGATGTAGCGGCAACTTAAATGAAATGTTGTAACGGCAAACTTAAACAATCACGGAGGGTGAGACTGGACTACACGGAACTGCGAACGATGGGCGCATTGTTCACACTCGAGCCCGATGCAATATTTCCCGGCGTCAATTCGCAAGCACAGTACGGGCAAAATTTATCTGTCTCACCAACTTCGCGTTTGCATTGCGGACAGGTTGGCCGAAGATTGCATTTGCAGTTAGGACAATAATTGAATCGTGCGCCAACGGTCGCGCCGCATTGCGGACAGGTATACGGCAGCGGCTCGCGCATCAGGAAGTAAATAAAAAATCCCAATGCCAGCCAGCCCGGCGATAACACCACTACAAGAATTGTCCATAGCGCCGAGTTCATCCCCCGACGCTTGGCGTCACGATTTACGTAACCGAACGCCAGCAGCAGAGCCGCAAGCGGGATGCTAGCAGCCGTAACAATTCCCGCAACGCTGAGCGCCGAGAGCGTAGAGTCATTGGGAAGGGGCCACAGCTGGCCTTCCGGCGTGCTGAGCGCATGCGCATAAAAATTGGCGATGAAAAACGCCACCTGCGCGATTACGAAAAGCACGATGACCATGGCGATCAGCCATTTCGGAATAATGCGCAGCTCATCGCGAAAACGCGTTTTCTCTCTCGTGCGGCGAAAACGAATCCGCCTCATCTTTTCACTGAAGGTGCGGTTAACTTGAAGATCCGACATGCTGTGCCCTCATTAATTCCAGAAATCTAATTCGCGTAATTACTAAAAATGTCCGCCGCGTTTGCGATGTACTCACCACTCACTAATTTCGCAGCAGCCAATAAGTTCGCCACAAAAATTGCGCTTGCCACAAAAGTGCATGATTGCTCACTGACTTCGCTGCAGCCAGTAACGCTCGCTGCTTTGTTTTTCGTGCTCGCTTAGCAGCACGACCGCTGCGAGGAGCGCCGGCACCGCCCACCACAATCCAAATCCCATTTCCCACACTAACTTCGGAACGCCGGCTTGTTCACCGAGCCAGGCGAATAGCCGCCACACAAAAGGCGCGCTGGCCACACCCGCGACCCACGAAATGCCCGCCGCAATCCACAGCGCGCGGCGGCGCGGTTCGTGCTGGCGAAGTTGTTGCGCGCGCAAGCCCACACGAAACTGTGTGCGCTCTGCAAGCCCGGCAGGCAAAGCAATCGGTATGGTTTGCAACGAGCGTAAAGCCGCAGAAGTCTTGCGCGCAAAATCCGCGCAGCTCTCGCACTCCTGTAAATGTGTATCAAGCCAGGTGCTTTCTGACGCCGGCATGCCTTCGATGCGCTCTTGCGAGATCAGTTGCTGCGCCCGTTCATGAATATTTTCGCTCATGAAACTGCTGCCTCCAGCGTGCCGCGCAAAGCTTCCAGTCCTCTATATAAACGGGACTTCACCGTAGATGGTGGTGTGCCCAGGACTCCCGCGATTTCGTCAATTTGTAATTCTTCCTGAAAACGCAATAGCAGCACTTCGCGGTAAATGGCCGGGATCTGCTCGAGCGCGCCCTGTACTTGCGCATCCTGTTCTGAATTTAAAACTGCCTGCAGCGCGGACGCAGAGCGCTCATCTTTCACTTGTAACGGGTGCGCCTGCTCCGGATCCGTGAGTGCCTCCAGACTTTGCACTTTTCGTTGGCGCTGCCAGTCGATCACCAGGTTGCGTGCGATGGCGAAAAGCCAACCTTCAAACCGGGACTTCCCGTCGTACTGATGTCCACGCTCCAGGACACGAATCCAGGTCTCCTGGAAAAAATCTTCGGCGCGCGTGCGATCGCCACAGATGTACACCAGATAACGAAACAAGCGGAATTGATATTGCTCGATCAACCGGTCCAACAAATCCGGGTCGCGCCGCTGCAGGCCCTGCGCCAGTGCTTTATTTTCGTCTTTCATCAACGCAGAGAAGGCACAGGTTGGCAGCGCCCGATTCGGCCACGCATTTTGGTTAGGAATCGCCGGAAATAAAAACGTCGCGCTCATTGTACAGAGAACTACGCGTCAGCCTGCAGAAAAGACTCAAGGACGCCGCCAGCTCTTTATTTTGTTGAGCTTACGGCCGCCCGGAGTTGCCCTCGCCTCCTGCCGGATTTTGCGGCTTGTATAGTAAACTCACTTGGTGATGTTCAGTTGTTGAGCGCGACAGACTGGCCCGGTTTTTTCGCGTTGTAGCACAGAACCCGCGTAGAGAAATGCAATCACTTACAGCGAGGCAGTCATGTCTGACTTTGGCAACGAAGGTTCTTTTGTAATTCTATGGGCCGGAGAAAATCCTTCCGTGCACGTCAACCTGATCGAAAAGCTCGAAGCGAACGGAATCGCCTTCAACGATAAATCTTTAGGCGACGACGAAGTTGCACCTACCTCCGATCCGTTACCCATCGACTGGAAGCCGCGTTTTGGATTTGAAGTTACGGTCCTGTCTCCGGACTATCCCGCGGCGAAAGAACTCCTTGATAGTCTGCTGCAACGTGAGCCGGAAAATCTGGAGATCCCTGCCCAGCCGGAAGTGGTCGATCCGTCAACTATGTCGCCTAAAGCAAATGAAGCCCCCGCTACACTGCGAGTGTGGAAGGGAACGGACACCAAGCTGGCGCAGTTCCTGACCAGCGCGCTGAGTGAGAACAATCTCGTCGCAAGGGTTGCCAACGAAGCGGGATCGACCGCAATTTATGTGGCGGAAGGGAATCAGGCACGCGCCCTGGAAATTGTGCGCGAAGTCACGCAAGGCGCCCCTCCCAAGTAGGCATGACCATAGACAACATCAAGACTGTCGCGGTGCTGGGCGCAGGCACCATGGGTAACGGTATCGCGCACGTGTTTGCGCGCGCGGGCTACAAAGTGATTTTGCGCGACGTAGAACAACGCTTCGTCGACCGTGGCATGGACACCATCGGCCAGAATCTAGGTCGCGAAGTGAAGAAGGGCAAAATCACCGAAGCAGAACGCGCCAGCACGCTGGAGCGATTGCTGCCGGTCACGGACATAGCTAACATCGCTGCGGCCGATTTTCTTGTGGAAGCCGTCCCGGAAAAAATCGAAATCAAACGTGCTGTCCTGGCCGATGCTGATCGCCTCTTGCGCGATGATGTGATCATCGCCAGCAATACTTCCTCTATATCCATGACCACACTGGCGTCGCTCACGCGCCGACCCGAACGCTTCGTGGGGATGCATTTCATGAATCCCGTGCCGTTGATGGCGCTGGTGGAAGTGATTCGCGCATTGCAAACCAGTGACGCGACATTCCAAACCACAATGACGCTTGCCGAAAAGTTGGGTAAGCAGCCCATAGCGGTGAATGACGCTCCCGGATTCATATCCAACCGCGTTCTGATGCCGCTTATCAACGAAGCAGCCTATTGCGTTATGGAAGGTGTTGCCACAGCGGAAGCCGTCGATGCGGTAATGAAAATAGGCATGAATCATCCCATGGGGCCGCTCGAACTGGCGGATTTTATCGGCTTAGATGTGTGCGTCGACATTATGCACGTATTGCAAGCAGGCTTAGGCGATCCCAAGTACCGTGCCTGCCCGCTGTTAAAGAAGTATGTGGCGGCAGGTTGGCTGGGACGCAAGAGCGGGCGAGGCTTTTACGGTTATGGAGATGCGGGCCAATCGAAGAGTGTCTCAAAATAGAGTGGTGGATCAGTTTCCGATTGCGCGATTTATCAGCACTTGGGGGCCGTATTATTTTCCGATTTGCTTTTGCAATTTTCTAACTAAGCGTGCGCCAGCACTGTTAGACCCAGTTAGTAGTCCTCCCCACACATGCGAATCACTCCACAGATTTTGTCCGGTCCTTGGGTCAATCACAGTCAGGTAGGCATCTCGCACCGGAGCCAGCCTATTGTAATTGGGAACACGGTCTTGTTCGATGTGGCCGTCAGAATCCATCGTTCCCGTCTGGCCGCTGGCAAAAATGATGTGCCCGCCGTTGTAAGGGTCAGCAGACAACAAAAAAATCAAATCTGTTGTTTGCTTGTCATGGACGATCTGAAAACGTCCCCATTTTCTGAGTTGAGCTACTGCCGCGGTTCCCGCTGCCTCGGAACCAGTTTGGTTGTCGAAGTAAACGGTTTTGGCTGACAAGATTTTGGGCAACTTCGCTAATTGCTTGTGGGCGTAGGATGGCGCCGGCGAAGCGCAAAAACATAGAAAAAACAGATAGGATAAGCAGCGATGACTAGTCACGGATTGGGCTTTTCCGCTGTTTGTTGTGGTTGTGTGCCAATATGCGGTGATCTACTCGTCGACAGCGCCGACGCCGCATCCAGCAAAACCTCTGCTTTCACCCGCGATGTCGGAAGGCCCTCCACGAAGGGAATGGTAAAATCCGGATCCCTTTCCATCCCGATGTGGACCAACGGAGTTAAAGCCGGTATAGAGTCATAATTTCTGCGAGCTGCTTGCCACTCCAAAAGCATTTGGTCTGCAGTTGCAAACCCGTGTCGCAATGAGTCGTACAACGCACTCTGGTTATCTTGACCGGCCGCCACGAAGGCTTGCGCCGAAATTATGTCGACCAATGTCTCTTCGTCCATTGGACGCTTGCTCTCCTGTTGAACTTCAGCAATGACCGCCGCCGCTCGGGCCGGGTCATAGCGCGAGACCATCCGAGCGACCTGCAGCAAAGTGATCGTACGCGTGTCATCCGGCAACTGTTGAGCTGTGGCGATCGCCTCAGCCGGGTTGGAAAGCGAGAGGCGTACGGCTTCCTGGTACATCTCGTTCACGTCTGCAGCTTGGCCTTGTTCAACAGGTAATGCCGGCCCGAACGTGCTAGAGCGTTGCTGGCCTTCTTTCGTGAATTCGAGACCCTTTTGCAATTCTGGTCTGCTTGATTGCAACTCCTTGGCCAGATCGGGATCTCGATTAATGAGAGATCCAAACAACAAAATGGCGGCATCGATTGCGTTATGCGCCACCGCCGTTTGACCGCTCACGTTAATCACTTCCGCTGTGAACTGATATTTGCTTGTATCTGTGGCCAGCAAATTCTTCACCAGCAGGTGCAGAGCGGGCTGCACAGAATCAAACGGCAGGCCGCCAGCAAGCACTTGAAGCATTCCGCCAAACTCATAATCGTCAAAGTACGTGCGAGGAGCTTGGCTGTATCTCGCGAACGCCGGTTGGAAGACGGATTCCAATATCAGAATCGCACGCGGAGTATCGTTGCCCCAGTACTTGTTAGTTGCCTGCATGGTACCGTAGCCCAGCGCAGCATAAGGATAGTGGCCCTGCAGACCCATGCGATCTGCTTCTTGCTGCAATACTGGCAGAGCTTTTTCTCCATCTCGCAGCACCAAAATACCAAAAACCTTGTGCGCTAACATTGTTTGCGGGGGCCAAGTGGGGGACCCGGTCTCAGGATCCTCTGTGCTCAGTTGGTGCAGCAGGTCCAGGGCTCGGTCGGGATCTAGTCGTATGAGAATACCCAGAGCCGAGCTCTGCAGCTGCGACCGCCGCTTCCCTTTCACTTGAAGCGCCAACGCGAATAGCTCATTGGCCCATTCTCGGCCGAGATCGGGGTTCAAGTGCGAAACCATTTCCGCTTGCCGAGGGAGGAGCACAACTCGCATTGGCATGGGCAGCAGGTTGTCTAAATCGTGGCTCTGCTGAAGGAGGCCAACGGAAGTGCCAGTGTCGTTCGTGGATTGCTGCCGATCTCCGGCGGATGGAGGTTTACTTACTTGGGCTTCCAGTAAGTTGGTGAGCACGACGAACGAACCAAGAACTGCAAAGATTGGCCGCACCGTGCGACCTCCTGGCGTCACAAGCGCGTCGAGTATACGCGATGCAAGGAGACCTCGCTTACGAAAATAGTATTTGCTTTTTGTTCGCCTCGATGTTATTTTGCCCTCAGAGTTTTCAACAGGCCATCATTTTGCACAGTAGGTCTCGTGGTTTCGGAGTTGAGCAACGTGAGAGACTCATTCGGGACAGCCGTTCTGTGCTGGCCGGAATTTGAAGCTAGCGAACTGGAATAATTAAGTATTCACTAAGCTAACTACATGGTACTATCA
>DASYJM010000332.1:0-9065 GCA_035996445.1 Candidatus Acidiferrum sp. | reverse complement strand
CGGCGAAACGTTTGAGACGATTATCCTCCACTTTATAGACTACGCCCCATGCCCCCCTCCGCCGAGCTTCTCGGCGATGTGTAGTGCGAGATCGTCTCACCGACGAGCGAGTTTGTGCCCAACATGGCGCACATGTTAGGGAACGCAGCCTATTTATAATCATCGATATATATGGTGGAGGCGGGGGGAGTCGGAATACTTAGCGCTATTGAAAACACCCAACTTATTGATTTTTCGAGACGGTCAAAACGCAGAAAACGGAAAAATCGCGGCTAACTGGAACATATCTGGAACGCGAGATTTTTCATTCCCAAACAAAATGCAAATTACCGCGTTGAATTGTGAGTCATAATGCCGCCACCCGGATTATGCGGAATTGAGTCCCGGCGGCAACTCCGTTTCCCCTAGATTGGCGGCTTTTGACGCACCGCGATGCGTAATTAAGTCGGCATAATTCCGCGTAAGTTGGTCCGAAGATTAGAACCGCCAGGTTCCACTCTCGATGCCCGCCAAGCGCCTCTACCTTGGCGGTCTCGTATTCTGAAAGCAATTCAGCTTCACGATGAACTCGTGGCCGCCTTT
The DNA here is from genome assembly GCA_035996445.1 of Candidatus Acidiferrum sp. GTDB lineage: Bacteria > Acidobacteriota > Terriglobia > Acidiferrales > UBA7541 > Acidiferrum. The sequence goes on along the minus strand of DASYJM010000332.1, from coordinate 8,483 downwards.
ACAATCTGGAGATACCGGAGAAATGTCAATGGTTTCAGACTCCTTTGGATTAGGCGGGCCTTTAATTTCCATCAAAGAAATGATCCGACCCCTTTTTTGAGACACATGCTGGGTTGAATTTTGGAGCCAAAATGAAACCTCTACACGCATATGATCCTGGCGATTTAACTAGCTGATTTGTTAGCCTCGTTGCGGCGTCGCTTTCGATTTTTCCTAATCGCTGCCCATTTATGCGCCGTGATAGTATCCGTTCTTCCTTAGCTACTGATCGTACATGCATATCTCCATGGTGAGAGGATGCGGTGTGGGCGGTAAAAATAACGTGCGAAGCTCTCACCTGGCATGGAGGAAGACATGTTCTTGGGCTTTCGTCTGATTTACGTTTTGATCTTGTCGGCCGTTTTTCCGCTGCTAGAGCCGTGCTCGTCCCAAGCTGTGCCCGCGGAGGTCAAGCGTGAAGCTCAGAGCGCTTCAAATTCACGTCCGACGATCGTTTTCATGACTGATTTCGGAACTGCGAACGATGCGGCCGCTATTTGCAGGGCGGTGATTTTTGGAATTGCCCCGGCAAACGTGCGCCTGACGGACATTACGCATCAGGTAACGCCGTTTTCCATTGAGGAGGGTGCTCGGTTCCTGGCTGGTGTGACCCCTTATTATCCGGCCGGGACAATTTTTCTTGTAGTCGTGGATCCTGGAGTGGGAACCTCCCGAAAAGCGGTCATCGTAAAATCGAAAAAAAACCAATATTTTGTGCTACCCGATAACGGCGTTATCACCACGGTTATCGATCGCGACGGGCTGGATGCCGCGCGGGAAATCACCAATCCAAGCTGGATGATTCAAGCCGCGGTATCGTCTACCTTTCACGGACGCGATATTTTTTCTCCGGCTGCCGCCCATCTTGCCGCCGGCTGGAATTTCACGGAGGCCGGTGATGAACTTTCGCAGTTAGTCCGCATCACACCCAAAAGCTCAGCCACCACGGAGGAAGGCATTGAGGGCGAAATTATTGGCCTCGACGATCCTTTTGGGTCTCTCGTCACGGATATTCTCGGCGAAGAGTTTAAAAAACTTGGCTATTCGCTGGGCGACAAAGTCACGGTGAGAATCAACAAGAAGCCAGTTACCGTCCCATACGTCAAAACCTTCATGGATGTGCCTGTTGGCGCCTCATTGTTGTATATCGATTCGCGCGGACGGGTGGGAATCGCCAATAATGAAGGCAATTACGCTAAAAAATTCAATTTTTCGCTTCCGGGAACAATTTTTATCCCCCGCAAACGCAATGGCAATAACAAGTAAATTGCTCGCTAAAAGGATCGAACTTATGCCCATTCGCATCATCGAGTGCCTGCGAGTGATAGGGCTTCTAGCTCTTGCAGTGTTGACTCCTGGTTTTCCTGCGACCAGTTTTGCACAATCGTTTCGCGGAACGATTCGGGGTACAGTCACTGATCCGTCGGGGGCAGTCGTACCTGCGACCAAAATCACGGCGAGGAATGTTGCAACTGGTGAATCGCGCGAGGCCAGTACCTCTGATGGTGGGGTTTACACCATCACGGAACTGTCGGCTAGCGAGTACGAATTGACGTTTGAAAAGACAGGATTTCTGAATCAAGTGGTGCGCACGCGCGTAAGCACCGGAGCGGATTCGATCGTCGACGCCGCCTTGGCGCTTCCCGGAGGTCAGCCGACTGAAGTGCGCGTCAACGATACGGCCCCGTTGGTGGAGGCCAGCAACGCCACCCTGAGCCAAGTGGTTGACCGCACGTTGGTCCAGGAGCTGCCGCTTAACGGACGCGATTTTGGTAAGCTTGTGGCTCTCACCCCGGGCGTTACAGTGGAAGGTTCTGGAGTTGCCGGGACTGAAAAGGGCTTTGGACAGTTCAACATCAACGGTAATCGCGACCGGTCTAACAATTACACGCTGGACGGTACAGACAACAATGACCCCTGGTTCAACAACTCAGCCCTGAACCAGGTCGGTATCACCGGTGCACCGGCTACGCTTCTGCCCTTGGACGCCATTCAAGAGTTCAATCTTCAATCAAACTTTGCAGCCGAGTATGGGCGTAACTCTGGCTCAATCGTGAACATTGTTACCCGCTCGGGCAGTAATGCCTTCCATGCCTCGCTGTACGAATACTTTCGAAACTCGTATTTTGACGCGCGCAATTACTTCAACACCAAATTCAATCAGAATGGCACTCCGAATCCGCAATCCCATTTTAACAACAATAATTTCGGTGGCTCTGTCGGCGGCCCGATCGTGAAAGACCGAACGTTTTTCTTTGCGGCCTATGAGGGGCAACGCGAACGCGTCGGTTCCGATTTCAACCTATTTGTTCCAACACCGGCGGAGGTTCAGTTGGCCGAACAAGAAGCGTTAGCGAACTCCGCGATCATTCCTAACGGCCTGAATCCCGCGCTGGCGAAAATCCTGCAGACTTATTTGCCCAGCACACCAAATGCGGACAATACTCTGCCAGCGAGCGTAAGCGACAAGAACGACAACAATAATTTAATAGCCAGAATCGATCACCAGATAAATTCAGTGCATTCTCTGACCGGCCGCTATGCATTTGGCCAGGACTCGCAGATCTTCCCTCTTGGCTCTCTGGGTGGATTTGGCAGCGGTTCGCGGCTCGGGGCATTCGCACAACGCTCGCCAACACGTGTACAGGTGGCGTCTGGAAGCTTGCTTTCCGTGTTGAACGCGAATCACGTCAACGAGGTGCGATTCGGCTACTCGCGTTTCCGCAACAGTTTTGGCTCACTGGATGACACAGTTGACCCATCCACCCTTGGGATTAATTTAGGGACTGGCAAATTGGGTTTGCCTGAATTTGATTTTAATGGATCCATCGAAAATCTGGGCGCGACGATTTTTGGTATCGCCCGCGGCCGTATTAGTCAAACCTATCAGATACTCGATAATTTTACGTGGACGCGAGGGCGCCATAGCGCAAAATTCGGGGCGGAATACCGGCGCGCGCTGATTGATTTCTCGAATGACAACTTTGCGCGTGGACTGTTTTCGTTCAACTCCGCGCCGCCGCCTGTCACTATTCCGGGGGCCGACGCAATTAGCACCACGTTGGCGAATTACTTCCTTGGGAATGGTTTTGCAGAAGCGGAGACTGGAAACACCGCGCGAAATGTTCGCAACAATGGCCTCAGCTTTTTCGCCCTGGACGATATACGAGTTCGGCCCAACTTCACGCTGAATCTCGGACTGCGATGGGAATACTTTAGTCCGGTCAGCGAAACTCACAATCTCATGTCCAACTTGCTTGGCCCAACCGGTGTATTGGTAATGGTAGGCACGCCTCAGCTTCCGCGCCCGTATACCAGAGACCTTAATAATTTTGGACCGCGGCTCGGCTTCGCCTGGTCCGTCCGTCCGCGCACCATAGTGCGATCTTCTTACGGAATCTATTACGATTACGTGCCGCTGCACCTGGCGCAGGCTAACTTCACGAATTCAGCGGGTATCGGTGCGAACCCGGTTGGCCCAGAGGCGATAGTGCCCCTCAATTTCGATCAGAATGCGTATAACGGAACGACTGCGGGCGCGCCAGTTTTCACCCTGCCTGCTGGTCCACCAGTTCTGCCGAGCATTTTCATTACTGATCACAACCTTCGTACACCATACGTACAAAGTTGGAGCCTGAACGTGCAACAGGAACTGGGGAATTCTTTCGCTGTCGAGGCAGGTTATGTGGGCACCAAGGGCACCAAATTAGTGCGCCTTTACGATCTAAATCAAAATGGAATCAACCCTAATTACTCGGTCATCGATGTACTTTCGAGCGGCACCTCCTCAACGTATCACGCCGGGCAATTCACCGCCCGCCTGCAGAATTGGCATCGCTTGTCGGGATTTTCCACCTACACTTTTTCCAAATCTCTGGACGGCGCATCCGATGGCATCGATTTTAATTTCGCTGGCGCAGCGTTCCCGCAAGATTCGACCAATCTACGGGCAGAGAAGGGGCCGTCGACATTTGATACCCGCCATCGCTGGACCACCGCAATTAATTATCAAGTGCAGTCCCTATCGTATCTGCCGCGCTTATTAGCGGAGGGTTGGCAACTTAATTCCATCATTACGGTGCAGTCCGGCCGCCCGATTCCTGTTCTTACCGGTGGCGGGATTAACGGCCATCAGCGCCCTGACGTTGTTCCGGGCCAGCCGTTCACACTGCCGAACTGGACTCCTTCAACTGGCTATCTGAACCCCAATGCGTTTGCAACGCCCGCAGGTAACTTCGGTGACTTGGGGCGCGATCAAATTTATGGCCCAGGCTTCAGGAACCTGGACTTCTCGATCTCAAAACTTTTCAAGCTGAAGGAAACAGCGGCGCTTCAGTTTCGCGCCGAGTTTTTCAATATATTTAATCATCCGAACTTTTCACTTCCCAACGGTTTCATTTCGCCGGGCTCGGCGCCCGCCGGTACGATTTCCAGTACGCCCGATGTCGCTCAAGGCAATCCCGGACTGGGCGGAGGCGGACCGCGCGTGCTTCAGTTCGCGCTGCGGGTGCAATTTTAGAAACTAATAAACTGGGTTTTGGGCCTCGGCAGCTCGCATTCTGGCTGGGTGCGACGCCTTCGGAGATAACTACGGCAGGACCGGCCAGGCAAATGCGCGTCGATTGCGAGCTTTGGTGCTCTTGCTTCGCTATTCCGACTTACGGATCGGCGATGCCGTGAGTTTGTCGCGCGAGCGGATCGCAGACGAGAAGCTTTACCTCTATACGGCCAACACTGGAACTCCGGTTTGGTGCCCGCTTCACGATGCGGTGATTCAGGCTCTCGATGCCGTATGCGTTACAAGCGAGAAGAATTTTTTCTGGACCGGCCAAGGGAAGTTGAAGAGCGCGGTGGGAGACTGGCAACGTGGCCTGAAAAAACCTCTTTCTCTCGCGGAAGTTTCGGGCGGCCATCCCCACCGTTTCCGTCACACGTTCGCCGTCGAGCTGCTGGTGGCTAGTGTGCCATAGAGCGCGTTTCCGTCTTGCTCGGTCACGCAAGTACGAGGACCACGGAGAAGTACTATTCGGCCTGGGTGCGTGCTCGCCATGAGCAATTAGAGGCCGATGTGCGAGCGAGTTGGGCGCTGGAATCAGGAGTGCTGTCTCCAGAACCGGACACGAAGACGGTCAAAAGAGACCGGAAAATGGGATTGGACCAATCGGGTCTCCTTCCTGCGGCGTTGACGCTGAGTACAAAACTGACTCCCGTAATGGCAGCTGCCTAGTTCGCCTACTGTACTGAAAACAGCTCGCGGAGGTAGTCGCGTACCTAGAGAATTTGTTCGATGCTATGAAGATGGTGTGGACCCGCGCAGCACGATGGAGGGCCGAGAGAGTTTAAAGGCCGGCGAGCCGCTTACCCGTTGGTCTTCTCTTTGTTCTTGTCTTTGTTCTTGCTGCTGCCTCTGTGGAAGATTTTCCCGCCCAGCTTTCCTACTCCCTTGGCGCTTCCTTCGCCGATCTTGCTCGCGCCTTTTCCGGCGCCGACCCCGATGTCCTTGCCGGCTCCCGCGGCGCCTTTGCCGAGATCGGCAGCGGCGTTGCCAGGGTGCAAAGTAGCGAGATTGCCGGCCGCTCCGGCTGTGCCTTTGCCCAGGCTTCCCGCCCCCTTGGCTGCGCCTTTGCCAACGTCCTCGCCGCCCTTGCCCACGTCCTTGCCGGGGCTGGTCCCAGCTTTCTGCTTCTTGTCCTGCGGCTCGGATTGCGTCCGGGCGGTCCCCTGATCCTGATGTGGATTCCCGGGGTGCGCGAAGGCGGGCAGGCTCAAAAAAACGGAGACGCACACCGTGACAAAAATCGAGCCGAATTGCGGTTTAGATTTCATTTTCCTTTGTCCTGCTAGTCGATTCAAATGACTATCACCTCCTACGCTCGTTTGATGCTCCTAAGTCAAAGGCAGGTCACATGCCAAGCCCTTTCTCCGAGCGGCGCGCGATTTTTCACGGAGGAGAAGCGGAAGCCCAGAATTGGCTGTATTGGCTTGGTACCATCCAGACAAAAGGAAAGAAGCCCGAGAATTTGGCAGAAGGTGCGCGATGTCGAGGTGGAAGCCGCAATGCATGTGTTACAAGCGAAGTTTTAGTAAGTCGGTAACCTGACATCTTCCATACCAGGACTCCACTTTTCCGGTTTGCGGTTTCTGAAGAGTCGCGAAGGTAGGTTGTTGTCTGGGGTTGCGACCTGGCCGGAGGAACTCCGGGGAGAGCGAGCCACAGAAGCGCATTTAAAGAAAGTCGAAGCGCTTCCGCTCGGCTTACCGAATCCGAGAGTGTTTCCCACCGAGGGAATAATCGAATCCGTCGAAGAATCGGAAGAGTTACGCCAATACCGGTCTCCTTCTTTGTTGAATCCAACAGCACGGCAGAGTTTTCCGCGATTTGCTCTCGGACCAGCCTGCTGGGAGTAAGAATTAGAACGCGTTGGGCTCTTAAAACAAAAGCAAGCGCCATCAACACTGTTGTTTTGCCTGAACCGGTAGGCATTGTCACAATCGCAGGTTGGTCTGAGTTGAAGAAATGCGCGGAAACGGAGTGTGTGGCTGCTATTTGTGCAAGTCGGAAACCCGCGGTTCGGACGTCACCAACGGGTAATCGAAGAATATTATAGTGGCCCGAAAAATACCCCATCTATTCGGACACCTGAGGTTCAGCAAGGATTGGCTCACCGAACCGAGTGGTCTGCATGGGCCGGGTTGCTCTCCCTACAGAGCGCCACCTTCAAGCCATGTCGGCGGTTGGAGTGTCCCGCGACTTGTTACGACAGATACCAGGCCATCATGAGATTACTCGGACACGGAATTGAGAGTCGCGCGCCGCACAGCAATACCAGTCTGTTCGCTTCTATGCTCCCCATGAGTCGTGTAGTTGTTTGTTCGCCGAAAATCATGAATGGCTAAATCTCTTCAGTCGTCACGACAACGGCGAATGGCACGCCAATCGCTTCAAAGTGGCGTTGGCCGCAGCGTACCTTATCTGTCTCACTAGTCCGAAGCTTGAGGAAATCCTTCGTCCCCTTGGCCTCCCGGACGAATCGCCTGGCCATCGTGCTGGCGAGAGTTGAACGGCTTTGACCCCGCCCGGCAGATGGCATCGGAAATTGCTGCGATTAACATCCTGATGTTGTCAATGCATCAGACTGACACCATATTCAAGAAGGTCCTGGCGGCCGGAGCGCGCGGGTAGTGTGTTGAAGTTCGATGCGCCGCGTGACCTAGTCGCCGCAGTTTACGCCATCCGGAGCAACAAGACGAGCGGTGCATTCGCCGTCTAGGTCTCCCGTGCGATTCATTGTGGCAAAAAAGCAAATGGCGCCTGTTTTTTGTTCTGATTCTGAAGGCTGTTGTCAACTGGGTTTACCGGCCCACCATAAAACTTTACCCAGAATGCGCCAACCAGATTAAATGGATTGATGCGCCCGATGGTCTGAAACCAAAGCGTCCGTGTGGTCAAATCTTAAAAGTGGGAGACTACTAATTGTCTAGTTTTCTTACTTCACGCAACGATAATTTGTACACGTAGCTGTTCGCGAGACGTTTTGGACGCATCAACCGCATTGAGGTATGCGTTCAAGGTGAGCGGCGGCATGGAGTTCCCTTTTACTCGAGGGCTAATTGTCCTAGATGGGTTGGGACACCACGACGCCGGTGCTGGCCATAATGACTCGGCTTTTAACTGGTCGAGGTCCTTAACTTCCTCAGTGCGTCAAAAACGGCCATCGAGTCGTGAATTTGGCACGAACCAAATTTCAGGACGAGCGATAGATGCCTACGGCTAATCGGCACTTGCACTTTGCACGTTAACCAACTCCGGTTTCTTTATCGGTGGACGTTGAATCTCCTGCTGAGGGTGGGGCCTTTGCGCCCGTTCAGGGATTCGCAAAGAGACAGGTTTCCTGTTTGAAAGTGACTTGTACAAAGCCCGAACGATTCGGACATCAATCGCACCCTCCCTCCCTGAAGGCTCGGGCTCCCGATTTTTTAGAATACAATCCGAAAAATAGACCAACTCGGGGCCAAACTGATCGGACTTCGCAAAGGCGTGTTCCTTCTGTTGATCGCCGATCATGACCGTGAACTTTAATCCTTCCGCATATTCATAAGCTGGATCCGCCCGAAGGCTGCCTTTCGTGCCGACCACCTCATAGCTGGACACGTCGCTAGCACCAAAACTGCATGTAAATGCAGCGAGCCGATCCTCTGGATACCTCAGGACTGCACTGACGCTCTCCTCGATCTCTTTAAATCGCGGATCTTTGGATGCTGCATCGAAGGCAAAAACTTCATCGGGTTCCGCTTGAAACAAGTATCTGGACGCATTGATGCAGTAGATACCAATATCCCAGAGCGGCCCGCCACCAAGGCTGCGCTTCAGGCGAATGTTGTCTTTTCGCACTTGCATCGTGAAGGTCGAATTGAACACGCGCGGAGTGCCTAGTTTTCCAGAC
>DASYJM010000331.1:0-10880 GCA_035996445.1 Candidatus Acidiferrum sp. | reverse complement strand
ATTCGTGCCCATGCGCCTGCGCCAAACAATTGCGCACATGTACTTGATAGAACCCTTGGTTGAGTGTAAAGGTGAACACCGCCTAAAAGCTGGCGAATCGATCTAGATTTAGTCCGCTGCAGCTTCGGCGCGGTTAGCGGCGCCAGTTAAATCGGTGTGGAGCAAACGATGGAAAAGGTGTTCTCCGGCTTCACGGCGCACGGACAGTCGTCCGGCTAGATAAGCTCGCGACCCTAACCCGCGTTGGACCGCGTCGCAGATGCCCATATCTTCGTCTTGAACTCTTTCGCTGACAGCGATGCTCGAACGATTCCGCGTTTCCGCGGCGGCCGATGTATCCGAAAAGTAGTAATCGAAGATCACCGCGCACTTATCCACGCCTAGTGGGACCACCACGTTCGTGTCCATCACGCCTTCGTAAGCGTTCAACATAAAATTAGGGTAGATCCACAGGTAAAAAGCGCGGCCTTGCCGTGTGGAAGCCACTCCAACTTCGGAGCTGGGGTCGGAGGACAGCGGACTGGACTGCAAACAGGCACGCTCGAAGTTTTCTATAGTGTATTTAGTGTACTCGATGACGCTGCTTAGCCCTTTGTGCGCGTGCGGAACATGATAGCCGCCATCTAGATAATTATCGACGTACACTTTCCAGTTGCATTGCAAAGTGTAGATGCGGCGATCGAAGTAGCACAACTTTTTTGTCAATTGCAGCGGTGCGACGAGGTCTGGAATGCTGCCAAGAAAGCCGGCCAGCGAACCAGCGTCCGGATCGAGATTCACAAATACAAAATTCTCCCAAGTATCCACGCGAACGGGTACCAGCCCGTTCGCAGAGCGCTCGAAATCGCACACGCCGTCGAATTCGACCATGCCTTTCAACGCGCCGTCGATCCCGTACGTCCATCCGTGATAAGGGCAACGAAACTGTTTTGCGCAACCTTGCGCCTCCGTGACTACCGCCGCGGCATGATGACGGCAAACGTTATAGAAAGCGCGTAATTGAAAGTCCTCACCGCGCACGACGACGATTGGATCACCACAGATATCGGCGGTAAGAAATTGGCCTGGGTTCTGAACCTGTTCGGCGCGCCCCACCGCCTGCCAGGTTTTACCAAAAACAGCGTTACTCTCTAGTTCCGCAATACCTTCATCAAAATACCAGGGCGAAGGAATAGTGGACGCGTGATCCAATGGATTATTGGGATTGTAAAATCCCAAAAGACTGCGCACATCTCGCGGCATAACTGGCTCCAGACACACAACAACGTATTCTTGACCTATAAATTAGCATGATAAACTTTCTCTACACACATTGCGGGAATGGCGGAACTGGCAGACGCAGCAGGCTTAGGACCTGCCGGGCGCAAGCTCTTGGGGGTTCAAATCCCTCTTCCCGCACCATCACCTATTCAGTTATTCGTCGCGGCTGCTAATCAGGTCAGAGCGAGTCCCGAAGTCTCAGGAAGAAGCAACGCCAGAAGCGCCGCTACAAAAAAGGCCGCGGACAGCAGCGAGAAAGCCGGGCCGATACCGTAATGCAGCGCCAAGGCCCCGACAGCAAACGGTGCGAGGGCGGAAAGTCCACGGCCAATGTTGTAGCTAAGCCCCATGGCCGCCGCGCGGATTTCGGTCGGGAATATTTCGCTAGCGATGGCAGCGTAGCCGGAGAAAAATCCGGTTCCAAAAAAAGCAACGAATGGGCCGAGCAGTAGCAGCCAGAAGGCGCTCTTCGCAGATCCATAGATGGGCGTCAGTACGGCAGCGATCAGCAAATAAATAAAGTAGGGTTTGCGGCGGCCGAACGCATCGGCGAAGAACCCAAAGGACGCGTAACCCAGCCATTTTCCGAAACACAAGACCAGAAAGAATGTTGTCGTCTTAACTAGGCTCAGGCCTCGTCCGCCATGAGAAACTGGCAAAGACAAGTAAGCGGGAATCCAGGTGAACAGTCCCCAGTAGCCAAACATCCCGAAGGCGTTCATCGCGGTGGCCAGGCCTCCCACGCGAAAAATTCCTTTGTTGAATAACAGGCTGAAGAATCCAGATCCACCGATCTCGGCGCGGTCTTTCCACACGGCAGGCTCGGGAACATTGCGGCGGATCCAGAAGACCAGCAGCGCTGGGAGAACTCCGACGAAAAATACCGCACGCCAGCCAAAATGCGGCAATATCGCGGCGACTACCAGCGCCGCGATGGCTTCACCTATGGCGTAGGAGGATTGCATCAGCCCCAGGGCTTTGCCGCGATGTTCGGGTCGCCACGTTTCGGCTATCAGCGCAGCGGCGGCGGTCCATTCGCCGCCCATCCCAAGACCTAACAAAAACCGGAATGCTGCCAACTCTGGAATGGAATGAGAAAAACCGCACGCCCCGCTGGCCACTGAATACAACCCGATGGAGGCCATCAGAGCGCGAGTGCGCCCGATGCGGTCGGCCACCCAGCCAAATACCAGCCCACCAATAGCGGAAGCGAGAAGAGTCAGGGAATTGAGAAAGCCGGCAGTGCGCGTATCCATTGCGAACTCGCGCATTAAGAATGCGAGCACCAGGGAGTACAACATCACGTCCATGGCATCAAGCATCCAACCCAGGCCGCCAGCGACGAGCGTCTGGCGCTCGGCGGCCGTCGTGTCACGCGGCCAACTGAAGAGGCGAGAGGGTTCGGTGGGATTTGCGGAGGAAACGCTTGGGGACGTCAGAACGTTAGGCATGAAAACCAACTCTTGGCAGAAGGTCCGTCAGCCAAAAGAACGGCTTTCGGGATAGCGACTCATCGCAAGGTTGCCGGCCGACACGATAAAACATTGCGCTGGAGGCCCTCTTTTGTTACGCTCCGGCGCATTATATCCTCCCGGAGGTCTTGCAAATGGCATTTTGTAAAGCGTGTGGATCGGAGTTAGGCGGCGCGGCATTCTGTCCCAAGTGTGGAGCTAGCCAGACCGCATCCGCGGTTCCTGTGGGCACGGCGCCAGCGGCAAGCAGCGAAGGTCTCGCGGAAAATGTGGCTGGGCTGTTGTGCTACGCGCTTGGATGGCTGACAGGGATCATATTCTTACTGATCGACAAACGGCCTTTCGTCAGGTTTCACGCCGCGCAGTCCATCGTGGTATTCGGCGCTCTCACGATCATCAGGATCGGCCTCGGGATTATCATGGGCATTGGCGGCTTCGTAGGATTCGGTCTCTGGGCGTTGATTTCCATGGTGCTCGGACTGCTGGGAGTAGTTTTGTGGATTCTCCTGATGATTAAAGCCTATCAGCACGAATTATTCCGTGTGCCTATCGCCGCGCCTATCGCGGATGGAATCGCCGGAAAATAATTAGCCAGTGTTCGGAAATCGCCCCTGGAGTCACTCTGTCCTTGCCTGACTCCTTCGTATTGTGCGGTCTGTTTAACGTGTGCTTAAACGCGGTTGCTCTTGACTTTCCCGTTGGCTCCCACCATTGTAAAAAGCTTCATTTAACATCGCACTAAGCCTAGAAAGGCATCTGCCAGGTTTATGACCCGAGTACGCCTGTGTTTCCATGATCGTTGTTTTGACGGCACCGCCTCAGCCGCCCTTTTTTACCGGTTTTACCGCGAACGCTTCGATCCGCAAGCGCAGTTCGAACTGACGGGCATGACCCATCGAGCAGTGCAGCCTTGGACAGACGGCCTTTTTGATGGTGACGAAAATGTGATTGTGGACTTCAAATATTCGAACTCGCTGAAGGTGAGCTGGTGGTTCGATCATCATCAGAGTGCCTTTCTGACTCCTGCGGACGCGGAAAACTTTCGCCAGCACCCTGGACCGAACATGTTTTACGAGCCGGACTACAAATCCTGCACCAAGTTGATCGCCGACGTTTCCAAAGAAAAATTCGGATTTGATACCACCCCTCTCGACGACTTGATTCATTGGGGCGACATCATCGATGGCGCGCAGTACCCCACGCCCGAGGCCGCGGTGGCGCTGGCGGAACCCGCCACGCAGCTGGCGCTGGTCATCGAAGCGGCGCCAGAAAACGGGCTGCCCGCAAAAATAATTCCGGAGCTAGCCTACCGCCCCCTATCAGAAATGGTGAAGCTGCCCATGGTTGCCAAACACCTTGAGCCGCTACTGGACAGACATCGCAAATCCATTGAGATCCTTCGCGAGCGCGGCGACGCGCGCGAAGGAGTGATTTTTTTTGATGTCAGCGACCTGGACCTGGAAGGCTACAACAAATTCATCCCGTATCTGTTGTATCCCGAATGCATTTATTCAGTGAGTGTGAGCGCATCGGCGGTACGCGCGAAAGTTTCGCTGGGTACGAATCCGTGGAATCTCGCTAATGCGGATGCCAATCTGGCCTCGCTGGCCGAGAAGTTTGGCGGCGGGGGGCACGCCCGAGTATCGGCCATATCCTTTGATCCACACGATATTCCTCGAGCCCGGGAAGTTGCACGCGAGCTGGTCGCCGACTTGCGCGGCCGCTGGCGTAAGTAACTTCGCGTCTGGAAGGTAAGGTTGACCCGGTCTTATTTCCTCCATACCGTAAGAATCCACTGAGCCATGAACGTATTTGAACTAACACGCGCGCTAATCGACATCGAGTCTGTCACGAATTCAGAGAACCGTGTCGGCGACTTCCTGTTCACACATCTTTCGAATCTGGCCAAACGTTACGCCGGACACGTGGAACGAATGGAGGTGGGGCCGAATCGATTTAATGTGTTCGCGCATTGGGGCCAGCCGCTTGTGACACTCTCGACACACATGGACACTGTGCCGCCGTTCTTTCCGTCTCGCGAAAATGAGGAAACGATTTGGGGGCGTGGCGCTTGCGATGCCAAGGGAATTATTGCGGCCATGATTGCGACCGCCGAAAAACTGCTGGCCGCGGGAAAGAAAAATCTTGGTTTGCTTTTCGTGGTGGGAGAAGAAGTCAACGGCGCCGGAGCGCTACTTGCTGCCAGAAATTCTCGCGGGTCCCGCTACCTTATTAATGGCGAACCGACCGAGAACAAAATCGCGCTGGGCACGAAGGGCGCGTTGCGCTATGAAATCATCGCACGAGGCCGGGCGGCGCATTCGGCCTATCCAGAACTGGGACAATCCGCGATCGAAACTCTGCTTGATGTGCTGCAGGCCATTCGCGCTATCAAGTTACCAGTAGACGAATTGCTGGGTCGCTCCACTCTGAATATTGGAACCATCAAAGGTGGCCGCGCCCCTAATGTCATCGCCGATCATGCGCAAGCTGAAATTATGTTTCGGCTAGTGGGGAGCGCCGCCCCCATACGTGAGGCACTGGAACAGGTGCTAGGCGGACGCGCCGAGGGGCGAGAACAATACACAACCCCCGCGCAACGATTGGAACCGTTCCCCGGATTGCCAACTACGGTAGTGTCCTTCACCACGGATATTCCGAGCTTCGGAGCGGCATGGGGAAAGCCGTTTCTAATCGGCCCCGGCAGCATTCACGCGGCCCACACCGCCGAAGAGCACATTCCAAAACAGCAGTTGCTGCAAGCCGTCGAAATATACGCCGAGATGGCAACAAAGCTGGCCTCTGACGGCTTTTAAGACCTACGTTACGTTTGGCCCATCTTTCATTGTAGCTGCGGGCATTTTTGCGTCGAAAGCAATTCATTCTTATCGTCGGCGTTCTTGCTGTCGGCACCAAGATTGAATAGGCATCGCATTTAAGAAAACTACCGTTTTCCACTCCGGATTTGCCGATGTCTCAAGGATCAAAAAATTAGGTTCCCGCGAAGTCCATCCCGAATCAAATATGCAATTTCCCAGCGAAAGAACTGCAATCTCCGGGGAATTACATCAGCTACTACGTCATTTCGCACAAAGTGCGCTAGATTGGTTTCCACAGGTTCACTCATGAATCCCCGACAAGTGCTAGTAGCTGCAATTTTATCTTTACCGCTCGTGTTTGGCGCGCAAGAGCAGAGTATTATCCCGCTTAAGTTGGAGCCTCATCATCACCTCGTTCTGCATAATGATTACGTGAACGTTTATTCCGTCCAAGTAGAAGCTAAAGACTCCGTTCTGTTGCACAAACATAACCTCGATGCCATCGGAATTATGTTGAGCGACGCTGAGATTATTGTCAGGGCTCCTGGTAAACCCGATTCTCACCAGAAAGTACTCGCGGCCCAGCTGCGCTTGCAGCAGGCAGGCTACGTCCATTCGACGGCCATTGAAGGCGATGCTGCTTATCGTAATGTGACGGTGGAGCTACTCTTGCCGCAACAGGAGCGTCGCAACGTTTGTGCTAGCGTAATTTCCGGACAGCCCCTAAATTGTCCGTCAGCGCTGCCCGACAGTGCAGCTCTTTCGGAACAACCGCAATTTGAGACGAATCGAACTAAGATCAATATGATCCATCTTAAACCGCAGCAAAGCGTTACCCTGGAGGCATCGGCTCAGAGCCGATTGGTAATTGTGCTCGACGACAGTGCGATTGTAACCGGCGTAAACAGTCCCCCGAAAGCGCTCCGAAGTGGCGATATCTTATGGCGCGACAGCAACAGCCCAGCGCAAATTTTCGAGAATGCCGGCAGCAAAGGAATACGTCTCGTCACCTTTGTTTTTACAAACGAAAAATCTCCGAAATAATATGCTTCAGAAATATTCCTAGTTTCCGGTTTCGAACAATTTACTTTTTGATGGAATTTGTTGTGAAAGTTCTTCGCCAACCTGTTTAGCAAGCTTAGCGGCTTCCGCCTCCTGACCATCGGTGTAATCAAAACCCACGACAATTAGTCCCACCGTATGCCCGGAGCTGTCCAACAGCCGCTCTAATACGGTCGTAGATTTTCCTTTCATCTCCATCACCGGGATGCCCTTTTCCACGACGTGCAGGTCTGCACATGAAGATTTCTTCCCGATCTTTCCGGAGTCGGTGGAGGCGAAAATCTCACTCTTCTTGGATTTTGGCGTTTGGCTGTGCAAACCCAGGTAAATCACGTCCGGTTTGTGCTTTGCAGCGATTTCATCGACCAGCCGTTGTCCAAGAATTTTTTTACCGTCTTGGTCTTTGGCCCAGAGTTGCCCTGTCAATGCCTGCGCGAGAGCTAATACAGCGATGGCGCCGAAGGCGCGAGCCGCAAGCTCCGTGGCTACGATGCGTGAGGGTATAATTGTGCTTCGAACGCGTTGTACCAAAAACATGTGTCAGGCTCCTCAGGTTGTTTTATATTTTAGAAAATAGAGTCTGTGCTGCAGAAAATGCTGACGAGACACCACCCTAGTCTAGAATCAAGTCATCGTAAGCTGACTTAATTCACCATTACTTTACATTTATGTACGTCACTTCGTCGTCTTTGCACGGCTGTTACCGCAAAAGATCCTCGAGCTCAATGCGCGCATCGGTGCTGGCATCCCGGTATTTGACGATGACCGGGGTGTAAAGCGACAGTCCCCAATCTTTACCAGGGCCTTTTGATATGGGCCGTGATCCCGGCACAACTACGGCGTTTTCTGGAATGACCGCTGGCCCGTCAGGACCCGCGGAGTACACTACTGATTTAACGAGGTCGTACACCGGCGTGGACCGATTCAGCAGCGTGCCGGTACCCAACACCGCACCGCGCTTGACAACCGTGCCTTCGTATACGCCGCAATTTCCTCCGATGATCACTTCGTCCTCGACGATCACCGGCAACGCGCCGACCGGCTCCAGCACGCCACCGATCTGCGCCCCTGCGGAAAGATGACAGTTGCGGCCAACCTGCGCGCAGCTGCCTACCAATGCGTGAGAATCGATCATAGTCCCTTCGCCGACGTAGGCCCCCACGTTGACGAAACTAGGAGGCATGCACACGACGCCGCGACCGATGTAGCTGCCGTCGCGAATGCTGGAACCGCCAGGCACGATGCGCACTCCGTCGGCGAGAGTGAGGACACGCACTGGATAAGTCGCTTTGTCGATGAATGGCTGGCGGACAGCATCGATCGACATATCGACGATGACTCCCATTCGAAATCCAAGCAGGATTCCTTTTTTCACCCAGGTATTGGTGCGCCAGCCGTTGTGCGTGCTGCCATCGGGCTCCGCAGCACGAACCCGTCCGCGATTTAAGGCATCCTTGAATTCACGAAATATTCTGAAATGATCGTCGGTGTATTCGGCCGGGGGATTATCGAATAGTTCTTCAATTTGTGACGGCTGCATGGACTCTCTCGACTAGCCCCAGCGATGCCAGAACGTCGCGAATGCGTTCTTGATTTTCCGCTTTGGGCGCTACCAGCGGAAGTCGCCAGACCGGTTCAAGCAAGCCCATCTCTGCCATTGCGGCCTTTACGGGAATGGGATTGCTCTCCACAAAATTCGCCTCCATCAGTATTTGATAACGCCGCTGAATCTCGCGCGCTCTCGTGAAATCTCCTTTGAGGCATAAGGTGGTGAGGTATGCCATCTCCTCTGGAATTTCGTTCGAGACGACTGAGATAACGCCGCGACCGCCTAGTGCGATAAGTGGTAGAGCGATGGCGTCGTCTCCGGAAAGAACGAGGAAGTCCTCCGGCACGGAGTTCAGTATCGCGGCCATTTGCGAGATGCTACCCGAGGCTTCCTTGATGCCGATGATGTTATCGATTCCCGCGAGGCGCTTTACGGTGGGTGGCTCGATGTTCACGCCAGTACGGCCTGCTACGCTGTAAAGAATGATGGGCAAGGTGGTGGCGTTCGCGATGGCCCGGTAGTGCTGGTAGAGACCTTCCTGGGTTGGCTTGTTGTAGTATGGCGTGACAGAAAGAATGCCGTCGACGCCGACGGCAGCAAGTTCGCACGCCAGCGCAATAACGTCAGCAGTGTTGTACCCTCCGGCGCCGGCGAGCACCGGCACCTTTCCCTTGACCACATCGACGGTGAGTTCCACGACGCGTAGATGTTCTTCGCGCGTGAGTGTGGGACTCTCGCCGGTCGTGCCGCAGGGCACCAGAAAATCGATACCCGCTTCGATTTGCCGATTGATCAAACGAATTAAGGTCGCTTCGTCCAGCGCCCCGTCGCGTCGAAATGGCGTGACCATTGCTGTGCCGCATCCGGTAAACATTTGTTGCTCCTTCTGAAATTCCCGACGCTAACTTGCTAATTCGTCGAGAATCTCTCGAAATTCGAACCAACCTTTTTTCCCCGCGACCCAGCGTGCCGCGCGAAGCGCACCGCGAGCGAAACCTTCTCGGTTCCTCGCCGTGTGGCGCAACGTAATTGTGTCCGCCAGGGAATCGAAACCGATCTCATGCGTGCCGGGATGCGCTCCAGCGCGGTTGGCACTCAGGTTTACCGAACGCTCGTAACCGCTCGCGCGCATCTCCTCCGCCAATTTCCTCAGCGTGCCGGACGGCGCATCTTTTTTTGCGCCATGGTGGATTTCCCAGCCCCACGCGTCGTATTCCTGCTTTGCGAAGAGTGCCGCGGTGTGCGCCACTACCTGCATAAATAGATTCACACCGACGGAGAAATTCGGAGCCCACACGAGCCCAGTTCCATTTTGTGTTACTGCCTGGCGCGCGAGCGGGAGATGGCCTATCCAGCCGGTGGTTCCCACCGCGACATTTACGCCGGCCGCAGCGAGCTGACGGATGTTTTCGGCCACGGCGTCTGGCGTGGAGAATTCGACCGCCACGTCGACGCCGCTAAGAGTCGCGGGGGTAAGCCCGGCGCCGTGCAGATTATTTCGGCTGTCGAATTTTGCGCGCACATCGAAACCGTATTCTGGCCCAAGCTGCTCGATGAGCCGGCCCATCTTTCCGTATCCGACGATGGCGAGGCCCAAGGTCATAAACTTGCCTGCTGCGCAACGCGCTGCGCCGCGAGGAGCTGCGTTACCATGCGCGCGTAAATTTCTACGGCTTCCACCAACGATTTCTTCGCGATGTGCTCTTCCGCGGTGTGTGCCACGTGAATGCTGCCTGGCCCAATCAGAAACGGTTCTCCCCACTGACCGCCCAAAGCGGGAATGTCCGTGGCGAAAGCCACGACGGTGGCCGGAAGTCCATCAAAGCTGCTTAAGCGCAGTGCCGGGGTATGCGAGACTTCGCGGGTGTGCGCGCGGCCTGCAACCGCGGCGGGAAGCGCTCTGCGAATCGGAGACGCGTCCGCTACGGTACGAAACATGATTTCGGCACGGGCTTCATCGGCGACAACATTCGGCGCGTGGCCGCCGCAAATCGTGCCGATATTAAGCGTGCCGGCGCCGAGCAGAGGATCGTATGACAAAGGAATACTGCGTATGTCCTGCAGGACATCAAGGAGCGCATGAATCGCGGAGTGGCCCAACTCCGGGTAGGCGGAATGCGCGAGCTTTCCCCGTGCGATGATCTCGAACCGTAGCGACCCTTTCGAAGCCAGCGCCAGTCGATTCTCCGTGGGCTCGCCGTTGATGAGATACCGCGAACCGCGAGGCGTCTTCGCCGCGGCAATCGCTCCGGCACTGCCGCGTTCTTCGCCAACGACAAACAGTAAACCGAAATTCCGGATCCCGGTTTCCAGCAAGTTCGCCGCAGCTGTGATCATCGCGGCCACAATACCTTTCGCGTCACATGCGCCGCGGCCCCAGATGTGCTCGTGATCCTCCCGGGAAGAAACGAATGGAGGAACGGTATCGATGTGCGTGGAAAGGGTCACGATGGGATCGCGCCAGCGAGCAAAGACATTGAATCGCTGAGGCGCCACTTCCAACCTCTCAACCACTCCGCCGTGCCGGTCAGCGAGATCGCTCAAATATCCAAGCAGATACGCACCGACCTCATATTCGTTCGGCGTCACAGAATCGATATCGATAAGCGTACGAGTAAGTTTGAAAAGATCCATTTTTCAGCTTTTAGGAATGGAGAAACCAAGGAAGGAAAAACCGCGAGGGATAGAGGCTCGAGTTTCTTCGCTCCTCGATAGCTC
>DASYJM010000330.1:0-4109 GCA_035996445.1 Candidatus Acidiferrum sp. | reverse complement strand
TTTCACTGCCAATTGCGGTTGTGAGTGTAAATCGCTGATTTCGACAGTTGACCTGAGATTCGCATCAACTGGTTTAGAATTCCATGCCATGCGTGCCCTAAAGTTTGGTGGCTTGCTGCTGGTTAACCTTGCTGTCGCCGTAATCGGAACGGCGATTCTGGAAACGGCGTTGTGGAGAGTGATTTCGTCTCACTCGGTCGCGACAATAGTCTCGAAGGAAATCGTCTTCAGCATCGTCTGTGCAGCTTCTATCGCGTTCGGCATGTGGCGAACCTGGCGAAATTCTGCGGCGAAGTGGACATGGGTTTTGCCAGCAGTGTGGTTTGCATTTGGCTACCTGACAATCGCTGGGCACGGCGACGTGTGGTGTCGCCTCTCCGGTTTTGGCTCTGGGAGTGTTCTGAGTGCGCCGGACGTCAGGAGCTTTTTCTTGTTTACCGTTCCGCTGGTTCGTGCCGTCTCCTATTCTGTTGGCACATACCTTTCCTCGCTGCTATACCCGGCACCTGTGGTTCCCGCGTGACGCGTAGCTGTCGTAACATCGCCATTTCACTAACTACGAGTCCCGATGCTCAGTTAGTGAAATCGCCTGGTTACGCCAGCTATCAGACACTGACGCCCAGCTGCCTCAGACTTCGAATGATGTCTCGCAGTTCATTTTTCTTTGCCTCATCCAATCGCACCCACTCTTCCGGCAGGCCGCCGACGACCATACTTTTGCGCCACAACTCTCGTAGGCGCGGTCTTTGGGGTTGAGGTGCTCATAGTCATCTACGTCGTACCCGCCGTAGTGCCCGCCCAACAAGCATTCAGCACGGTCAGCCAATTCCTGCGGTGTAGGGGCTTTTGCAGTGAGGATGTTGAACAGAATGAGTGCAATTCCGACGAGCACAAACGCAAAAAGCCCACTTGGCCCTCGGGTACAGCACGAGGCCGATGACAGGTGCCAGCACGGAGACAAGACATCCTGAGTTGAAGATGAACTGAGGCGCTTTTTTCGTGTGGCTCAGGAGTCCCATGACCCGGAATTATAGCCCCACCGGAATGACTGTTGTAACATCGCCATTACACTCACGACGAATCATTTCTGCACTCTCGCTCGGTACCATCTCCAAATCAAAATTACTCCGAGCGTCACGAACGCAGTTACCGCACAGGTGAGAGCTAGAAGCTGATCCTGCCACCACTACATCAAAAAGGCGGCAATCAGAAGGGCACCGGAAATCAGGTTGGGAGCGTATCGCTTCATCTGACACGGAGATCATACGCCCGTTCAATGAGCTGGAGGCACGCGGGCGTAGTTGTCGAAAAATCGCCATTACACTAACTACCTAAGGCGCGAACTGCGGTTTCGGAACCCCTATGTCAATACCAACGACTTGGGGAAAGAAGTCACCAGCCTATAGGAAGTCGACCGCCACGGGGGCTCTTACTGGATTACTCCCTCGGCTACGCTCCGCCTTTCAGCCGCGCTCGTCCCGTGGGTACAACGTCTTGATAGATCACAGCCAGCCCACCCGACGACACCTCTGATTTTGAATTACGGCTTCACCACTTCCGTAATGTAGTGTCCGCTGGGTTTGAAAGCACCGGCCAAGGGAAAATACGCCTTGATGCTGTGATTTCCTGCGGCCAGAGAAGTGGTGAACTTGGCTACTCCATTGACCGTTGCAGCCGTTCCAATTTGAATACCACCATCAGAGAAGATCACTTGCCGTCCATCTGGGACAATGCCCGCACTTGCGCTAACCGTGGAAGTGAAGGTTACCGCTTGGTTGGCTACTGCTGGATTTGGGGATGCGACAAGGGTGGTGATACTGCTGACGCGTTGGCCCCCCATGATGCCCAAGCCAGATGCGCCGCTCGCGAACACCACATCAGGCTTGCCACCGTTGACATCCGCATACACCAGCGAAACTACCGGTGAGGGCGTATCGTAAAAGTAAAATGGTTGAAAAGTTCCATCACCATGGCCGAACAGAGGGCTGACCGAGCCATTGGTTCCGCAGTGACTCCTGGTGCCGGCACAAAGACTTCCAACGAGCACGTCGGTCCGGCCATCCCCGTCTACGTCAGTAATTGCCAGGGAGGTAGAGAATAGTGCGTCCGAGCTGTAGGTGACTGCGGGCTGAAAGCTGCCATCGCCATTTCCCAACAAGATACCGAGAGAACCAAACCCCTTACAGCTGCTATCGGTGCAAGAATTCACGAGAGCGATATCCGGCGTTCCATCGCCGTTGAAATCACTCACACCGACGGCAGACACCAGATAACCGGCCGAAATGTAACTGACTTCCGGTTGAAAGGTACCGTTGCCATTGCCCAGGAGAACGCCGACGCCGGTATCATAGCCGACGATCATGTCCAATTTGCCATCGCGATTCACATCCGAAACCGCGACCGAACCACCCGTTCCCGTGCCATAGTGTGTTGGCCGCCGGAAACTTCCGTCCCCCCGATTCAACAACACGTCTCCTCCACTCGTGATTAGATCCGGGTACCCGTCTCCATTCACATCTGCTACAACCACCGCAGCCGCTGGATCCGCGCCTAAAGAGTAAAGGACAACCCGGCCGAACGTGCCGTCGCCTCGACCGCGCAAGACTCCGATGGTGTTGTTGGCACCTGAATTAGGCATAACGGAATTAGTCACGACAATGTCCGGTTTTCCGTCCAAGTTCAAATCCGCGACAGCGATCGCCGAAGGGTTAGTAGCGCCGGTACTGTAAAGGACGGGAGAATCGAAAGCAGTATCCTGCCCATGATTGAGCAAAACAGCCACGGTCCCAAACGCGCCGCCATTTTGATTGGCCACAAGGATGTCCGGGTGTCCGTCGCGGTCTACATCGGCGACCGCCACTGCCGACGCATAGGCACCGCCTGAAGGAAAAGTGATGCCAGCGCGAAAGAGATTCAGTGGATATGTCTGCTGCGGGATCCCGGAAAGCTCTGGTTGAGCGGCCCGAGCCACATCATAGGACTGTCCAACAAGAAAGACCGAAAGAAGGAGACACAGGGAAACGTACCTCATAAAACCTCCGGGAGATCAACCAATTGCGGGTATCGGGCATTGAACGCTTGGGGAGTGAGCCGATTCTGCCGCACGGATTATGCGCTTCGTCGGGAAGGAGGTCAAATATGAGGGGTGGTGTGATCTTTCAATAGGTTGCCCATTCGATGGAAACCAGAGAAGCTGATTGTGCTGAGCAATCTGTTTCTTAGGAACCGAATGGACATCCACAAGAATGCCCGACTTACTCTTCGTGTTTGGGTGCGTGGTAAGGAACTGCTGCAAAGTCGTTGGGCTGGAACATATCGCGCCCCATGATCTGCGCAGGACCTGTGCGAAGTTGTGTCATTCGGGCGGTGACGAGCTTGAGCAGATTCAGTCCTAATTGGGGCACGCATCAGCGCAGACTACCGAACGTTATCTTGGGTGCAAGCAAAACCTTGGACACCCGGTGAACGATCGGTTACGCTCGAAACGCGGACTTGCTGGCCCTGGTCCAGAGAGGGTAAACGAAACAGTCCCGGAAACAGAAGAAGTGGTTCGCGAAATGTGCACGATGAGCGAGTGCAGGAGATAAAATCCTCCGAAGGAGGAGACGAATATGCCGAGCTTACCTCGATACGTGGAACAAGATTTCTACTCGAAGATGCGCGAGCTGAAATGGTCGTCGACAGAAAAGGCCATTGCGCGGAGGGCCTTCGATCGAGTCCTGGAACAGGAGTTGAATGCAGCTATCCCATCGACAAAAGAAATGGCAGCGAGGATCACGCAACCATTCGAACTGTGGGAACTGGAGCACCTGACGGAGCTTCGTAAAGCGATCGACCGCAAGTACGAGTACAAGTATTCCACGCTTGTACGTTTCTTCGCGGATCTCGTTTGTGAGAGCAAGCTCGAACTAGAAGATTTGCGCGGCCTATCCGAAGACAAGCTCCGCTACATCCGGCACTACTCGGAACAATCGGCAGCTTAGAAAACCGAACCTCGGCAGTCAATTAGTGTAATCGCCTGTTAACAGCAACTACGATACCCAAGTGCTGTGCTGGTCTTCAACGCGCCAGACGCCACTCACCTTCCGCATCAGGATGTAACCACCACC
>DASYJM010000329.1:0-6799 GCA_035996445.1 Candidatus Acidiferrum sp. | reverse complement strand
AACGCCAACTGGGTATATGACCTTCCGTTCGGGCACGGCAAGCGTTTCGGTAGCGGCTGGAATCAAGTGACAAATGCCCTGGCGGGGGACTGGCAGATTAGCGGAATCTACCGGTGGACCAGCGGCTTTCCGTTCAGCGTACCCGCCGGCGCCACCTGGAATACAAACTTTCAGCTCTCGGGCAACGCGGAGTTAGTCGGTGCACGGCCAAAGGCCGGAGTGGTTTTCAATTCGAACGGCGATCCCTTTGCCTTCAACTTGGGATCTGACCCTGTCGCTTTCGCCAATCAATTCTTCCGCCTGCCGTATCCGGGCGAGTCCGGACCGCGCAACAATTTCCGCGGCCCTGGATTTTTTGGTGTCGATCTCGGACTTAACAAGAACTTTCACATCACCGAACGTCAAATTCTGCGCTTCAGCGCCTATGCTTATAACTTGACGAATTCGGTTCGCTTCGACGCGGCAACCATCACTTTCAACGGCGCCCTCACCAATCCTTCGTCGCTGGGACAGTATTCCGGGACGATCACGAAGCCACGTGTAATGGAGTTCGCGCTGCGATACCAGTTCTAGCCTCGAAGTTGGGCTGCTACGGCCAAAGTGCATCAACAAGGGTACCCGCCCTGCATATTTGGAAGCCGAAATAGCCGGCGAGCAAAGTCAGCGATTCGCGTGCAAGTTACGACGTTCTACTCCCAGACCACGACACCCACTATCGGCCTAAACTATGAGAACCCAAACTGATTCAGCTAAAAACATTTATAACTATCGATAGTTTATTCCTGCGCTTCTTTCCTTAATCCCTTAATCGACGCTTACAAAACAACTTAGCTCAGACCCAAGGTTGGTTCTTTAGATGCAATGTCTTTGTCACGGCTCAACTACGCCGAGCGACAGGTCGAGCAGTTACCAGTGATGAAAATAACGGAACCGCTAAACCGACGGAGGAGCGTTTATGAATTGTGACAGTCTCAGAGGCGCACACGCGCGTGGAGTGTATATTCGGACTAACTTTCCTTTCTTATCTTTAGTCATATCTGTACTTCTGACGCTGAGCTTTGCGTCCAGCGCCGTGGCGCAACGACTGGACGGCACGTTACGCGTGGTGGTCTCGGATGTCTCCGGGGCCAGCGTTACGGATGCCAAGGTCACCGTCACTAACGAAGGCACAAATGTTTCGCAGTCGACGAATGCATCAAGCAACGGCGCTTATGAATTTCCGAATTTATTGATCGGTTCGTATACCGTCACGGTGGAGAAAGAAGGATTCAAAAAGTATGTTGGCAAAGGAGTGCGCGTGGCGGCTAGTCAAGTGGCCGATGTCACTGTGAAGTTAGAACTGGGAGGAGCAAACTTAGTCGTGGAGGTAAACTCAGCGGGCGACTTGATCAACACTACTTCCTCGGAGTTAGGCTCCAGCCTTGACGGGCGTGTCGTTAATGAAATACCGATTACCGTGCCGGGGGGCTCGGTCCTGGAATACGCCACTCTAATGCCCAACAGCACGACCCAACCGGGGGGCGCATCGGGCGGATCCGGAGGCGCAATTGGCGGTTTGCGGCCGCGATATAACAGCTTCACGATCGACGGAGCTGACGACAACAATCAAGGCGTCAATGGTCCTACACAGCCGGTGATTCAGGATTCTGTGGCGGAATTTACATTGCTGACAAATCAGTTCAGCGCGGAGTACGGCCATTCCGCGGCGGGACAATTTATCATCACTACCAAGTCCGGCACCAATGATTGGCACGGTGAAGCTCACGAATATAACCAAAATAGAAATTACTTCGCGGAAGACAATCTGCAAAAAGCAAATGGCGTGAAAAACCGTTTTGATTATAACCGCGCAGGCGGGAGCATCGGCGGGCCAATCAAGAAAGACAAGCTGTTCATTTTTGGCGGTTACGAATTCCAGAATAATGGGCTCGCGGCGGGAAGCCCGGTCATAACCGCTCCGACGGCAGCGGGTTTACAACAGATTATGACCCTGGCGCAGCCTGACGCTGCGATCCAAGGCATCCTTGCGCAAACGCCGGTGGCGCCTGCCAGCAATTTTCCTAGTCATTGCAATTCTGGCGCCGCAGACATCACGCCAGATTTTGCATGCGTAACTACAGCTTCCGGCAGAGTACCGATTGAGGTCGGAACGTTACAGGCGATAGCCCCCAATTTTGTGAATGAAAACGATTTCATCACCAATGCCGACTTGAACCTGGGAAGTCACCAATTGCGAGGTCGATTTCTCTTCGACCGCATTCGCGGCCCACTGCCTAATCCAGCTCAGCCTCAGGCGCAATTTAACGGTGCGGTGGCCTCGGACTCCCGCAAAATAATTTTTACCGATGCGTGGACAATAAATTCTCGCCTGGTTAACGATTTCAGATTGTCATATTCACGAGTAAATGGACCTAACTATGTGCTCCCCGCAAACTTTGCAACATTTCCCAACGCGGAGGTAGACGAGCTCAGTTTAAATACAGGTCCATTTCCGAGTGCTCCACAGGGCTACACGCAAAACACGTATCAACTTCAGGAAAACCTTACTTACATCCGGGGGAGACATACGTTACGTGGTGGAATTGAGATCCGCAAATATATCGACAAGACGATTTTTCTGCCGCGAGCGAGAGGGGAATGGGATTGGGCAACCCTGAACTCCTTTCTCAATGATTTTGTGCCAGACGGTGGCAACGGCGCGTTGCGAAACGTGGGGAACGGGACCTTCGTCGGAAACGATAATGCCTTCGCCGGGTTCTTGCAGGACGATTTGAAAGTAACTTCCCGGCTAACCCTCAATTTGGGCCTGCGCTATGAATATTTCGGCACACCGCGCGATGCGAATAACCAGGCATTCAATGCCGTAGCCAACGATCCGGCCCTGGGGTTATTTTTTACCGCGCCAAAACCCGATACAAATAATTTCGGACCGCGCGTCGGTTTTGCGTGGGACGTCACCGGTAACGGCAAATGGTCGATTCGTGGCGGCGCGGGATATTTCTATGACATCTATCCCACTAACTTTGAAACGAACAATCAGCCGCCGCAACGGCAGTTTGAAAATAATCCGGGACTTACCTGCCAGATCGCACCGAGTACTCCTTGGTGCGCAAGTTTTCTGGACCCTGCCGACGGAACCGGCAAAGGTTTCCTCGCTGGAGGCGGCCTCTCGCCATTTATTACCCCCAATACGCAAACTCTTGCCCGGGCACTTACCGCTGGAATTGTTCCAGACCTGACTGCGCCCAAGATTCTTAGCTGGAGCTTAAGCGTTCAGCATCAATTACAGAAAAATACCAGCATTGAAGTTCGATATTTGGGAACCCATGGCATTGCTCTACCTGTGCAGATAAGGCTCAACGAAGTTTCCGCGTTCGATCCGAGATTTCCGGGCGGAGGACTGAAACCGTTGCCGACGTATCTCTCAACCTCGCAGATTCCAGCGACTTTGCCGGTAACATCTCAACGTTTGTCAGACTTTCAAAACTTCCTGGGGCAGAGACTTTTTCAACCTTACTCCGCAGATGGTTTCTTCGGAGTTTTGACCGATGAAGCTCCCTGGGGGCAGTCCATTTACCACGCGGGGTCGGTTGATACCATCCACCGCTTTGCACATGGATTGTATTTGCGCGGCAACTACACGTTCTCTAAAACAATAGACAATGCCACGAACGAGCTGAATTCCAGCACGATTAACCCTCGCCGTCCGCTGGATGCGCGCAATATCTCAGCAGACCGCGGTCGTTCTGCATTGGACTTTACGCATAAGGTGGCGGTCTCATGGGTCTACGACCTCCCGAATGTGCAGGTTGGCAACAGATTTGTCGGTGGCTTCATACATGGTTGGGAAGTCAGTGGGAGCTATCTCTTTGAGAGCGGGCAACCTGTGACGCTGTTAAACGGTACCGATGCGAATGCGAATGGTAGCGGCACGGCGGATCGCCCGGTGTTCAACCCTGCAGGGACGTCGAATGTACCTTCAGGAATTAACTTCGTTTGCGTGGACGCAGGCGGAAATACCAGCGTGCAGGGGTCGGCCACAGGTTGCGGAGGTGCAGCAAATGTGGCCGGGTATGTTGCGGCCAACGCGGCATCCAAGTACGTGAAAGCCGGGCTCGGGACAGATAACAATATTATCGGCCGAAACACTATTAACACGCCCGCACTGAACCTTTGGAATATCGCGTTGCTGAAAAGCACTAAGTTCGGCGAGCGCCTGAACGTTCAATTCCGGGCTGAGACTTACAACACTTTCAATCACCGAAATTTCAGCATAGGACTTCCGTCGAATAATGGGTCCTTGGATTCAACTACCAACCCGAATCCTTTTGCCGGGGGACTTGTCTTAATCACCGCGCCGGGCAGTTTTTTGAATTTCCATCAATTCACGGGCGGCAACCGGACCATGCAACTTGGGCTAAAGCTCATTTTTTAATGGGTAGCATTGTGACGGGGCCTGGCATTTCCGTGATTCGGATAGCCCGGGCCCGGTCACTCGTTTGTTTGGGTGAGATTTAATTTGCGCAGCAGGTAGGGCCGCAGCATGTTTTGGCGGCGGGCTTTTGTGCGCGCACGAAGGCGCTGATGAATTTGTCGCGGATTTGGGGTGCGACTACGTCGGCATCGATGCCTGCGGCCTTCAGGAATTCTCTGGCGTCGTCGATGCTATAGATGCGCGTGGGTTCGATGTCGATGGAATCGAATCCCGCGTCGGCGAGTTTTTGCTGGTATTCCGTGTCTGTCAGCGCGCCCGCGATGCAGCCGACCCAAAGCTCCATGCTCTTGCGAATCTGGTCCGGGACTTCGCCGCGAACTACAACATCGGAGATGGCGAAGCGGCCACCGGGCTTGAGTACGCGGAATGCTTCGCGCAGGACCCGGTCCTTGTCGCCCGAGAGATTGATGACACAATTCGACACGATGACGTCGATAGAGTTGTCGGGCAGCGGGATGTTCTCGATTTCACCTTTCAGAAATTCGACGTTGATGAGGCCTAATTTACGTTTATTCTCTTCGGCCAGGGTAAGCATTTCGTCTGTCATGTCCAGACCGTAAGCTTTTCCTGTGGGGCCGACGCGACGCGCGGAGAGGAGAACGTCAATGCCTCCGCCCGATCCTAGATCGAGAACTGTTTCACCGGGTGCGAGTTTTGCAAGAGCGGTGGGATTGCCACAGCCCAGCGAGGCGCGCAGGGCAGCTTCCGGAACGGAGCCGGCTTCGCCTTCGCCGTAAAGATTCGCGGTGATGGGATCGCATCCTTCGATGGCGGATGCGGGACTCGAGCCGCAACACGCGGAGGTTTGACCGGACGCGGCGCGTTTGGCTGCTGCGCCATACTTTTCCTGCACGATGGATTTGATATTTTCTGAACTCATTTGAGTTCCCTTTCTCATCTGGAAATCGATACTAAATCTTTTGGCGTGACCACGTGGTTGCGCGTGCAGCATTCGGCATACAAGAAGCCGAGAAGATCTTTAAGCGCGCCCGTGTTTGCGTGATACCAGAGGTAGGTTCCATCGCGGCGCACGGTGACGAGGTTTTCATTTTTTAGTTTGTCGAGGTGGTGCGACAGCGTGGAATTGGGGATGCCAACCTCTGACTGGATATCGCCGACGACCATCCCCTTGGGCTCGGCAGTCATCAGAAGCTGCATGATGCGGAGGCGTGCTTCCGTGCCCAGGGCCGAGAACATGTCGGCGAAGCGGGCGATTTGAGCTGGAGAAGTGGCCGACATAGTTCGATGGTACTGGAAATATGGAATAAAGGTCAAGCGTCTTTTTGGCCGCTCGCGGAGATTTCCTAAGGACGCCCGGGAATTGCGGAAGCCCTCAAATTGTGTCGTTAGCGATAGAGATGACTCTTTTCGGCGCGCCGGTGGCGGGAATGCACTTTTGGCCTGACGGAGTAAAATAGATTTGAGATGAAACGATCTGGATTTGCGGATTTGCCTTTGCATGGTGGGCGGGTGCCGCCGTGGTTGTCCGAGCGCATGACCAAATTGGGGTCGGCCATCGCGGAGAATATTATTTATAACTATGGCAGCGGGGAATTTCTTTCGCGCTTAAGCGATCCATTCTGGTTTCAGGCGTTTGGCAGTGTTATGGGAATGGATTGGCATTCGTCGGGAATTACCACTTCGGTGGTAGGCGCGTTGAAACGAGGACTGAATCCGCGCGCGCATGAGCTCGGACTGCATGTTTGCGGCGGAAGAGGAAAGCAATCGCGGAAGACTCCAGCGGAATTGACCACGGTTGCAAATGCCGCCGGATTGGCGGGCCATGCGCTGGTGCGCACCAGCCGGCTAACGGCAAAAATTGATAACAATGCGATTGCAGACGGGTTTCAGCTTTATCTGCACACATTTATCGTGAGCGATGCTGGGAAATGGGCCGTTGTGCAGCAAGGGATGAATCCGGCGAACGGATTGGCGCGGCGATACCACTGGCATTCCGCGACGGTGAAAGATTTTACTTGCGATCCGCACACAGCGATTGTGGGGCAGCACCAGGGCACCATCATGAACCTTGTGGATGCGCAGGCTGGGGCAGCACAGAAAGCGATGCTGGAGATGGCGCGCCAGGCGCCGGAGAAAACGTTGCGCGAGGCGTCGAAATTAACGGTTCCGCGGCACCACGACGTGCGCGCAAAGGCTGTAGATTTGAAGCGGCTGGGGGCGATATTGGCGGTAGCTTATGAACGTGAGCTGCAGGACTTCGCATCTTTATTGTTGCTGGAAAATCTCGGGCCAAGGACCCTGCAATCACTGGCGTTGATTGCGGAAGTAGTGCATGGGGCGCCG